>NZ_JAELUG010000093.1 GCF_016429255.1 Rhizobium sp. ASV8
CCCCCCCCCCCCCCCCCCCCCCCCCCCCCCCCCCCCCCCCCCCCCCCCCCCCCCCCCCCCCCCCCCCTTTTTCCATCCCCCGCCCCCCCCCCCCACCAACCCCCACGACACGTCGTCGGCAGCGTCAGATGTGTATAAGAGACAGGGCTTTCCGAAGATCGTTTCAGATTTTCGGAAAGCCTGATGCCGTAGAGCAAAAGACATAGAACTAGCCTTGTGCATCCGAAAGGATGCACGGCGCCCTAGCGGGCTGACGCGACGCTTGCTGCCGACGACATCCGCGACACGACTTTCAAGTGCTTGATTTCACCGCGCTTGAAGGCCGCGAGGAAGCGACTGTAGTCCTTGAAGACCACGCAGCCGTTCGATTCCGCACGGCCGCCTCTGAGCATGTACGTATGCGCCAGCAAGCCGTCGCGGCCATAGACGCGGCCGCCGCCTGTGGGTGTCAGGCGCAGCGCCTGAACGCCATGGAACAGGCTTTCCCGATAGGTCAGCTTATAGGTCTCAGGCGGCGTCGGGCCGGTGTTCTTGCGGTCCACATAGCGGGGATTGTCACGCATGTGGCCGAGGCCGGAATGCGCCTCCAGGCGTTCGCCGCTTGGAAGATAGACCGTCTTCGCTTCGATATCGTAGATTGCCGTACCGCCGCCGGGGCTGATGGCGGCAAAGGGATTGATGAAGGGCTTGGCCTTGCGCACGGAGCTGTCGTCCGGATCTGCATAGGCCAGAAGCCGTGCCGGCGGCTGTGTGGGCGTATCCTTGACGGTTGCCTTGGCGACGGCGGCCGCGGCCGGAGTGTTAGACCGCCGCATTTCCTCCTCGCGGGCAGGGCGGGCCATCGGCACGACGCTCAGCACCGCTTGCGTCATCGCGATATCGGCATCCTTGGCCGGTAGCGGCGTCGCTTCCGCAATTGCCGGCAGGGCTGCGGGCGCTGCCGAAGCAACCGCAAGCGGCTGAACGGCCTTCTGTGCCGGGCCTGCCAACGGGATCGAGGCGGCGGCATATTTCACTTGCGCCAGCGACTGCACAGCGGTGGCGAAGTTGATGGCGATCACCTTGCGCAGACGGTCGATCGTTTCGGGTGAGGCAGCGGCGACTTCGATGCGGCCGCTCTTGATGCTGGCAGCCGCGCTTTGCTCCAGCTTGATCTGGGACGCCTGTTGCGTCAAAGCGCTGGCCAGTTGCGAACGAATGGCGTCTCTGCTGGCGGTCCCGGTCTGAACATCGCTCCCTGCGGTCGCATAGGTCGTCCCATTTGCGGGGGCACTGGCGAAGCGGTTTTGTCCGTTCAGGGATGCGACCTGGCTGGAAAGTCGGGCAGGGCGTGCCATGGGGTTCTGCGGCACGATGAAGGCTGACGCTCGTGGGGTCAGAAAGTCGTTGGTTGTCGTCGTCGCTCCGGGGAGGGACAACATCATCGACTGGGTGGTCACCAGCGTCGCGGCCACCCAGGCGAAGGCCACCACGGCGACGCCGGTGGCCAATGTGCCGGGACGGATGTTGAAGGATTTTTTCAGGCGCGGGGCGTAGCCGGAGCGCGAATTGAAGTTACCGAAGCCTTCGGTGACAAACGCCATGATACTCATTATCCAAACTACACAGACACTATGCCGGCTCACAGATGCACACGCGCCTCGACGCGGAATTCGCGTCTGACCACCACATTGCCGACTGTCTGGAAGCATGCCGAATTATGGTAACCAATTCCTTTACGCTGGCTCATTCTTGGATATTCATTGAAAAAGGGATGCGTTTAACGTCCAATTCATCTCGGCCCGTGAAGCCGTTAAACGGTGAATCCGGCCGACAATAGGTCGCGCCGCATCACGGTAGATCAATTTTTCGTGTGGCGTCTGCTAATTTAGCTGGAAGGCAGAATTGTGGCTGCGGGCACTAAAATGTGCCGAATCGACGAAGGTATCAGCCCAGCAATAAGCCCGGCCAATCTATCCCTCGGAGGGTGATCGACCGGGTTTGCTGAATATTCGCTTGTGTGCCGGGCTCAGGCGCCCAGCATCAGATCCATGTTCTGAACGGCAGCACCGGAGGCGCCCTTGCCGAGATTGTCGAGCAGCGCGACCAGATTGACCTGAGTTGCGCCCGGCGTACCGAAGACGAAGAGCTTCATCGTGTCCTTGCCGGCGAGCTCGACGGCATTGATGCGCGACAGCGCACGGCTTTCATCGAGGGAGACGACCTCGACGACATCCTGACCGGCATAGTGGTTGGTGAGCGCCGCATGGATGCTCTCCAGCGTCGCGCCTTCCGCCAGGTCATCGAGATGAAGCGGCACCTGCACGATCATGCCCTGCGGGAAGCGGCCGACGGACGGCGAGAAGATCGGCGCGCGATCGAGCAGCCCATGCGTCGTCATCTCGGGGACATGCTTGTGGGTCAGCGGCAGGCCGTAGAGGAAATGCGGTGCGCTGATCGCATCCGGATGATCCGCGTCTTCCATCTGGGCAATCATCTGCTTGCCGCCGCCGGTATAACCGGAGACGGCATTGACCGTCACGGGATAGCCGGCCGGTAGGATGCCTGCGGCGCGCAGCGGACGGATGAGGCCGATTGCGCCCGTGGGGTAGCAGCCCGGATTGGCGACAAAACGCGCATCCTTGATCTTCCGGCCCTGATTGCTGTCCATTTCGGCAAAGCCATAGGCCCAGTCGGGATGGATGCGGAACGCCGTCGAGGTGTCGATGATACGGACATTATTGTTGCCCGCCACCATTTTCACCGCTTCCTTCGACGCATCGTCGGGAAGGCAGAGAATGGCGACATCGGCGCTGTTCAGCATGTCCTCGCGCATTGCAGCATTGCGGCGCTCGGCTTCAGGAATGGACAGAAGCTCGACGTCGCGGCGGTCGGCCATGCGCGTGCGGATTTGCAAGCCCGTGGTTCCGTGTTCGCCATCGATGAAGATCTTCGGTGCCATGTTATTCCTTCTCTTTCAGTAGGTTAAGAGTGTTTCCAGACTCAGTTTGCCATGGAGTTGATTCAATATGATAACAGCCGGACTTTAGCGTCCGGCCGCACGCCTTTCAGCATGAAGCCCGAGCATATACATCGCCACCGTTGCCCCCGCAATGGCGGTAATATCGGCATGGTCGTAGGCCGGCGAGACTTCGACCACGTCGGCGCCGCGGATATCGAGTTGATGCAGCCGCTGCAAGCTCGAGAGGATCTTCGCGCTGGACGGTCCCCCGGCAACCGGCGTTCCTGTGCCCGGCGCATAAGCCGGATCGAGGCAGTCGATATCGAAAGTGAGATAGGCCGGAGCGCCCTTGGTATGCGAGATGATCGCCGAGGCGATGTCGGCCGCACTCATGTCTTCGACCTGATGGCCATAGAGAACATGGATGCCGAAATCGTCCGGCGCGTGCGTGCGGATGCCGATCTGAATAGAGCGGTCCGGGTCGATCAGGCCGTCGCGCACCGCGCGGGCGACGAAGGAGCCGTGGTCGATGCGCTTGCCGTCGTCGAACCATGTATCCTGATGGGCATCGAACTGCACAAGCGCCAGCGGCCCGTGCTTTGCCGCATGCGCTTTCAGGAGGGGCCAGGTGACGAAATGATCGCCGCCGAGCGTCAGCATGAAGGCGCCGCTGTCGAGAATATCGGTTGCCTGGCGCTCGATCGCCACCGGCGTGTCCTGATGATTGCCGTAATCGAGCAGGCAATCGCCATAATCTATGACGGCCATCTCGGCGAACAGGTCGCGGTTGAAGGGGTACTGCGGATCGTTGTCGAAGATAGCCGAGGCGCGCCGGATGGCCTGCGGCCCGAAGCGCGTTCCCGGCCGGTTGGATGTCGCGGCATCGAAGGGAATACCCCAGACGACGGCATCGACGCCCTCGAGCGACTTGGTGAAGCGGCGACGCATGAAGGAGAGTGCGCCGGCAAAGGTTGGATCGCCGGCGGCCGAGGTCAGACTGTTCGCAGTGAAGGCGTGATCAATCGACGTGCTCGGCAAGGGTATCTCCTTTGCTCGCCTGGAAATCATAGGCCCGTTCTACCCGTCCTATGCGAACCTTATATTGCTCGTACCAGCGCTCGCGGCCAAGTTTCTGTGCGGCAAGGTGCGACACCACGTTCTTCCAGGCAAGAATGCTTTGCTCGTCCCGCCAGAAGGAGTTGGTGATGCCGAAACCATCGGCGCCTCTTGCACTTTCGAGCCCGAGACAGCCGTCCTGCTCCAGGGCGAGCTTTTCCATGCGATCTCCCATGGCGCCATAGCCATTGTCGCCTTCTGTGCGGATCGAAGCGAAGGTGACGATGTAATAGGGCGGCTCGGGAGTGGCTGCGAAACGCGATGAATTGCTGGTACTCATCATATCCCTCCGGGTGTAGTCAGATTCGGGATTTGGCTTGGAATCGCAAGCCAGGGGGTCGGCAACTATTTGCCTGATCGAATGCTGCATTGATACGGTTTTTTCACGCAGACGATCTGTGGCGTCGAACATGCGGCCTGTCCATCCGTCACGCGACAGTAGGAGCAGTTGTCGGTAAATTCGACACAATCCGGGTTCGCCTGAAGAAAATCCTTCATGCTCTGCATATCGGCTGCCTTGTCGGTAGCTGGCGGCTGCCTGGCGTCGTCGCAAAGTGCAGGCGAGACGCTGGCGAGCATCAACAGGAATGTCAGGATGATTTTGGCCATTGCAATCCTCGGCATCTGCAATGCAAGTCTGCCATAAAATGGCGTGTCTTGCCCGGCGGATCTACACCATGCCGCTATAGCCAAAAGAAAAAAGGCCGGGGAAACCCCGGCCTCTCCAAAATCCCGTCTCGGGCAAGCGATTAACGCTTGGAGAACTGGAACGAACGGCGTGCCTTTGCACGACCGTACTTCTTGCGTTCGACGACGCGGCTGTCGCGGGTCAGGAAGCCGCCCTTCTTCAGGACCGAGCGCAGGCCCGGTTCGAAGTAGGTGAGGGCCTTGGACAGACCGTGGCGAACAGCACCGGCCTGGCCGGAGAGACCGCCGCCAGCAACAGTTGCAACGATGTCGAACTGGCCGTCACGGGCAGCAGCGACAATCGGCTGACGCAGGATCATCTGCAGAACCGGACGGGCGAAATAAGCCGTGTAGTCCTTGCCGTTGACGATGATCTTGCCGGAGCCGGCCTTGACCCATACGCGGGCGACAGCGTCCTTGCGCTTGCCGGTCGCATAGGAGCGGCCGAGCGAATCGACCTTGCGGACGTGAACCGGAGCAGCAGCTGCTTCCGATACCGTGCCGAGATCCTTCAGGGAAGAGAGATCAGCCATTATCAGGCGCTCCTTACGTTCTTCTTGTTCAGCTTGGCGACGTCGAGGACGACGGGCTGCTGGGCTTCATGGGGATGGTTGGAGCCGGCGTAGACGCGCAGGTTCTTCATCTGGCGACGGCCGAGCGGGCCGCGCGGAACCATGCGTTCGACAGCCTTCTCAACGACGCGCTCCGGGAAGCGGCCTTCGATGATCTGACGAGCGGTACGCTCCTTGATGCCGCCGGCATAACCGGTGTGCCAGTAGTAAACCTTGTCTTCGTACTTCTTGCCGGTAAAGACGACCTTGTCGGCATTGATAACGATGACGTTGTCGCCGTCGTCGACGTGCGGCGTGAAGGTAGCCTTATGCTTGCCGCGCAGACGCATTGCGATGATAGAAGCGAGACGGCCAACGACAAGCCCTTCGGCGTCGATGAGAACCCACTTCTTCTCCACCTCTGCAGGCTTCTGGGAGAAGGTTGCCATGTTGCATACTCTCTTTTGAGACCCTTTGGCCCGAAGGCGTTAGGGCGTTTCTTGTTGCTTGGTTTGGCGTGCTAAATGCGTGCCAAAAAGAAAGCAGCCCGGAAAGGCTGCGATCTGTGGCGGCTTATAGAGGGAATGTGACGCTCCGTCAATATTGTCGTCTTGAGTGTTCGTAGAAAATGCCTATAAAAATCAATGGCTTATTTTGGTGGTATTTTGACACCACATATTTCGAGGCTCAGCCTAGTCGTAAAACAAGGACACCTGCGGCAATAATCGCGCCGGCGATGTAGCGCCAGATGCTGGAGCGCTCTTTCAAAAAGAGGACGGAAATGACCAGAGCAAAGAGGATCGATGTCTCGCGCAAGGCCGCGACCATGGCGACCGGCGCCTTGGTCATGGCCCACAAGGCGATACCGTAGGAGGCGATCGAACCGCCGCCGCCGACAAGCCCGCGCCACCAGTTATAGCGGATATGGGCGGCGACGGCATTGGCGCCGCGTTGCGAGACCGCCCACGCAAACAGGAGGACGGGCGGCAGAAGCGACATCCACAGCGTATAGGATATTGAGTTGCCTGAAATCCGGGCGCCGATGCCGTCGACATAGGTGTAGGTCGCGATGACCACGGCGTTGGAAAGGGCAAGCAGGATTGCCCGCCGGCCGCCCTTTCGCGCCTCGAACGCCAGGGTCAGTATGCCGGTGCAGATCGTCATCGTGCCGATCAGGGCGCCGCCCGAAAGCGTTTCCTTCAGGATAAAGCTGCTTGTCGAGACGATGATGAGGGGCGCCACGCCGCGCATCAGCGGATAGACGAGGCCGATGTCGCCAGCGCGATACGCGGCCGCGACGAGCTGGAAATAGGCAAATTGCAGGATCGCCGAAGCGGCGATGAACGGCCAGGCCGAGGAGGCGGGCAGCGGCAGGAACGGCAGCAGGGGTAGGGCGGCGACGGCTCCGCCCGCTGAGACAAGCGCAGCGTCGAGAGACTTGTCGGTCCCGGCTTTGATGATCGCATTCCATGTCGCGTGCAGCAGCGCGCCGAAGAGGACAAGGGCGATAACGTCGAGAGACACGAAAACCTCGGAAATCAGGGGAAGGGACGCAAAAACTTGGTATTTTGTGGGAGTGAGGTTCCCATATGATCCTCAACGCATCAAAAAGCAACGAGAATGCTAGCCGGTGGCCCTGCTTCCTGCGACGATGCTCCTGAAAAAGATCGGTCGCGGAGTTGTTCTCTCTATGTTCCAATAATCGCTGCGTATATTATGTTTAACTAAATTATTGTAGTATGAATCGCGAACAAACATCGCATGCCATGTGAACGCATGGGTAGAATTAGCGTTTTTTCACCTAAGGCCATCAGCGCGGGGCGCTCTGTTGCATGGGGGCCCGTCGGTCATGTATGATCTTCCGGTTGATACCGTCATGATTTCTTCTCGTTATAATTGAGGCGCCCTCGAGTATAGTGGAAAAAATTTCAAATACTGTAAACTATTACAGGTGACCTCTTTGGTCAGATCCGCGACGATCAGACGAATGAGCGCCTCGGTTTGAAGTACAAACCGAATTTCAAGATGATTCGTTGCGTGCGAAATTGCGCAGGTTCCAAAAATAATCGATCGGAAAGATCGGGGCGCCGTGCATCTTCTTTGCAGGCGGCCGATCTCCTGCTATGTAATCTTTGTATTAGCTTATTCTGAATTTGAAGTGAATGAATGGAGAACAAAGGTCGTATTTCAGAAGAACATGTCCGCCCGCGCCGGCAAAACCTGTGGAAGCGCGTCCAAAAACATGTCCAAGCGAAGCATATGACAATGCCCGCGCGGTCGTTGGAATGGCCACGATCCTGGTTGAGGACAATCAGTGGTCGTATTTAGCTGGGCAACCGATTGCGAGCCCAAACCTAGCGCACCACGATCATCGCCGGAAAATCAAATCATCGTCATCGAGATCTGTTGCCGGCCGGCATATGTAGACGGGGCAGGAGGCTCGGTCCTTTGTGGGCAGATAGTCCTGGTCGGCATAGTAGCCGAGATCGCAAGCGCCGCTGTCTGCGACATAACGATCGTAGAGCGTCATCCTGGGCGTTCTTTTGGCCGGGTAACGCATGATGACAGCCCGCTCGCGATTGATGACCGCCTTGGCTTCGGCGCAGGTCATCGACATGGAGTTATAGCGGGAAATCGCCAGTGCCGGTGTGGAAGCCGAGACAATCAGCAGGCCCAGGAGAGCGATCTTTTTCATGGGGTTAATCCTCCCAGAAATTGTTATAATGTAATATATACGCGGAAATCGCAGTTGCGGTTTCCGTATTTGCGGCAAAAACGCAAGTTTGATCGCCCAGGGAGGCTTCGTGATGAACCACGATAGTTACGACGATTCCTATATCGCCGATATCCTTTTATCCGTCAGAACCATTGCGCTCCTTGGCGCATCGCCAAACCCCGCGCGGCCGAGCAATGGCGTGATGGCCTACCTGCTGAACAGGGGCTACCGCGTCATCCCCGTCAACCCGGGGCAGGCCGGCAAGGAGATCCTCGGGCAGTGGGTCTATGCGCATCTGGCCGACATCCCTGAGCCTGTGGATATGGTCGATGTTTTTCGGGCGCCGGAATATCTACGGTCGGTGGTCGAGGAAACCATCATGATAGATCCCCGTCCGCCGGTGATCTGGGGACAGCTTGGTGTACGTGACGACGCAGCGGCGGCCAGAGCCGAGGCCGCGGGCGTCAGGGTCGTCATGGATCGCTGCCCGGCCATCGAATATCCGCGGCTGGTCGCCTGATCCGACGCGGCAGTTTATCGCGCGATCTTGCTGAAAGATGGCAAGTTTTTTCCGTGAGTTGAAGCCCGCGGCAAAGTTCGCGGTTAACTTTCGTGTCGCGCCCGTTATGATCCCTCCATCGCAAAGAGAATCTGGCGGGAGGAAATATCATGCCAACAAACAACCCAGGCTTCGACACGCTCGCAATCCACGCGGGCGCGCAGCCGGATCCCACGACAGGCGCGCGAACGACGCCGATCTACCAGACCACGTCCTTCGTCTTCCAGGATGCGGATCACGCCGCAGCCCTCTTCGGCCTGCAGCAGTTCGGCAATATCTATACGCGCATCATGAATCCGACGCAGGCCGTGCTCGAGGAGCGGGTCGCGGCGCTTGAAGGCGGAACGGCTGCACTTGCCGTTGCTTCCGGCCATGCCGCGCAGCTGCTGGTCTTCCACACCATCATGCGGCCGGGTGACAATTTCATCGCCGCCAAGCGGCTTTACGGCGGCTCGGTCAATCAGTTCGGCCAATCGTTCAAGAATTTCGATTGGCGCGTTCGTTGGGCCGATCCGGCCGACCCCGCCACCTTCGAAGCGCAGATCGATGAGCGCACCCGTGGCATCTTCATCGAAAGCCTTGCCAATCCCGGTGGCACTTTCGTCGATATCGCGGCGATCGCTGCCGTTGCCCACAAGCATGGCCTGCCGCTGATCGTCGACAACACGATGGCAAGTCCCTATCTCATCCGGCCGCTGGAACACGGCGCCGATATCATCGTCCATTCACTGACGAAGTTCCTCGGCGGTCACGGCAATTCCATGGGCGGCATCATTGTCGATGGCGGCACCTTCGACTGGTCGGCATCGGGCAACTATCCGATGCTGTCGGCTCCGCGACCGGAATACAATGGCGTCGTTCTGCACTCGACCTTCGGTAATTTCGCCTTCGCCATCGCCTGCCGCGTTCTCGGCTTACGCGATCTTGGCCCGGCAATCTCCCCGTTCAATGCCTTCCTGATCCTGACCGGCATCGAGACGCTACCGCTGCGTATGCAGCGTCATTCCGATAACGCGATCGCGGTTGCGCGGTGGCTGAAGAGCCAGGACAAGGTGGCGTGGGTCAACTATGCCGGTCTCGAGGAAGATCCGAACCATGCGCTTCAGCAGCGCTATTCGCCGAAGGGAGCCGGCTCGGTCTTCACCTTCGGTCTGAAGGGGGGCTATCAGGCCGGCAAGGGTCTTGTGGAAGGGCTTGAGCTCTTCTCACACCTCGCAAACATCGGTGACACGCGTTCGCTCGTCATTCATCCCGCATCGACGACACACAAGCAGCTGACGGACGAGCAGAAGGTCGCAGCCGGCGCCGGCCCCGACGTCGTCCGCCTGTCGATCGGCATCGAGGATGTGAAGGATATCATTGCCGATCTCGAGCAATCGCTGGCCAAGGTCTAAGGATCGGGCTGAAAAAGACTGAAAACGCCGAGCGCGATCTTTGATGGCCAGGTGTTTCATGCTTGTGTCGTCCCCGTGGCTGCGAAAAGCAGCGGCGGGGACGATCGTTTGTTGGCCGTACACAATCGGCAGGAGGCACGTGTGACCACCTATGTGCAACTGGATATTGGCGGCGTCGAGCCGGAGTTGGGTACGCCGGCAGCAGACCGGCTCGTCTCGGGGGCTCCGATCTTCCGGACCTGGAACCTCGATGAGGCCGAGGGCGGTCTCTACGCCGGCATCTGGGAGGCGACCCCCGGGACGTGGCGGATCGTCTATGACGAGTGGGAGTACTTCCACATTCTCTCGGGCTATTCCATTGTGACAGCAGATGACGGCAAAGTCTTTCACTTGCGCGCCGGCGACCGAATGGTGTTGAAGCCAGGCTTCAAGGGGACCTGGGAAGTCATTGAAACGACTCGCAAGGATTATGTGATCCGTCTTTGAAGACCCTCTTGAATCAAAACATGAAGTTGGACTTTTCTCAGGGAAGCCCGAACCTTTCCATGTGCTTCGGCTGTGATCGTTATGCTTGCTGCAGGTTGTGTCACCGCCGCTTCATTAAACTGTCATCAAACTGAAACAATGCGTCTTTAGAGCCATTCCTGTCGCCAGGAGATTTCAGGTGGGGAGGTTCGTTTACCATGGGGACCTCGCGCCGATCTTCTGCTCGCCATCCTTTCATTCACTTGAGGAAGTGAGTCTACTATGCTTAACCTGAAACTCCGTTCGCTCTACCTGACTGCAGGCTTTATCGCGGCTATGTCCGTTTCGGCCTCGGCTGCCGATATCACGGGCGCCGGCTCGAGCTTCATCGCACCTGTTCTGTCCAAGTGGGCCGAAGGCTACAAGGCTGCGACGAACAATGTCGTCAACTATCAGTCGGTCGGTTCGGGCGCCGGCATCAAGCAGCTCCTCGACAAGACCATCGTATTCGGCGCTTCGGACAAGCCGATGAGCGACGCTGATCTCGAGAAGAACGGCGTTGCCCAGTTCCCGATGATCTCCGGCGGTATCGTCGTTTCCTATAATGTCGAAGGCGTAAAGCCGGGCGAACTCGTTCTCGACGGCAAGACGCTGGCCGACATCTTCCTCGGCAAGATCGCCAAGTGGGACGACGCAGCCATCAAGGCTCTGAACCCCGAGGTGAAGCTGCCTTCTACCGCGATCTCGGTCGTTTATCGCGCCGACAGCTCGGGCACGACCTTCAACTTCACCGACTACCTGGCGAAGGTTTCGCCGGAGTGGAAGGAAAAGGTTGGTTCGAACACGGCAGTTGAATGGCCGGTCGGCTTCGGCGCCAAGGGTTCGGAAGGCGTTTCCACCACCGTCAACCAGACGGCTGGTTCGATCTCCTACGTTGAATATTCCTACGTCGTCGCCAACCACATCGGTTTCGCGAAGATGAAGAATGCTGCCGGCAAGGTTATCGAGCCGAGCCTGGAAACGTTCAAGGCTGCTGCTTCCAACGCCGATTGGGCCAAGGCCAAGAACTTCAACCTGATCATCACCAATCAGCCGGGCGAAAAGAGCTGGCCGATTGCAGCTTCGACCTGGGTTCTGCTCTACAAGAAGCCGGCCGATGCTGCTAAGAATGAAGAGGCACTGAAGTTCTTCAAGTGGTCCTACGAGCACGGTCAGAAGGACGCGACTGCTCTGTCTTACCTGGCGATCCCGGAGAATGTTGCCGAGATCGTCCAGAAGTCCTGGAAGACGGACTTCGGCACCAAGTAATTTGTGCTGAATGAAAAAGTTGCGGCGGACAGGGTATTGCCCTGTCCGCCTTTCATGACGGGACAAGGGGAAATCGATGGCTGATGCGACTCAGACGGCTGGCTTCCAGGCAATGGATACCACCGCCATTACAAGAAAATTCCGGATGCAGGACCGGATTTTCTATTTCATGACGCTTGGCTCGGCTGCTCTTGTCGTGCTTCTGCTGCTGGCAATCCTTGTGGTTCTCATCATTGATGCCCTGCCGACTTTCCAGGCCTTCGGCTTTTCGTTCCTCTGGGGAACGAAGTGGAGCGCTCCCGCCGAAATCTATGGTGCCGTGCCGGCCGTGGTTGGTACCTTGGTGAGCGCACTCATCGCCATGTTGATAGCTGTTCCCCTGGGTATCGGCATCGCGATCTTCCTGACGGAGCTTTGCCCAGGTAGTCTGCGGCGCCCGATCAGTACGGCCATCGAACTTCTGGCCGGTGTTCCCTCGATCATCTACGGCATCGTCGGCCTGTTCATTCTCGTGCCGCTGATGCAGAATTATGTCCTGCCTTTCCTTATCATGACGATCGGCCAGGTGCCGGTGATCGGCCTGCTGTTCCAGCCGCCGGCGCCGGGCGTCGGCCTGTTGACGGCAAGCCTTGTTCTGGCTGTCATGATCCTGCCTTTCATCACCGCCATCGCCCGCGACGTGTTCGGCACCGTACCGCCGATGCTGCGTGAATCCGCTTACGGCATGGGCATGACCACATGGGAAGTGGCCCGCCACATCCTGATCCCCTATACACGCCGCGGCCTCGTCGGCGGCATCATGCTCGGCCTCGGCCGCGCGCTTGGCGAAACAATGGCCGTGACCTTCGTCATCGGCTCGGTGAGCCGTCTGCAATCGTCGATCATCTCGCCGTCCACCACCATTTCCGCCCAGATCGCGAACAACTTCGGCGATGCCGACGGTCTGCAATTGTCGAGCCTGATTGCGCTCGGCCTGCTCCTGTTCATCCTTTCCTTCTGCGTGTTGGCGCTGGCAAGGTGGATGATCGGTCGCGGCGACTCGCACTGAGGAAACCCCGATGGAAAATGCAATTCGTCAAAATCTCGTGTCGAGGCGCTATGGGAAGAACCGGGTGATGATGGCCTTGTGCTTTCTCGCGGCTGTACTCGGTATCTTCTTTCTCAGCGTAATCCTCGTGACCCTGGTTTTTCGCGGTGTTTCGGCGCTCAACCTTGACGTCTTCACCATGTCGATCCCGGCTCAGGGCTCTCGCGGCGGCCTGATCAACGCAATCTACGGCACCGTACTGGTCACGGGCTGTGCCATCCTGATCGCCGCGCCGATCGGCATTCTCGCCGGCACCTATCTGGTGGAATATGCCAACGGCTCCAAGATTGCCGAGGCAGCCAAGTTCCTCAATGACATCCTGCTCTCTGCACCCTCGATTATCGTCGGTGTGTTCGTCTACGGCGCCGTCGTTGTGCCCATGCACGGTAACTCTGCGTTCGCCGGCATCCTCGCGCTGGCGCTGATAGCCCTTCCTGTCGTCAATCGTACGACGCAGGACATGCTGCTGCTGGTGCCCAATGCGCTTCGCGAAGCGACGGCTGCACTCGGCGCGCCGCGCTGGAAGTCCATGATGATGGTGATCTACCGTTCGGCCTGGACGGGCATCCTCACCGGTATCCTGCTGGCGGTTGCCCGCATCAGCGGCGAAACAGCACCGCTTCTCTTCACGGCCGGCTACAGCAAATTCATGAATGCGGGCCTGACCGGTCCGATCGCGACACTGCCGGTTGCCATCAACACGCTCGCCGCCGATCCCGGCGAGGATCTGAAACAACTGGCCTGGGCCGGCGCACTGATCATCACCGTCGCCATCCTTGCCCTCAACATCCTTGCACGTGTCTTGAGTGGGCGCCGCCAGTGACGCAGCCGCCGAACGATAGGAATGAGACCATGAACATGAGCGACAGCAATTTCCAGAGCGTCAATGCACAGTCGGGGAAGGACGCCGTTTCCCAGTCGGATCTCGGCCTTGCGAAACTCGACGTGAAGAACCTCGACTTCACCTATCAGAACGGTCATCGCGTTCTGAAGAGTGTGAACATGAACATCCGCAAGAATGCGGTCACCGCCTTCATCGGCCCTTCGGGCTGCGGTAAGTCCACACTGCTGCGCACCTTCAACCGGATGTATGATCTTTATCCGGGTCAGACGGTTTCGGGCGAAATCCTGCTGGACGGCCGCAATATTCTGACCAAGGACGTCGATCTCAACGATTTGCGCGCCAAGGTCGGCATGGTGTTCCAGAAGCCCACGCCGTTCCCGATGTCGATCTATGAAAACGTTGCTTTCGGCATTCGTCTCTACGAGAAGCTTTCCAAGGCAGAAATGGACGTTCGCGTCGAAGCGGCGCTGACTGAGACGGCGCTGTGGAGCGAAGTCAAGGAAAAGCTGCACCAGAGCGGACTTGGCCTTTCCGGCGGCCAGCAGCAGCGCCTGTGTATCGCCCGTGCCATTGCGCTTCGCCCTGAAGTCCTCCTGCTCGACGAACCGACCTCGGCTCTCGACCCGATCTCGACCGCGAAAGTCGAGGAGCTGGTGTCGCAGCTGAAGGGCGAGTTTACGATCGTCATCGTCACGCACAACATGCAGCAGGCAAGCCGTATCTCCGACAGCACCGCCTTCATGTATCTCGGCGAACTGATCGAATATGGCGCGACCGAGCAGATCTTCCAGGCGCCGAAGGTGAAGCGCACGGAAGACTATATCACCGGCCGTTACGGCTGAGCCGGTTCCGGGTTACCGAAGACGATTATTCGCAATGGCGCGCCGATCCGGCGCGCCATTTTGCGTTCGGAGGCGATCGCAGATCTTGCCGATTGCCACTCGTCGTTTGCGCAGCCGGCATTGGTGGTTTCGTAGGACGGCTGGAGCTGATGGAGAGACGCCAGAGCATGTCGCACAAAATCATGCGGCGTTCTTGCGGCTGCGGCATGGGTGGAATCAACGATCTGAAGCGCGTGAGGTGAAGCTGAAAGATCGAGGCGCGCTTTAATCGAGAGATGTCCCGAGAGAGCCGGGGCCTTCGCGCCAGCCGCCGGTGTGGAGGCGAGGCGGCAGGTGCGGCGAAGTCCCGGTCACATTTTCGCGAGCTTGCCCATGCGCCGCAAAGCGTGGATCTGATCTTCCAGCGTCGGCACCAGTTCGCCGATATCCGTCTTCGGGGGCGCATCCTCGGTCTTGGCGATCTCCGCCTCGCTGAAGACGATGGTGCAATTGCGCCCCGCATGCTTGGCGGCGTAAAGGGCGCGATCGGCGGAGGAAACGAGCCGATCCCAGCTCACCTCGTCGCGCGGCATGATCGCAACGCCGATGCTGACGGTCGCAGGGACCAGCGAGCGGCCGGCAAGCAGAGGAACGCGGCAGAAATCGGCACGGATGGTTTCGGCCAGCGCCTCGGCTTCCTCCCGATCGGTTATCGGCACGAAGGCGATGAACTCCTCGCCGCCCATACGGCCGAACGCGCCGTTGCGCGGTACGAATAGACGCGCGATCCGGGCAAATTCGATGAGGACGGCGTCGCCGGTCTGGTGACCGTAGCGATCGTTGATCGATTTGAAGTGGTCGAGATCGAACAGCAGCGCGGCAAGCTTCTGCGGCTGCCGTTGCCCGTCTCCGGCCAGAATGTCGTAGCTATCCTGAAGGCCGCGGCGGTTCAGCACGCCCGTCAACGTATCGGTGATGGAGATGGCTCGCCAGCGGCGCTCGGAGCGCTCCATCAAAAGCTTCCCGTTCAGAACGATTGCGGCGATGACGAGCAGTCCGTAGCCGAGCGCTGCATAGCCGCGATAGATTTGCGCCTCTTCCAGCGAGGGCGCCCGCAAAGACGTCCAAAGCGCTGAAATGAAGCAGAAGGATGCCAGCGTCATGAAGACGACGCCGAGCTGCCCGCGCGCGGGTTCGCGCCGTCCCTCGTTCGGGCGCACGGCAAAGGCGAGCAGACTGGCGCCGACGGCGCCCGCAAGATCATAGAGGATGATGCGATTGACAAAGCTCTCGGCGACCCATGGCAGGTTTACGCCCACCAGCCAGATGGCCGGTGGCAGCAATGCCGGCCATTGGAGCTTGCGTTTGTCCATCCACCGGAAACCGGCGATCCAGGCGCTTTCGCCCATAAGAGCGACTGTATTGCCGATCTTGATGGACCACATATCCGGAACAAAGCCGCGGGCTGCCACGAGCGCAAATCCGATGGCGCTGACGGCAAAGCCCATCGCCCACATCAGGTAGGCGGGTGACTGGCGATCGTGACGCCAGGCAAGAAGGAGTATGGTTGCCAGGGTAATAGCCTCCGAGCACCAGATGCTTAGCCCTGTCGTCATGTTCAGCACGATCTGTGTCTTCTCCCTTTCCCCAGGGCAGTAGCGACGGCGCCGGAGACGCTATGGTTTCTGCCGCTGACTATCCTCATCGAATAAGGTGGCAAGTTCCTTAAATGACGTGGTAAATTTTGCCTGTGTCTCCCGTTGGGATGCTATCGCAACGGTCCTTTATGTTTCCTTCACCTTACGCCCGGGAAAAGCGGTGGGTTGTGCAGGACACCGCGCCCATACAATTGGCATTGCGAAAGCCGCGATTAGAAATCCTTTGTCAACGCTTCTTGGGGCATTACTGCTTTTTGAGGTTATGCTTTCGTGCGTCTTGAAGTGCAGGGCAGGGACACTCTATGTAGGGGTAAAGGAATTTTACTCGATTCCCGGCGTTTTCGTCGCCGGGGCAAGCTTGGTAAAGGACGCACATGAGAAATCCAGTCGATACAGCTATGGCTCTGGTGCCGATGGTTGTTGAGCAGACCAACCGCGGGGAGCGGTCTTACGACATCTATTCCCGCCTGCTGAAGGAACGCATCATTTTCCTGACCGGGCCGGTTGAGGACCATATGGCGACGTTGGTGTGCGCCCAGCTTCTCTTCCTTGAGGCCGAAAACCCGAAGAAGGAAATCGCGCTCTATATCAATTCGCCGGGCGGCGTCGTCACCGCGGGCATGGCAATCTACGATACGATGCAGTTCATCAAGCCTGCCGTTTCGACGCTGTGCATCGGCCAGGCCGCCTCGATGGGCTCGCTGCTGCTCGCCGCCGGCGACAAGGACATGCGCTTCGCAACGCCGAACTCCCGCATCATGGTTCACCAGCCGTCGGGCGGTTTCCAGGGCCAGGCTTCGGACATCGAGCGCCATGCGCGCGACATCATCAAGATGAAGCGCCGTTTGAACGAAGTTTACGTCAAGCATTGCGGTCGCACCTATGAAGAAGTCGAGCAGACACTCGATCGTGACCATTTCATGTCCTCGGACGAGGCCAAGGAATGGGGGCTGATCGACAAGGTGCTAACGTCGCGTACCGAAATGGAAGGCGAAACCGCTTCGTGATTTATCCTCGAAGCGGTGACTTCTGCGCCACAGTTCTATCCCATTTGTGATCGAATAGGGGTTTAATGTGGAACGGAACGCGGTAATAGTAAGCATTAATGCTATGTAGCGCTTTTGTGACATGGCATTCGGCATTCGAAGGGGAATCGTTGCCACGCAGTTCCGGTTTGCCGGAATTGCGTTCAGTACCCCGAAGAGCGCCGCGATCTGCCATTAAACGAGGGGCAGGTCCGGCGGGCGCATTGAGTGGACCGCGATTTCGACTTGGAAATTGGCGGCGTGCTGGAAGGAAAGTGATATGAGCAAAGTCAGCGGCAGCAACGGCGGCGACTCGAAGAACACGCTTTATTGTTCGTTCTGCGGTAAGAGCCAGCATGAAGTCCGCAAATTGATTGCCGGGCCAACCGTCTTCATCTGCGATGAGTGCGTTGAACTCTGCATGGACATCATCCGCGAGGAAAACAAATCCTCGATGGTGAAGTCGCGTGATGGAGTTCCGACACCGCAGGACATCATCAAGGTTCTTGACGAATACGTCATCGGTCAGCGGCAGGCGAAGAAGATCCTCTCCGTTGCCGTTCATAACCATTACAAGCGTCTCGCTCACGCGTCCAAGAACGGCGATGTCGAGCTGGCGAAGTCGAACATCATGCTCGTTGGTCCGACGGGTTGCGGCAAGACCTATCTGGCCCAGACGCTCGCCCGGATCATCGACGTGCCGTTCACCATGGCTGATGCGACGACGCTGACCGAAGCCGGCTATGTCGGTGAAGACGTCGAAAACATCATTCTCAAGCTGCTCCAGGCTGCCGACTACAACGTCGAGCGTGCACAGCGTGGCATCGTCTACATCGACGAAGTCGACAAGATCTCGCGCAAGTCTGACAATCCGTCGATCACGCGCGACGTCTCTGGCGAAGGTGTGCAGCAGGCACTGTTGAAGATCATGGAAGGTACTGTTGCTTCGGTTCCGCCGCAGGGTGGCCGCAAGCATCCGCAGCAGGAATTCCTGCAGGTGGATACGACCAACATCCTCTTCATCTGCGGCGGCGCTTTCGCAGGCCTCGACAAGATCATCTCTGCCCGTGGCGAGAAGACCTCGATCGGCTTTGGCGCCACCGTCAAGGCTCCGGACGACCGTCGCGTCGGCGAAGTGCTGCGCGAGCTGGAGCCGGAAGATCTGGTCAAGTTCGGCTTGATCCCGGAATTCATCGGCCGTCTGCCCGTGCTGGCGACCCTGGAAGACCTGGATGCGGATGCGCTGATCCAGATCCTGTCTGAGCCGAAGAACGCGCTCGTCAAGCAGTACCAGCGCCTGTTCGAGATGGAAGACGTCGAGTTGACCTTCCATGAGGACGCTCTTCGCGAGATCGCTCGCCGGGCGATCGTCCGCAAGACGGGTGCTCGCGGCCTGCGCTCGATCATGGAAAAGATCCTGCTCGATACTATGTTCGAGCTGCCGGCGCTGGAAGGCGTGCGCGAAGTGGTCATTTCCGAGGAAGTGGTTCGCGGCTCCGCCCGCCCGCTTTACATCTATGCCGACCGGCAGGAAGAAAAGGCCAACGCAACGGCCTGATGCCTGCATCGGCCATCATGAATCGAGGGGCTCGTCGTCGACGGGCCCCTTTCTGTTTGAAAAGTCGTGTGCTTTGCTGATAAAGTCTTGGATAAGCTTATGGGAACGCAGTCGAAACCGGTTGTGAAGAACTCCCGCTGCGGCCATGATGGCATGATTCTGGAGCATCCGGCGGATAGGGCGCAAGCCCGGCGTTTCATCTTCGGATTTAGCTTCGCCAGCCGTGTTCGAGTAGCTGGGCTTTGGTGTTTTGTTGTTGCGTTCGTCCTCGTGAATCCGCGGGTCCGCTGTCCAACGACAGTGCGTCTTGCATGACTTGAAATAGGTAATGTGAAGCTCCACTTGTTAACCAAGTGAGAGAGCCGGCTAATCCTCCCCAGCCGGCAGAGAGCCCGGAAACGGGACGACGGAAAGGAAATAATATGACTAAGAAAACGTCTGCGGCAAAAGAGAGCATTGCCTATCCGGTATTGCCGTTGCGCGACATCGTGGTCTTCCCCCACATGATCGTGCCGCTGTTCGTCGGACGGGAGAAGTCCATTCGCGCGTTGGAAGAGGTCATGGGTTCCGACAAGCAGATCATGCTGGTCACCCAGATCAATGCCAGCGATGACGATCCCGCGCCGGATGCAATCCATAAGGTCGGCACCATTGCCAATGTGCTGCAGCTGCTGAAGCTTCCCGACGGCACCGTCAAGGTGCTGGTCGAAGGCCGTGCGCGCGCGGAGATCGACGAATACACCAGCCGCGAGGATTTCTACGAAGCCCTCGGCCATACCTTGCACGAGCCGGAAGAAGATCAGGTCGAGCTGGAGGCGCTGAGCCGCTCGGTCGTTTCGGAATTCGAGAGCTACGTGAAGCTCAACAAGAAGATTTCCCCGGAAGTGGTGGGTGCCGCCAGCCAGATCGACGATTATTCCAAGCTCGCCGATACGGTCGCTTCGCATCTGTCGATCAAGATCACCGAGAAGCAGGAGATGCTGGAAACCACCAGCGTCAAGGGCCGCCTCGAAAAGGCGCTCGGCTTCATGGAAGGCGAGATTTCGGTTCTCCAGGTCGAGAAGCGCATCCGCTCGCGCGTCAAGCGCCAGATGGAGAAGACCCAGCGCGAATACTACCTGAATGAGCAGATGAAGGCGATCCAGAAGGAACTCGGCGACGGCGATGAAGGCCGCGACGAAATGGCCGAACTGGAAGAGCGCATCTCCAAGACCAAGCTGTCGAAGGAAGCCAAGGAAAAGGCTGACGCCGAGCTGAAGAAGCTGCGGCAGATGAGCCCGATGTCGGCCGAAGCGACTGTTGTACGCAACTATCTCGATTGGCTGCTGGGCATTCCGTGGCACAAGAAGTCGAAGATCAAGACCGATCTGAACAATGCCGAGAAGATCCTCGAAGCCGATCATTTCGGTCTGGACAAGGTCAAGGAGCGCATCGTCGAGTATCTGGCCGTGCAGGCTCGCGCGACCAAGATCAAAGGCCCGATCCTGTGCCTCGTCGGCCCTCCGGGCGTCGGCAAGACCTCGCTCGCCCAGTCGATCGCCAAGGCGACCGGCCGTGAGTATGTCCGCATGGCGCTCGGCGGCGTTCGTGACGAAGCCGAAATTCGCGGTCACCGCCGCACCTATATTGGCTCGATGCCCGGCAAGGTCATCCAGTCGATGAAGAAGGCTAAGAAGTCCAACCCGCTGTTCCTGCTCGACGAAATCGACAAGCTCGGCATGGACTATCGTGGCGATCCGTCTTCGGCTCTGCTTGAGGTGCTGGATCCGGCTCAGAACTCGACCTTCATGGATCACTACCTGGAAGTCGAATACGACCTGTCGGACGTGATGTTCATCACGACGGCGAACACGCTGAACATCCCTGCACCGTTGATGGACCGCATGGAGATCATCCGTATCGCCGGCTACACCGAAGACGAGAAGCGCGAAATCGCCAAGCGGCACCTGCTGCCGAAGGCTATCAAGGAACATGCGCTGCAGCCGAGCGAATTCTCGGTCAGCGACGATGCCCTGATGGTCGTCATCGAGCAGTATACCCGTGAAGCCGGTGTCCGTAACTTCGAACGCGAACTGATGAAGCTCGCCCGCAAGGCGGTCACCGAGATCATCAAGGGCAAGACCAAGTCGATCACCGTGACGGCCGAAAACGTTCCGGACTATCTGGGCGTGCCGCGCTACCGTCATGGCGAAGCCGAACGCGAAGATCAGGTCGGTGTCGTCACCGGTCTCGCCTGGACTGAAGTCGGCGGCGTGCTGCTGACGATCGAAGGCGTGATGATGCCGGGCAAGGGCCGCATGACGGTCACCGGCAACCTGAAGGAAGTCATGAAGGAATCGATCTCGGCAGCGGCCTCCTACGTCCGCTCGCGCGCTGTCGATTTCGGCATCGAACCACCGCGCTTCGACAAGAGCGACATCCACGTGCATCTGCCGGAAGGCGCGACGCCGAAGGATGGTCCGTCGGCCGGCGTTGCCATGGCAACCGCGATCGTCTCGATCATGACCGGCATCCCGGTTTCCAAGGATGTGGCCATGACCGGTGAAATCACGCTGCGCGGCCGCGTGCTGCCGATCGGCGGCCTGAAGGAAAAGCTGCTGGCAGCAATGCGCGGCGGCATCAAGAAGGTGCTGATCCCGGAAGAAAACGCCAAGGATCTGGCGGAGATTCCGGACAACGTGAAGAACAGCATGGAGATCATTCCGGTCTCGCGCATGGGCGAGGTGATCAAACACGCGCTCGTCCGCCGGCCGGAGCCGATCGAATGGGATGGCACTGTCGAAACGCCCGTGATCGCAACGGTCGAAGGCGTCGACGATGTGGGTGCGTCGATCGCACATTGAGGCTCTTCGCCTCAATTCTGTCGAATTGCCAGAAATGGCGAAAAGACCGGCATTTTTGCCGGTCTTTTTTTGTGAAAAGCGTCCGGAAACGCTTGCTTTTCCTTGGTTTGCAGGGTTTTTGGGGGTGCGGCGGGTAAGAGCATTCCTACTTGCACCCCGCTTACTGATAAGTCGTTTCATACCAAAGAAAGGGGTGGAAACATGAACAAGAATGAGCTCGTGTCCGCAGTGGCCGAGAAGGCCGGTATCACGAAGGCTGACGCTGCTTCCGCTGTTGACGCTGTTTTCGAGACCGTCCAGGCTGAACTGAAGAAGGGCGGCGACATTCGCCTCGCTGGTTTCGGCAGCTTCACTGTTTCTCACCGTGCAGCCACGAAGGGCCGCAACCCGTCCACGGGTGCTGAGGTCGATATCGCTGCTCGCAATGTTCCGAAGTTCACGCCTGGCAAGGGCCTGAAGGACGCGGTCAACAGCTGATTTCGTTTTTCACCCGCTGCGAGGTGTTAGCCTTGCGGTTGGAGAATATTAAGGGTCTGCATTGCGGACCCTTTTTTTGTTTTGGGGTAGGGAGGTCGCGGGTTCGCCTGGCGGCTGCGACCGATAGGTGGAGTATTGGCAGGTTTTCTTGCTAAGAGAACTTCACGAGAGCAATTCCAGCAAAAGCCGGTGGCGGACTTGCGTACGAAATTGCGTGAAAACAAGCAGATAGAGCATGTCTGTGGCTCCGTCTGAACCGGAAATGCTCTAGGATATCTTCCGTATCCAACGCTGAAGCTTCAGCCGAATGTTCATCAGGGCCATCAAGACATGACCGCATCGCCTCCCTTCCTCGGCTTTCCCGATCAATTAACCGATGGCGGTGCGCCTCGTGCGGTCCTCTTCGGAGCCGGCCACGGCAGCACCTATCCCAACAAGGACAGCAGCGGCTATGCGCTGGCGGCTGATGCCATTCGCGCGGCAAGCCAGAGTGAGGCGCCATTGGTCGAGCATTGGGATTTCGATCTCGGCGGACCGCTGTTTGACGGCAAACCCATCTCCTGTGTCGATGTCGGTGATGTCTCCACCATCATGCGCGACAATGTCGGCAATCGCAGGCGGATCGAGGCAAAGACGCGAGAGATCCTGGCGCTGCAGGCGGTTCCGATCCTGTTCGGGGGCGACTGCTCAGTAACCATTCCCTTCCTCGATGGCTTTGCGGAGACGGGGCCGATCTGGGTCTTGCAGATCGATGCACATATAGACTGGCGTGATGAGGTACAGGGCGAGCGCTATGGTTATTCGAGCCCGATGCGCCGGGCGAGCGAGATGCCGCATGTCGCAGGCATGGTCCAGGTCGGCCTTCGCAGCGTCGGCAGCGCGCGCATCACCGAGATCGAAGACGCGCGGCGCTATGGCAGCCGCTTCGTCACGGCTCGCGACATTCATGCGCAGGGTGTCGGAGCGGCTCTGCAGCATATTCCTGAGGGCGCGCAGGTCGTCGTTACCCTTGATTGCGACAGCATCGATCCATCGATCATGCCGGGGGTCGCGGCGCGCACGCCGGGCGGCCTGACCTATACCGAGATCATCGATTTGATCGCCGGCCTCGGCAGGCGGGCGAAGATCGCGGGCTTCGATCTGGTCGAATTCTATCCGCCGACCGACATTGACGGCCTATCGGCCAATACTGCGGCGCACATTCTTACCAACGTAATCGGAACTATCGTCCGGCAGGTCTGATCGGAAATTCTCTTAGCAGGGAGTAGGGGCCGGGCTTTTGCCCGGCCTTTCTCGTTCGCCAGAGCGCGTCGCGATCTCTAACTTTCGCTTCACACGCTTTGGCTCTTTGATTTTGCGCATGTTGTAGCCGCAAACCGCCGCACACTTTGGCGCGATATGCTTTAGGCCGCCGCTTACCAGCGATGGTGAACGTGCGGCGCGATCAGCCGTTCATAGATCTCGCGCGTCGCTGCCATGACGTCGGCGGAGAGCGGCGCAAGATCTGCTGCCGCCGCATTGGCCTTGGCCTGCTCGGCATTGCGGGCGCCGGGAATGACGACCGTGACGGCATCGTTCATCAGGATCCAGCGTAGGGCGAAAGCCGCCATGCTGGCGCCGGCCGGAACCAGCTTGCGCACTTCCTCGACAGCCTGCAGACCGACTTCGAACGGAACGCCGGCAAAGGTTTCGCCAACATCAAAGGCCTCGCCGTGGCGGTTGAAGTTGCGATGATCGTCGCTGGCAAATTGAGTGTCGCGGGTGATCTTGCCGGAGAGCAGGCCGGAGGCCAGCGGCACGCGGGCGATGACAGCCACGTTCTTGCGCTTGGCTTCCTTGAAGAAGAGATGATCGGGGCGCTGGCGGAAGATGTTGTAGATGATCTGGATGCTGAGCACGCCCGGATATTCGATCGCCTTCAGCGCCTCTTCGACCTTCTCGACGCTGACGCCATATCCCTTGATCTTGCCGGCCTTCTGCAACTCGTCGAGACCGGCGAAAACTTCCGGCCGGTAGAGAACTTCCGTCGGAGGGCAATGAAGTTGCACGAGGTCAAGGCTTTCGACGCCGAGGTTCTTCAGGCTGCGATCGATGAAGCCTTCCAGATTGGCCTTGGTATAGCCGTCCGCCACATGCGGGTTGAGCCGGCGGCCGGCTTTGGTCGCCACCATCGGGCGTTCCCCGCCGCGCGCTTTCAGCACATCGGCGATGATCTTTTCGGAACGGCCATCACCATAGACATCGGCGGTATCGACGAAGGTCATCCCGGCATCGAGGGCGGCATTCAGCGCCGCGCGGCCATCGGCCTCGCTGACATCGCCCCATGCGCCGCCGATCTGCCAGGCGCCGAAGCCGACATCCGTCACGATAAAGGCTGTCCGCCCGAAAGCATGATGTCTCATGAGAAATCTCCTCGTCATAGGTGATGAAAGGTCAGCGCAGTAGCAGCCGCCCGGACCTGCGGCAAGCCGACGAAGGGCGATATCGCATCGCAATCGCGTGAGCTTGGAATATGGCAGCTTCCGTCCGTTTACGAAACCACTGGATGAAGCAAGTGACGCAGTGTTCTTTGCGCCTCCGCTTCCTTAAAAGAGGAGATCGGATTTCTGACTGCTATCGGAGCCTATGTCCTCTTTCAGCTTCATCCATGCCGCCGATCTTCATCTTGGCAGTCCCTTTCAGGGGCTGGCACTGAAGGATGCTGCCGTCGCCGCGGTCTTTGTCGAAGCCAGCCGCAAGGCCTTCTCGACGCTGGTGGGGCTGGCCATCGAAAAGCGTGTCGACTTCTTCGTCATCGCGGGCGATGTCTATGACGGCGATTGGAAGGACAACAAGATCGGCCTGTTCTTCAATCGCGAAATGGCGCGGCTGGAGCGGGCCGGCATCCCGGTCTATCTGCTGCGCGGCAATCATGACGCGGCAAGCGTGATAACGAAGACGATCACCTTACCCGCCAATGTGCACGAGTTTCCGACCGGCAAGCCCGGCAGCGTCAAGATCGATGCACTGCAGGTGGCACTTCATGGTCAGGGCTTTGCCGAACGCTCGGCGAACGAAAATCTGGCGATCTCCTATCCTGCGCCGATCAATGGCTGGTTCAACATTGGCATTCTCCACACGTCGCTCACCGGCCGCGAGCCGCACGCACCCTACGCCCCGTGCTCTGTCGATGATCTCCGGTCGCGTGGCTACGACTATTGGGCGCTCGGTCACGTGCATGACTACGAAGTCGTGGCCAGAGACCCGCTGGTGATTTTCCCCGGCAACCTGCAGGGGCGCAACATTCGCGAGCGGGGCGCCAAGGGCGCGGTGCTGGTGACGGTCGAAGACGGCCGCATTGAGCATGAACGCCTGATCGTCGACGAAGCGCGCTTTGCGCAAGTCGATGTGGACGTTGGTCCTGACGACGATCAGGCGGCGATCCTACGCCGCGTCGAGCACGCGCTACAGCCCATAGCCGACGACATGGCTGGGAGGATGACCGCGTTGCGCGTACGTCTTTCCGGCGTAACGCCGCTGCAAGGCGCCATTGCCGCCAACCGCCAACAATGGCGCGACGAAGTCGAAGCCGCGTGCCATCGCGTGCATGAGGACATCTGGCTGGAAAAGCTGGAGCTGCGGCTGGAATCGCCAGCGGCATCCGCTGCGCAAGCGGACGGCGCGCTCGATCTCCAGCAATTGTTGGCCGAGCATGCGGGAGATACCGATATCGCCGTTGAAGCAACCCGCTTGGTCGACGAGATCGCGATACGTCTGCCGGGCGGGTTGGGTGCGACGGCGACGCCGCTGGAGGACAGCACGGAAGCTCTCATCGAGGAAGCGCGACAATTGCTATTAGCGCGCGGGCAGGGGGCAGTCTGACATGCGTTTCGATCGTCTCGACATCCTTCGCTACGGCGCGCTGACCGACCGCACGCTCGATTTCCGAGCCGGCGCCAAACTGCATGTCATCTTCGGGCCGAACGAGGCGGGCAAATCGTCTGCCCTCAGTGCTATTTCCGACTTGCTCTTCGGCTTTCCGGCCGCCGCCGAACAGAGCTTTCTGCACGAGCCCGGCACCTTGCGTATCGGAGCGGATATCCGGGCGCGTGACGGCGCCAAGCTGGCCTTCCGCCGCCGCCGCGGCCGCAAGAGCACGCTTCTTGCGCCTGACGACAAGGAGACGCCGCTTGCCGAGGATGCGCTTGCGCCATTCATTGGCAATCTGAACCGGGATGTCTTCGAGCGCGCCTTTGGCCTCGATTCCCAGCGGCTTCGGCAAGGCGCGACGACCATGTTGCGCAGTGGCGGCGAGATCGGCAGCCTGCTGTTTTCGGCGGCTTCCGGCCTGACCGGTCTTTCTCGGCTGCGCCAGTCGCTGGAATCGGAAGCCGATGGCATTTATGCGGCTCGCCGCTCGAAGGATCGCGGCTTCTATCAGGCGCTGGATCGCTACGAAGACGCCCGCAAGGCCGAACGCGATCATGAGCTCAAATCGGGGGACTGGAAGAAGCTGCTGGCGGAAGCAGCCGAAATCGAAACTGAGCTGGCCGGATTGCAGGCGGAACGTCATGAAACGCGTCAGGCACTGGATCGGCTCAAGAAGCTGAAGACCTTGCAGCCCTTGCTTGCTGAAATTGATGCGGAGGGTATGGCTCTCGAGCAGCTGACAGATCTCTCAGCCATTCCAGAAAGCCTTATGGGCAGGCTCGAACAAAGGCTTCGCGACAAGCAGGTGGCCGAGGAAGACATGCAACGCGTGCGCCACACAGTAACGCGCGCTGAAGATGATTTGTCCCGCATCCAGGTCGACGATGCCTTGCTGCTGATATCGGGCGATATCACGCAGCTCTTTGCCGATACCGGCAACTATCGCAGCCAGCGTCATGATCTGCCGCGTGTCGATCAGGAACTGGCGGGCTATGACGACGCCCTTGCGCAACTGGCTCGTCGACTGGGTGTCTCCGACGCCGCGAAACTCGAAGTGCATCAGCCAAGCGATGTCGATTTGGCCCGCCTGTCCGAGCTGGTAGAGCAGGGCAAGCAGCTTTCGCGTCAGCTGCAGGGGCTTGCCGAACAGGCGGAGAGCGAACGTTCCCAGCTTGCGGCGTTGGAAAGAGACAGCATTGCCGGGCGCCTGTTTGATCCTCGGCCCTATAGCGATCAACTGGACTCGCTGGCTGCCGAGCTCACAAGCCTTGCGCGCCTCGATGCCTTGGAAACGCAGATACGTCGCGTCGAGTCGGATCTTGAGGAGGCGGCTGCTCGACTGCGGCCACCGGTCGGTGACATCTCCGTACTCTTCGCCGTGCCCTTGCCTGAGCCAGCTGAGATCGGCACCCATCGCGAGACGATCGATGCAGCAAGAGCAAGGGTTCGCGAGACAGCGGAAAAGCTGCGAACCCAAGATGATCAACTGGCGGAGATCGCGCGAGCCTTGGCGGACGCAGAGCGCGCCGGGCCGGTGGTCACGCGCGAACAGGTGGCGTCCGCGCGTGAAGATCGTGATGGCAAATGGTCATCTATCCAGGACATGCTGGCGGATGGTCGACCTCCCAATGCCAAGACCATCGCCGCATTGACGGTCAGCATCGGTGATGCCGATCGCGTTGCCGACACGGTTCTCAGCGACGCCGATCGTGTCGCTCGCCACGCTGACTATCGTCTCCGCGAGGCGCGGCTGCGGCGGGAGCGCGACGATGTGTCCGACCGACTGCAACAGCATGAGAAGCTTTTAGCGGAAGCCGAGGCATCTTTTGCAGGGCTCTTCGAGCCTTGCGGCGTTGTTGCGCTAGATCCATCGACCATGCTCGAATGGCGACGGGGCGTCGAAGCCCTGTTGCGCCAGCGCAAGGCTCTGCGCGATCTATTGGACGAGCGCGACGAGAATGCTCTGGCGGAAGAGCGTGTATTGCCCGCCCTGCAGGATATCGTCGAAGCCACCGGCTACAGAAGCGGGCGTCTTCCACCCGTTGCGATGGCGGAAGGATTGCGCAAGCATTTGCGCATTGCCGCGGAGCACTGGAGTGAAAGCCGAACGCGGGAAGGGGAAATCAGCTCTGCGCGCGACCGCTTGGCACGATTTGACGAGCAGCAGCAGACGCTCGAACGGCGGCGCGCCGATTGGCGCGAGATGTTCAGCAAA
>NZ_JAELUG010000891.1 GCF_016429255.1 Rhizobium sp. ASV8
CCCCCCCCCCCCCCCCCCCCCCCCCCCCCCCCCCCCCCCCCCCCCCCCCCCCCCCCCCCCCCCTCTTTAACTGACCCGCCCACCACCTCTAACTCCCCCCACGACACGTCGTCGGCAGCGTCAGATGTGTATAAGAGACAGTAGCCAGATGGTCAGAGGGCTTGAGGAACGGGTCGGGGTCAGCTTGTTCAACCGCACCACCCGCAGCGTCTCCCTGACCGAGGCGGGCGCTAAGTTGTTCGAAAGAGTACGGGGGGGGGGGGGACATCTCCGAGCCCACGAGACGGTCTATTAAATCTCGTATGCCGGCGTATGAGAGAAAATGGGGGGGGGGGGGGGGGGGGGTGGGGGGGGGGGGGGGGGGGGGGGGGGGGGGGGGGGGGGGGGGGGGG
>NZ_JAELUG010000892.1 GCF_016429255.1 Rhizobium sp. ASV8
GATCGAGACTGGCCGGCTGTCTTCACCAGGTCCGTTGTCAGGCCAGCATTCTGGTATCATCAAGCGGGTTACCGGCCTTATTTCGAATGCACCCGACGAGTGTCACAACCATCTGATTGCATGGTGGGCAAAGTACGACTTACCTCGCTTTACAAAATTAAAGGACTTCTTTTCAAGTTTCCTGACGTACAGGATGATGAGACAAAGAGACAAGAAATTCGCGCCGCTCACGGACGAAGCAGTTACGTCATTCTTGATACCCGAAATGCGGGCTGGAGGATCCGGTGCCTATATTCACGATGAGATTGGCGCCTTGAGCTTGTCAAACTCGTCTAAAAAGTCTAACGAACCGGGAAAGATTACTGCATATCCGGATGACTGGCAAATAAAAG
>NZ_JAELUG010000893.1 GCF_016429255.1 Rhizobium sp. ASV8
GCTATCGCTCCAAAACCTGCGCCGTTATTGAAGGTACCATGCAGGATGTTACCAGAGTCGCGCCACATTTCGAGATGAGAGCCGGGAAGCGGCGCTGGCGTGACCGAGCAAGAGAAGTTGATCGTAATAGTCAAGACTGATTTACTTTGCTGCCTGAAATACTCTTGCGCCAAGTTACTAAGCTTTCAGTTGGGCTAGCTTACTGTTCCTTATATTTCCAGCACGCTTCCCTTTCCCTTCCATCTTCCCCTCCCCTTTCGTTGGAGGTGTGTTTATTTCACCTTTAGATGCTGAGAAACAGAGAGCCCCGTACTTTGATATTGTTTCCTGAGCGTTTAATGTACATTTTTTCTGATAAAACGGACCTTCCACTTGTGTGCGGCGCGTTAATG
>NZ_JAELUG010000894.1 GCF_016429255.1 Rhizobium sp. ASV8
GGCATGAACAGTGAAAAATGTTTATGAATGAGTTATAAAGCAAATAAAGCAAATCAATTGTCGTCAAGACGTGGTAGTTGGTAAAAGCGGCAGTATACGCTCTATAAGTTGGTTCCATGCAATCCCTCCAAAAAAGAAACACAAAAGAGGAAAAGAATTCCCTAAAAAGAAACGCCGTTCAACAATGCATTTACCCTGAACTCGTATCCAGTTCGTAGCTTGACGAGTTTATCCAATGAAGAACAAAAAAAAGAGAAAATGAAAAGAAAGATAAGAAACACGCAGTCTCTTAATAAAGGTGCGCTCAACCACTGCGTCGACCAAGCATCCGTCCAAAGACGTCAACCTTGCGTTCTCGCTCCGGCTGCTGCTGCTGTTGTTGATGGTGATGT
>NZ_JAELUG010000895.1 GCF_016429255.1 Rhizobium sp. ASV8
CCCCCCCCCCCCCCCCCCCCCCCCCCCCCCCCCCCCCCCCCCCCCCCCCCCCCCCCCCCCCCCCCCTCCCCTCCCCCGCCCCCCCCCTCCACCCACCCCCACGACACGTCGTCGGCAGCGTCAGATGTGTATAAGAGACAGGGCGAGACCGATGCAGAGCGAAGCCAGGAGGAACAGCGATGGCGACCAGGCGAAGGCGGCGGTTTCGGCGTCGACATGCTGAGGTATCGAACCATCCGCTTGTCCCAGCCCTGTCTCTTATACACATCTCCGAGCCCACGAGACGGTCTATTAAATCGCGGATGCCGTCTGGGGCTGGAAAAGTGGGGGGGGGGGGGGGGGGGGGGGGGGGGGGGGGGGGGGGGGGGGGGGGGGGGGGGGGGGGGGGGGGG
>NZ_JAELUG010000896.1 GCF_016429255.1 Rhizobium sp. ASV8
GATTAAAAGCATGGCCGCCAGGCGAGCTGAGCAAGATCAGCTGCAAAAGGTCATGGAGGAAAGTAAGAAGACTGCAGCCCGCGAGAACGACGACAGAAAGAAGGAAGACGGCGGGAGCGGGTCGCTTGGCTTCCTCGACCGTTCGAATCGCGGTAGCAAGTCGGGATCACGCAAAGCATTTGGCCTATTCGGCAAGAATAACGACGATGCATCACAAGCCATGCCCAACGGTAATACACCTGAAAAGCAAGAGAAGAAGGGGCGGCTGAGCATGGGATTGGGGCGAAAGAAGAGCAGCAACATGCTCTCGTAGGCATATTCGGTATATTGAAGCATATAAAGCGAACATTGAAGCACATACTTTGCGACGAGTTGGTTTGAAGCGGATGGAC
>NZ_JAELUG010000897.1 GCF_016429255.1 Rhizobium sp. ASV8
CAACAACACTGCTGCTGGTCGCCGAGAGAGCGTCGATAGCAGAATCAACCAAGGCATCAGTGACATGCGCCTTGGTGGCGGCTCGCCGTACACCAGTAACCATCCTTCCACCACCTCGATTCAAAACACTCTGCATTCGCAGCGCAACCCTCGTCCCGGCCTGGAGTCCCTCTCCGTCCACAGAATATCGAATGGCTATCAGCCCAGCGCAGAACGTAACCCGGAGTCCAAGGGCGGCAGGACCGCGCCAGCCATTACCGGTCCTGCTACTGGCAACATTGCCAGAGCTGCTGAGCCTACAAAGGGTCAGGCGTGGGCTTTCCCTGAAGAGGAGATTAAACGTGTCGGGCCTCAAGGTCCGTATGACGACTCCAGGAGAAGCAGCATTACGG
>NZ_JAELUG010000898.1 GCF_016429255.1 Rhizobium sp. ASV8
GTTTAGTGGGACAGCCTGGACGCAGACTACCGCACTTAAAAGTTTATAAATAAAGTCAAAAGAGTATGCAAGGGTCCATAAATTGACAACGGCTATCGTTGGGTTAGGTTGCATGAGCGATGCCCCGATCTAGGTAGATGACGATTTTATGCGTCATCCAGACGTAGCTCGCAATGCGCGCACCTAACCAGCGCTCAAGACCACACAAAAACAAAATAAACTGAACCAATTACTCTGTTGCTTCTGCGCTTCTCAATAATTATCAGTGACAATGGAAAAAGACAGCCAAGGGCAGAATGGCGAGCCAGATCAGCAGCGCGACAAAGGTGAAAGTCGCGGGACAACTCCGTCGCTGGCGTCGTCAAAGTCAACGCCCGCGCCGAGATCGAAAT
>NZ_JAELUG010000899.1 GCF_016429255.1 Rhizobium sp. ASV8
GGAGTCAAGAAGACATTGTGCGTCTGCTTTGACCAAGTTTATACCCGATTGCACTAGAAATGAGTAAAAGTCGTCGTAGAACTTGGATATGCCATCTTTCGCTATGACAGTCATACGGTCTCCAGTGTCAAGGATGGTGTTTACTGTACTGTAGGTTTTCGCAATTTCGCCTCGCGGAGAGATTCCACCCCAGTACCCGAGAAGCGCATGCCAAACACCAATGTTTTCGACGCTTCTATGCTGGAGACGAATTTTGGAAACCGTCTGTCGCAATCCGCCGGGGAATCCTTTCTTGTTCCTGTCTCTTATACACATCTGACGCTGCCGACGACGTGTCGTGGGGGTGGATGTAGGTGGGGGGCGGGGAGGTAGAAAAGGGGGGGGGGGGGGG
>NZ_JAELUG010000900.1 GCF_016429255.1 Rhizobium sp. ASV8
GAGCTCAACAGTATAATAGTCTCTCGCCAGCTCCTCATGATTCTTGAAATGGTGGACAAATCGATGACAGGCGCCGCATAGCCAGGCGACATTCTGCAAGTCTTCCTTTTTATGCCAGCCGCGTTTCACGGCCTTTTCATGCACAAAGCGCGGTATCAGGTGATGGTAAGACAGCGGAATCCATGACCTTTCACATATTTCACACTCTTCTGCACGGGTGACGCGTGATGCGGGAGGTGGTGTGGTCTGTGTGCTGATGTATGCTGACAGCGCTGGGATAATGAATGCCTCGACTGTCGGCGGATGTGGTGAAGGCAATGACGGATCTGCCGCAATGAGATTATATGTCCGGAGTGTTTCTGAGAGGGATGGCGAAAGGTCGAGTGTAGAT
>NZ_JAELUG010000094.1 GCF_016429255.1 Rhizobium sp. ASV8
CGGGAACAATGTAACCTGCACGACCTATTGATGGGGCCCCATTGCAGGGCGGCGAGAGACAGGATATTTTCGAGCAATGATCCAAGATCGAAAGAATTTGCTCATAGCCATTTGCTTCATCCTCTACGGAGTGATCATGAGCGGCCTTTGGCTTTTCCTTAAAAGGATGGGCCTTGACTACATTTTCGGATTTGGCTCCGGTTTTCTGCTCGCGATTGGTTGCTTCGCCTTAATCTCTAGGGATTTCAGAAACCTATCGTAGCGCCTGTTTCCCAGCACTTTGCAAAACAGCATTGATCAACGCTTGTGTACCGGGGTTAGCGGTTGAACCCGGTTGTAGCGCGCGAGCAATCAGGGCCTGCACCAACTGATCTCTAGGTGTTCCCGTCGCGATCGAGACGCGGCCAAGATCATTTGCGAATTGCGCGGCCTGTCCTTCGCTACGCTGCTCGAGCAGGGCATCAGCGACTTTCTTAGCACTCCTCATCGTGACGCCCATAGCGGTCAAATCGCCCGGGATCTCGGTAGGGGTGCTGATATTGTCCAGAAAGTCGCCGAACCGCTGCCCCATAGCTGTATCGGAGCCCGCAGTAACACGGTTGGCGGTTTGCCCGAACGTCGTTTCTCGATCGACGGCGTTGAGTGCCTGATCAGCATTATCCTGACCGAATAGCATCCCGAGCTTAGTGCGGTTCCAGTCGCCATCACCGCGGACAATGTTACGGATCGCCGTCGTATCGACGGCGTTCGTGCCGGCGGCGCGGTCGATCTCGGCGCGCACCCCCTGCTGCATACGCGTAGGCACGCCAGACGGACCAATCTGCTGCCCTTGGGGCAAAGCACCTTGTTGAAGCATATCCTGAACTTCCTGTGGCCGAAGGGCAGTTGCCTGATTGTTCAGGATCGGACGCCCCTGCGCCAGAGCTTCACGCTGACGCGCAAGTTCGGAATAGGCAGCATCGGCGTCTTTGATGCCGGGAACTGCTTGCGTCAGACCATCATCGACCATCTGGCGGGCTTCAGACAGGGCGCGTATGACTTTGGGGTCGGTTTCGCCGGTCAACATGCCATCGATCGCTTGGCGAGTTTCGAACATCACCCGAGGATCGCTCGAAAGCTGATCGGTGCCGCTGACATTGAGCATTCCCCGCACTCTTGCCATGGCCGCCTGTGCTGGCCCGCGAAGCTGGTTTGCATCTTGTGCAATAGCATCGGCAATCGGTTGGGTATCGTACGGCAGCGCGTTGGCAAACGCATTCCGATAAAGCGGCGTAATCTGCTGTTGGCTCGCCTGAAGCGCCTGATCAATCTGTGATGGGACAATGGCAGGTCCCAGTGAAGCATCGAGGTCCGACGCCAGGCGCGCATTTGCCCCGGCCTGGCGGTCAAGAAGCGGCTGTACAATGGCGTCACGCGTGCCAGGTCGAGAAGCTGCACCGCGTGCGACCCCCATCCATTCAGGGGAGACGTCGGCCAAGGTGGCCTCAGGCCCAAGGCGCGTTAGATCCGACTGTAAGGCTCCCAATTTTGTCGGGTCCGATAACTCCTGTGCAATGTAGTTTCGTGCAGGTGCGCCCAGATCTGAGAGCGCATCCGTAGGTGTCGTCAGATAGCGAATGCCTGCACCGATGGCTTTGCCGATCGGGGGGCCAGCAGCTCCAAGCGCAAGGCCAAGACCTGCACCCTCCGCGGTTTGCTTCAGGTCTCCGTCAGAGCGAATGGCCGCATCCGTCCCGCTGATCGCAGCACCCGTTCCCCCCGATACAGCCATGCGTCCGAGAACTGGACCGGAACCGATCCCGAACAAGCCCGGTGCAGCCATCATCGCCGGCACCGTACCCGCCACGCCGCCAACTACGTTCAAGACGGTATCAACGTAGGGATGCTCCTGATGAAAGGCTTGATCCTGGCCGTTCTGGATGTTGAGCGCATGCTGATAGCGATCGCTCCAGCTGTCCTCAGGAAGTTTCTGAAAACTATCCGGCAAGAGGGGGTCGACAGCCGGCGCCAAGGTGGCGTTGAACGCCGCATCCATCCTGTTCAGCAAACCACCGACGATAGGAACACCCGTAGCAACCGAGCGCACGGCGTTGTTCGTCGTCAAATCGCCCTGATCGCCAGCCGGCTGTCCAGTGATGAGCCGAGCCATGGACGTGTAGGTACTACCGTTTCCCTGTGCCGGCTGGTCAAGAGTAGCGCCGGGCGGCAACGCGGGTAACGAAGCGCTCGAATTGATCGGAACGTACTGCGTTGGCTCTGGCGTGGCCGCCGCAGCGTCAAGGGTAGCGCCCGGAGGAAGCGGCGGAAGGGTTGCCATTGCTCAATTTCCTGTCGGTACGCGATTGATATTCGAGTTCGGGTTCGCCGTGGGACCGCCGATCAAGATCCACGACTTTCCGTCACCGCTTAGCTGGTACTTTTCGCCGTTTGCGCCTGTGGCCGTCGGCGCTCCCGTGGGGGCGACCGAGGGCGTAGCGGCTTGCTGCGGCGTGGGAACCGCACCGGCTGGCCCGCTACCGCTTCTGTTCGTGTTGGTCCCGTTGATCTTCGAGAAGTCGATGTCGGAAATCGACGGTACATTCGGTATGACATTGCCGACGTTCAAGCCGTGCGACGTTGCAATCTTGGTGCCCTGTGCCGCGTCGAGGTTCCACGCCCTCTGGTATTCCTGGACCTTAAGCTGCGCGATCCGGGCCATCTGGGCTCGGGCATCGGGACCAAGCTCACCTTGGCCAGTGAAGGCCTTCATGATCTGACCCTGCAGATAGTCCGGGACCGACTGAGCGTCCATGTTGAGCTGGAAAGAACCGGTCGTGACGGCGCGGCCCGGGTTGAGGATCTTCGCGAAGTCGTCAACGATCGCCTTATCCGAAGCCGGAGAGTTGTCCTGAATATGCTGGGTGAAGGAATTCCACGTCGGGACTGCGGCAGAGAATTCCTTATAGGAAGGCCGCGCCATCATGCTCGATGCGAAGTCGTTCTCATCCTTGGCGGAAGGCATCGCCGCTTCTGCGGCGCGCGTGGCCGCCGTCTCGCGGAACTTCTTAGGATCGACGCCGGGAGGAGGCGTAAGGCCCGCACTCGGCTGTTGCTGCGCGGGCGCCCCTACCCCACCGGGGCGGATTGTGCCGTCTGGCATAACGGTTCCCTTGACACCATCGACCGGGTTCCAAAGCAATTTCGTCGGATAACCGGTCTGCGGATCGACCGGACCTTCAACAATGCTATCCGTCTTCATGGCGCCGGCCGGAGCCGCCACCTGCTGCCCCGTGATCTTGTTCACGGCGATGATCGAGCCATCCGGACGATTCACGATATCGAGCTGAGCCGTCGGATCGCCCATTTTACGATATTCACCCGTGCGCTTGTTGAAAATGCCGATCGGATTGCCGTTCGCATCCTTTTCGATTTCGCTGTCAGCCGTCTGTCCCTGATCGATCAACTGCTTTTGCCCGGTCCAGGTATCGACGAGGTAAGTCGTCCCGGTATTCGGATTGGTGACGATCTGGGTATGCGGCTGCAGCTGGGTTTGGAGTGCCGCCCCCAGCAGCGAGCGCAACTGTGGTGGCGCATACGGGTTCATCATCGCCGCCGCCAAAGCCTGAGCGCGCGGATTGCTGGCAACCGTATTTGCGCCCCCGTTGAAACTGCCCGGTGCAGAAGACGGCTGAGACATGACTGCTTGTGCAAGGCGGTCCCGAGGAGACGCCTGATCAGCGGCCGCGCTTGGAGCGCCAGTACCCTGCGAGGGCAACGGGATGGGGGCAGCCGCTCCACCGCCGGCCTGTGCACCAGCCGGCCCGACAGAAGCCGTTTGGGTTGGATCGATCGGCATATTTGGAGCAGGTTGCATTGAACCTGGCTGATCAATGCCTGTATTCAAGGGCATGTTCGGAGCCGGGACCATCGTCGCTTTCTGCTCAACGCTTGGGTCTGTCGGCATCAGGGGAGCTGGCTGCATTCCTGGCGCTTGCGCGTTGATAGCGGCAGCGGCCGGTGAAGCAGGCGCATTTTCTCGATATGCCGTTGTGACGGTCGGATCTTGATAGCCAGGAGTCGCCTGCGGTCCAAGCATAGCCTGCATCTGCGCTGGCGAAACCGTCGACATGTCGCCCGGCTGCGCAGTTGGTGATGGAGGCGGCGCGATGGGCTGAGAGGAGGCCGAGGGCATTGCAGATGCCATCCCCGCAGATGGATCAAGGCTAGCAACCTGCGTTGGGGCAGAAGGCCCACCAGAGCCCCCATAGAATGCCATGATCTTGTTGGCCGCAGCGCGAGGATCGGTACCGGGGGAAATCCCATTTACCGCTAGATTGTTGGCCGGGACATTCCTGCCGTTGAGAAGATCGATTGCACCTTGCAATCCCTGCTGATGAGCAAGGGCAAGCTCGCCATCCGTCGGCGCGCGTCCAAGAGCCTGCGTCAGGCCACTGCGGTTATCATTCGTCAGTGCAACGAGTGCCTTGAGGTTGGCGACTGGGTCTTTTCGGTTATCAAAACCAGGTCCCACGAGGCCATAGTGCGACCCCGTTCCGCGAGTAAACTGCGCATACCCCGTCGCCCCAGTCGAAGAAACGGCATTTGGATCGAAACTGCTTTCCTTGCCGACGAGATTGGTGACATAGCCTTGCATATCTGCCGGCACGTTGGAAGCAACGAGGGCATTGAAATCATCCGGAGCCTTACCAGCTGATGCCTGTTGCGGGGTGCCCGTAGATGCAGGCGCCGAAGATGCGACTTGGCTTTGAGCGCCAGACGCCGGAACGTCGTTGCTGCCAAACAGGTTCGACAAAAAGCCGCCAGACGGAGCCGGTGGCGTGTAGGGTTGCCCCGTGAGCGCTGCCATACCCTGCTTAAGCGATTCCTGTTCCTGCTGGGCCTGATTGCGGACAGCGAGACCGCCCATCAGGGCTTCCGACAGGCGTGCCACTCCCTGCCAGGGTGAACGGATGGGGCTTGTGTCCATTCCCTGCTGCAACATGGCGGCGGAAAGCCGGCGGCGCAGATCGACGGACGAGCTGCTTTCGGTCTGGCCCATGCTTGGATCGAAATTGAAAGACATTATGCCACCGCCTGTTCGTAATCGACGCGATCGAAGCCGTCAGCGTGTTCAAAGACCGCGTCGGGGTGCGTTTCTCTGACATCATCGGACATGAGGCCGATCTGGAACGGTCCGCCTTCCCGGTAGCGGAAGCCATAAACCGGCAGCCCGTTATCAAGACGTCCAACCGCTTTGATATCCTGCTTGAGGCGCCGATCAGATTTCAGAGCCCAACCGCCGAGCAGCGACGAGCCAAGGCCGAAGAGGCCACCCATAGCCGCGTTCGATTGCGCCAACTGTTGGTTATAAATCCCCAGCTTGTCCTGATAATTCTGGTTGATCAGGCCAGCTTGATCGACCGTCGGCAGCTGCGTCGAAGGGGTATTGACGTAGCTCGGCTGGTTGATCTGCGAACCGGACATCAGCGACGAAATTTCGTTTATCGGCTGGTTTCGCTGGGTGATGATCGCATTTTGGGCATTCGAATACATATCCCCGAGGAACTGATCATTGGCCGCCTGCTTGTTCGTCGAGAAATCGCGCTGGGCATTGCTGTAGGCGGCCGATCCGATCTGGATGCCTTTATCGGCCAAGCTCTGATCAAGGCTCGCCTGGCTGCGATCCCACTGATTGTTGAAGCCGGTCAGGTAGTGATCATTGGTGTACTTGTCGATATTGCCAGAGCTCAGATCTAGATCCGTGCCGAGCAAGCCACTAATTTTCTGGGTCTCAGAATTCGCAAGCTGGGACAGTCCGAGCTTCGTCGCCTGCGTCTGGTCGTAGATCGCCTGGTTTTTCGGCGAATACGTCTGGTAGGCCGTGTATGTCGGGAGCTGATACGTTTTGCCGTTCTGATCCGTCATTGTCGACGAGCCAGTCTGATTATACGTCAACGACCCGTCAGGCGTGACCTGATTGGTGTGGCTGAGACCAGCATTCGCGATGGCAGTATCGACGTTGGTAGCCGTCTGCGCCGCAGCGGTCGCGGTCGGATCTGGCGGCGTCGGAGCCTTAGGCGTCGAGACCATACGGAAATTCCTCTTTCAAAATGCCGTAGAGAAGAGCATCGCAGTCACCGAAATATCCCCGCTGGCGCCCCTCAAGTCTGCCACCAAGGCGTTCAAGACAGCGCTGCGCCGGGATATTGTCTGCGCGCGTCCGGAACGTTGCGCGCCGGCAGCCCAGTTCATTCACCACATATGCGAAGGCACGCCGCATGAGGGCGGTCGTCAGGCGATCGGCAGCGAGCGAGACCTCGACATCATGGGCAGTCCATACATTAAAGACATAGGCGCCGATGATCTTGCCGTTCCGGATCTCTCCGATCGCCGTGAAGGGTGGAGAGAAGGTGACGCCGATCTTCGCCCCTACCCATGCAGCGATAGCCTCCCTCGGCTCCGTCACGATCAAATTGGCTGGCCTTTTTCATACAGGATAGAGCCACCAACCACGGCGCCCTCTGAAACGGATCCCGATGTTCCTGAAATCAGCGCCCGGATTGTGGGCGCGAGAGCGATCCCATCGGCCCCGGCGCTCGCGTATGTCCGCACCAGTGACGTGCCCGGAAACACCGAGACGCCCCAGATTGCCGAGCCCCACATTGCCGCGGGCACGTTGCTGGTCGATGATAGAAGTGCCGATGGAAGCGACGCCTGATAATCGGTGGAGATACCGGCATACATCTTCGTTGCTGATCCGATCTGAGCATCCACGGCAATCAGCTTCGTAAACTTCGATGAGAAGCCATCGCCATATCGACGCCAGGCACCCACGAGGAGCGCGTCGATCGGTTGACCGTTGTCATTGGCGCCGACTTCGGCTTCATAAACAGAACCATCGGAAGAACCGAAAAATAGGCGGTCCTGCCAAGTTGCCCAGCAGGAAGAAGTAAGCCCCACAAAGCGGCACCATGCGCCGGTTTCCGTGTTCATGACGTATTGGTATAGGCCATAGGTCGACGGCAGGTTGACGATCGCCATCTGCCGTTTGGGAAACGCGGATAGCTGCCATTGTGGTGACGTGGTCCCGATCGCTGCGACGGTATCGCGCCACGTCGGCCCGATCCTCGATGTGATAGCCCCGAGATCGGTTGCGCCGCGATCGAGCTGGATAGCCTTGGTGACGGGGACAATACCGTCCGTCGTCATGATTGCCAGATCGGCGCCCACGCTCAACAGGCAACGATCGGTGCCAAGAGGGCGGCCCAGCTTGAATGTGCCGAGAAGACTCCAATTGCTGGAGCTTGACGGGTCAGACCCTTGGAAGACGATCACCTCGCCTTCCGACGACATCAACACGAGGCATTGAACGAGGCCGTTGGCGATCGGGATTGTCCAAACGCCGATCGCGACAAGCGTGCCGCCGTATTTCATGTTGCCGCCGATCGGCAACTGGGTAGCCGCACCGCTTACCGCGTCCGTTCCGAGATACCAGACATTGGTCGAGTTGCGCTCGATAAACCACAGGCGCGATCTGTAGGCAGCCACCGCAATAAGCACCGATGGGTCAGGAATGCCGGTAATCATCGTCGATGAGATGTATGGTGTCGGCGAGGAGCCGACTTCCAGCTGAGCGTTCGTCACCGAACCTGTGACCGTTACAGTTAAAGTGCCGGCACCAGCTGTGAAGGTCAGGGAAACGCGGTTGCTGACGCCAGTCCCGGCCAGAGTGCCCGTGCCCGCGCCGGAAAGGGCGACAGATCCCGTCCCGAAGAAGCTGAGCGTGTAGGTGCCAGCCTTCACAGATACAGTCTGCGTTGCCAGCGTTGCTGTTCCGACGAGGTAATTGTTCGTCCATGACGAGCCATTGTAGAGCAGCGGTATGTCCACGCCATTGACGAGGCGCAGAAACTGGCCGCCGACGTTGGTATACTGCTGTGCCGACCAGTGCGCCGACAACATGCCTGTGACGACAGGTGCGCCAACAGGACCGCCGGCCGTCACGTCATAGAGATTGCCTCCCGCCGCCGCAAAGAGCTTGTTGGACAGCCCGGAATAGGGAATGACCGTCTGAACGTCGGCGCCAAGGCCGGTTGCGAAAGGGTTTGAGCCGTATCGGGCGCGAACGCGATTGGCTTCCGGAAAGAAGTTATCGAGTTGGAACGCCGCATCCTTTGGCATATCAGCCATCTCGACATCGGTGCGCCAGCCGCCAGTTGGGGCAACCCAATCGGCCGTATCGGAGACGCGACGATTTACCGCCGTGACGCGTGCAGGCTTGCGAACCATTAAAGCTCCATCGAAAACGGCACCACGAACGTGGCAGGTGGGTTAGATGCCTTCAGCCAGTCAGAAGCGGGCGCCAAAGGCCACCAACGCATCAGAGAGAGGCGGCCAGCTCGCGTCCTGATCGAAGGCGACGTTGCCCACCAGGCCGGCGCATGTTCCTTTCATCGCAGCAATCCATTGCATGGACTGGATGAAGAGCTGCGCATCGCTCTGCTGTGCCGCCGTCGCAGTTTGGCCCAGCATGGCGACAGCAAGCAGGTTCGCTACCATCGTGCCGGTCAAGTTGAGCTTCTGATTCAGAGTGACCACAGCGTCGATACGGCGCTGGCATTCATCCTGAACTCGTCCCAGCGTAACCTTGGATGCTTCCCACGCGGTAACTTCGCTGGCGGTAGCCGCCCGTTCGCCGGGCTGTTGATCGCCTTCATGAAAATAGCCGTTTCCATCGGTCCAGACGGTACCCATTACCATGGCCTCCTTGCTGTCAGGCGATAGGCCCAGTTCGCAGCCGTTGGCGCGACACCTGTTCCAGTTGTCTTGTTGAGAAGTGCAAATGCCTGCGACGCGCCCGTGGTGAACCAGACCGTATTGCGGGTTGATCCAAGCGGCATCGGGTAGAAAATGCCCGATGCGGGCGCGGTCCCCGGATTGCTCAGAACGTCGCCGACAGAATAGTTGGCTTCCGCCGTCAGGTTCTTCTGGTAGAGCATGACAGAAGCTCCATCCACGCCGAGGTTCGAACTCTTGATAATCTGGGTGGCAGCCGCCGGCAGCGTGTTGATGTAGCCGCTGTCATAGAGGCCCTGATAGGCGTAGGGCGCCGTCGAGGTAACGGCAGAACCGCTCGTTACGGCCTCGCCAACGAATACCGTCGTGGCAACTGACGCGCTCGTACCGTTACCCACATACATGAGCATGGCGCAGTAATCGAAGGTATACTGGGTATTGGTAGTCGACGGCGAGCCGCCACATTGGTAGATGGGTACGAGCGTCGTCGATCCTGACGTGAGGCTGCCCCCGCTCACCGTGACATAGAGATAGCTCGTCGTCGACGCTGCGAGACTGGACCACGTTAGGTTGCTCGTAGAAGTGCCGATCAGATTGATAGCACCGCTCGTTCCGAAGCCATTCGCCGCGGTCACGACCAGCGCATTGACGCCTGTCGACACATTTTGGCTGGTCAGGCTCAGCGATCCCGAAGTTGCCGGCAGGAAGTTCGGCAGGCCGCTCGATGCGGGGCCTGACTGAACAGTCTGACGGACCGGAACCGAAATCCCGGTACCACCCGCAACGGCGGTCGTCACGAACGCTGTCGATGCCGCCTGTGTCGTGTTGGTGCCAGCGGTTGCGGTCGGTACGGTCGGCGTCCCGCTCAGGGCTGGGGAATTGTTAAGGACAACGGAACCCGAGCCCGTAGACGACGTAACGCCCGTGCCGCCGGACGCAGCTGACAAAGGTGTATTTAGAGTTGTGGTACCAGTGACGGTAAGGCCATCATTCAACAACACAAGTCCGGTGGATCGGACGATATTGATGGGCGCGTCAATAAACGTTCCGCTGTCGCTATAACGGGCGACATGCCAGTCAGTACCCGAATTCCCTCCGCTTTCTGCGCCACTATCTGCGTAGATGCTCCAGCGTTGCGATGAGGCCGTGTTAAATTGAATCCACCGTAACTGACCGGCCGCCCCATTGATTTGAGCAACGGCCCCCCCGGTCCCGTCACCTACAGCTATACTCCCGCTAAATATCTGTGTTCCAGACCACGTATTAACACTGTTCAACAGCGGGACATTTGCGCCGCTCGTTCCGATATTTTGGACAGCCGCCGTACCGAGCCCGAGATTGGTTCTTGACGCTGAGGCGCTTGAAACATCAGACAGATTGTTTGTTGTGACAAGGGCATTCGTAATACCGTAACCCGCTAGGGTGGTCGGCTTTCCAGAAATGCCGGTGGAAAAAGGAAGGCCGGTTACATTGGTCATGACGCCCGAAGCAGGCGTGCCGAGAGCCGGTGCTATGAAGATCGGGCCGTTGTTCAGGACGGCCGAGCCCGTCCCCGTCGACGTTCTGACGCCTGTCCCACCGTTGGCAACGCTCAAGGCATTGTTCGGCAGGGACAGAGCGCCGTTTACCGTGACATTGTTATAGGTCGGCGAAGGATAAGTTTGCGCATGCGCCGGCATTGCCATCAGCGCCAGAGCGGCGATGGCCCATAAGAGCTTCTTCATCTGAAATACCTAGCTGATGCTGATCGTGCCGCCATTGTTCCAGGCTACGCCCGGGCTGGCTGGAAGGGATGTCGGGAGAGTGGCCACCCAATTGTTCATGAAGATATTGAACGCGGCCTGATTTATGCTGTTCGTGAGAATAGACACCGGCATGCTGTGGGCTTTGCCTAAGAAATTCACACCGACGACGGAAACAAGCGTATCCGGGGTCAGGGTGTTGATGTTGTTGACCTGCGTCACGACACATCTCCTGTCAGGATCACGACGCCATTGTCAGCGTCCCCGGCAAGCGCATTGTCCGGGATGCCACCGCCCACGTAGCCGGACCACATATTGTCTGGATAATCGCCGCGATTGGGCATCGAGAGTGAAGCGGCAGCGGCAGCACGGTCAGATCCGATTTCCGACTCCTTCGCGCGCTCGAAATTCTCCATCTCCTCGCTGTAATCGAGGCCCTTGGCTCGCTTCCAGCGCCATATCAGCGAAAGCTCTAGGAGTGATTCCGAGATGCGAGACGTGTCGTTGTCGTTCGCCCAGTTGTTGGCAAATTTCGTACCGGCCCCGTTCACATTCACCCAGCTGTTCGAAACATATTCGTAGCTGATCGTCTCGCCGGCATTGTTAGGGTAGATCGCCAGCTTGCCGCCCAGCATGCGCCAGACCTGCGGAACCGGGTTCGAATTGTAGATCAGCAGCCGTTGCCATGTCTGGCCATCCACGGGGCCATTTAGAGACAAGAGGCGCGAATTGTTCCAGATCTTCGCATTGTCTTCGAACCTCTCAAAGTCCGCAGGCGGCTGCGCCGGCTCCGGTATGACACCGGTCGCGGTGAAGCTCGTTGGCGTCACCAGAAACGACCAGTCATGTGCTCTCGCCAACTCATATCCGGCCCGGAATGAGAGCGCCCGCAACTGGATGATTTTCGGGTCGGCCGAACTCATCACGGCTGCGGGCTGGTCGATGCTGATTTCCGCGCATACGTTCTGAATGATGGTCAACAGCGACATCGCGCGGATCTCCGTTCTTAAGCTGCCCGACCACCGCGGCGGCCGGAGCCGTGATCGGCTTCCATGGCCTCCATCTGCTTCGCCATGAGCTTCATCTGCTCTTCCAGGCGCGCGACTTCGGTCTTCAGGCGCTCATTCTCCGCAGCGAACGCAGCAGCGGCATTCGAGTCTCGCGCATTGGCGAGATAGGCGCTTGCTGCGGCAACAAGCTCGTGGGCACCCATACCAAGCTGCTGCTTGCCGGTATCGCTGAGAGCGGCCAGATGCTCGACAGTGTAGATGTTGATCGCCTGCAGCTCTTTGATCTGGCTGGGCTTCATCATCGTCCACTGCGAAAGCGGGGTTCCGTTCGACTGCTCGTGATCGGCAGCGCCCTCCTTGAAGCGCCGGTAGATGTCGGCAAAGCGCACTTTGTCCATCTCCGTAGCGGGACGCGTCACCTCGGTACGCTGGTCGCCGGCAATGAAGATGCGGACGAATTCGGTATCCTTGAAGATCGGACGCCCCTGCTTTTCAGTCTCGAAGGCTTGCTCGACGGGCTCAAAGTAAAACTGGGCGTAAATGCCCGTGTCATTGGTCGACATGGTGTTGCTCGCGGTTGATGGCGGGAGGGAAGAGCGAGCGCCGAAGCGCCCGCGATTACTGCTGAGGTGTGGGCTGCGCCGGCTCCTGATTGGCCGGTTCGGCAGCGGAAGCGGGCGATATCTGCGACCCAGCGGCGTTAGGCTGTTCAGCCGAGGCCGCGATTTCCGCTGGAGTGAATTGTGTCGCACCCTCCGCAACATGATCGTTGCTGACCGGCGGTTGCGGTTCCTGCATCTGCTGCGGCTCGATCACGTCGGCGATCAGCAGCAAAAGCTCTTCAATGACAGGCGGGATATCCCTGCCAGCCTCGCGACCGACAGAGATTTTCGCCTGCAGATCAGCAAAAATGCCCATCTGCGTTGCTCCTTAGTTGGTCTTGGCGATGTACGGCCACATCAGGCGCGCTTCGAGCGTGCCGGTGGCCGTGACGGTGACGCCGGTACCGCTCGCAGTCGCGGCAGCACTGAGCGTGATGCTCTGGATGCTGCCGGCCGGCGTGTAGGTGATACCGGAGATCGTGGTAAGGGCGGGAATGCCGGTACCGGAGACTGCGGCGCCGATGAACGGACCGCCGTCGACGGAGACGCCGCTAAGCCCGGTCAGCACAGCCGAACCGTTGACGGTCGTAGCCGTGAAGGTGGCATTCGCAGCGGCGAACGAAACAGGAGTGATCTGCTTCGTGCCGACCGTAGCGGATGCCGGAGCATTCGCCTGGCCTGCCGTCGTGGTCGTTTCGGCAATCACGAGGTTTGCCGTCACGGTATTGACAAGGCTTGGTGCCTGACCCGAGCGCTGCAGCCAGATGTAATAGGTGCCCGCGGCGAGCGTGACCGGACCGACCGGACCGCCCGAGAGCGTCGGAGGCTGGTTTGCGCCGGAGAAAACACCTACAGCCTGACCGATGACGGCGCTTGCGGTCGTCAGCAGCGTGGCATTGTAGTTGAAATCCCACTGGAACCACATGCCGGGCTGCAGTGTGGTCGTGGAACCCAACGTGAGCTTGGTATAGACCCATTCCGCTTCACGCGGTCCCCAGCAAAGGGTACCGAGCGAAAACTGCGGTCCAAGCACGCCACTGCCGGGAACGATCGGGCCTTCGACCACGAACGGGTTTGCACCCATCCGTTCGGTCTGAGACGTTGCGATAGTCATTGACGAGATCCTTTCTCGGCTTAGGCGAAGAGTACGCCCTGAAGGAAGGCGTTGTTCATCGTGAGGTTGCCGGCCCAGCCCATGAGCTTGATGGTGGCGTCCTGGTTCGTGTTCATGCGCTCGTCACCGATCGGCGCGAAATCGCGGTCACGGTGCGGGCGATAGAACAGGTATTTCGAGTTCAGGAAGAACATCTGGTTCGCCGGTGCGCCACCGCCGAAACCGCCGTCGAAGATCACGTCGGAGCCCATGTATTGCAGGGATTGGAAGCCGGCCATGCCCTTGTCGGAGCTGGTGATGCGCTGGATGGCCTGCAACGACTCCCAGTAGAGGCGGAAGTAGTTGTTGTCCGCGACGATCAGGTCAGGCGCATCCGGACCACGAACGCAGCTCATATAGAGCCGGTTCATGTAGGACTGGATGTTGCTGTTGGAGGCAGCCGCGCCGCCGTCTGCGGAAGCGGAGAACTTCTGGTTACGCCAGAAGCCCCACGTCGAGCGGGAGATGCCGCCAACGGTGCCCGAGCCCGGAGAGGTCGAGATCAACAACGCCAGGCCGCCGATCTGCCGGCCGCCGTCGGCGGTACCGTCAGAGTAGCAATCAAGAGCAATATTGTTCTTCAGCGTGGTTTCGGCGTTCTCGATACGGCCTTCCAGCAGATCGAGAACGGCATCTTCGCCGGAGTTCTGCAACTGCTCAAGGCCGGAGATCGAGACTGCAACAGCTGCCTGCTTGTAGTCATATTCGGCAGCGGTCATGACGTCGGAGGGCTGCACATTCAGGAGGTCATACCCGGAATAGCGCTTGAAGGTGCTGTTTTCCTGATACTGGAGTTCCTGAACGATGGTGCGGCCGCCAGAGACTGGCTTCTTGCGACCGCGGCTATCGAGACGCGACAGGAGACCGTTATTCTTGGTCACGTCGTCCGCAACGGTTCCGCTGCGGTTGCGCAGCGTCGTCGTCACGATTTCAGAGAGATTGGGAGACGGCATAGATAATCACCTATGATCAAACTTGACCGGCTGACGAGGCCATAGCGCTGCGCAGCGAGTCTCTGACGGATTGTGGCTTGCCCGTGGTCTGATCCTTCGTTGGACCGGGAGCGGACGAACCTGCGAGGGAGCGAGAGGCCTTGCGGGCTTGATCTGCCGCTGCTGCTCTCTGGGTCTGCTGATTGATTGCAGGGTTGGCCGGCGCAGCTTGATTGATGAGCTGCTGGCGAATGTCAGGACGCATCCAGCACGCGGCATCGTAGGCGTCTTTCAGATTAGCGGCTCGCCCTGCGCTGATGAGGGCAACCATGTCATCCAAGACGGCTTCCGCATGTACGTTTGCCGGGTCTGCGAGGAAGGCGTTGACCTGAGTGTCAACGTCTCGCTTCTTCAGGACGTGTTCAACCGTCTGCTCAACATTGATCTGAGGCTGCGGTTGCTGACGGACCTGTTGCTGCTGTGGCACCGGCTGCGTCGGAATGTTGCCGGACACGATCGCCTGCGCCAAAGCGTTGATATTGATGCCGCCGATGCGGGCGACATGCAGAACCGTCCCGACCGGATCACGCTGCAGGGCTTTCTCGTAGTCGAGCGCCTTGCGCATCACATCGGCGTGGGTGGTGTTGCCCTGCTTGATCAGGGGCGTGAATTCTTCGAGGCCCTTGTAATCCTGCAGAACCTTGAAACCGTTATCGATCTCTTCTTCCCGCTTGGAAATTGCGGCCTGAACCTCTGGCGACAACGTGCCGAATTGTGCCTTGGCCTCGGCAGACCAGCCAGGAGGCACGCGCGCCACCGGAGTAGCCGCCGGCTGCTGTGCCTCTGAACCCGTCTGCGCTGCGGGCGTTGCGGCAGCCTGCGCCGGTGTTGCCGTAGCGGCTGGCGTCGGTTGCTGGGCGCCGGAATTGTCCTTCGCGAAACGACCGGCTTCATCACGCCGACGATCAAGAGAGGGTGCAGAAGTGTCCGGCTCGTTGCCATCCAGTGCCGCTTTGAGGCTGTCTCGAATGCTCACCGGCTTTTCGGCCGGCTGCTGTTCGGTAGATACTATGGTGCTTTCGAGGCCGTTTCCGGCGTCGTTCAAAAGGTCAGACATGGTTTGATCCTATTTCGGGGATTGATGCCCGTTCAGGCGGAAGGCTGCTGGTAGGCGTCTTTCAAGGCCTTGCGGATGCCTTTGCGGTCCGCTTTCGGCTTGACGATCGGTTGCGGCTTTTCATTGCCGATCTCTTCCACGCCATGGGCGCGGTATTCGCCTCGAAGCTTTGACTTCGAAGTATACATCTTGCCGTCATGCATCGATCGGATCTCGATCGTGTCAGTGACGAAGTGCGGCGCCGGCAGCGACGAGCGGGCTGCGGTCTGTTCCGGCATGCAGTTGTGCGGCCATGCATCGAGTTCATGCCAACCACCGCAGACGCGGCAATAACGCTGTTTCATTTCCCGTTCACCGCCTGTTCAAAAGCGTAAACCATCTTGCCAGCAGATGCCCCGAGCTTGGCGGGGCCGATGATGACGGCGACAACAAACGTCCAGAAGCAGATACTTCATTGAACCGTCCCTCTGGGTTGCATTGCGGCATGCGTCATCTCGTGACGATGCTGCATCTCCATCCTTTCGGTCTCATGAGCATGATGCATGGCATCGAGAGCGCCTTGCGCCCGGATCTGCTCAATGTCGGAGCGCTGTTCAAGCTGCGCGGTCTGGACCCCCATGCGAGCTTTTTCCTGCTCTGCTTGGGCCTTGACCTGCGTCGTTTGAAGTTTGATTTGCTCATCCGGCGATGGCTGCGGCGGCGGTTTCGGCGCCATGGCCTGCTGTGTGACCTGATTGATTGCCTGCTCAAGCGAATTTTCAAGCTGACGCCCAGTGCGGAATGCACGCGAGACAAATAGAAGGGTTTCGCCAAAAACCGGGATCAGGGTGGGCATCTGCGCCAACACAGGACCCGCCTGCTGGATAAAGCCGCCGATCACTTGCGCGAACTCCATACGGCTTGATTTTTCGGCATCTTCGTCCGGCTCGATCGTCGAGTCAGTCTCAATGTCGATACGGAAGCCGCGCATATTGTCATCCCGCAGAAGCTGAACAACCTCTTCAATCGTCGGCTGTTGCATCATCTCGTCAAAGCCAGGAGGAGACTGCGGTGGCGGTGGCGGCTGCTGGCCCATCTGCTGCGCCCGTGCGGCGATCTGCTGGTAGGATGCCTGCGCTTGCTGGACCTGCATTTGCGCCTGCTGCTTCTGCTGCATCGTTGGCAATTGAATGCCGCTCATCAACATCAGCGTTTCGGGCTGGAACTGGTTACAGATGATCTCGGCAGCAATCCGGACGACATCCCGAGCGAACCGGGCAAGCTCCTTTTGACGGTCGCGAATTCGGATCGAACCCCACTGGCTTTTGATCCGCTGAGCCGTCGCCGTTTCTGACGCCTCGGTATCGCCGCGCACAATGTCGCTGATCCCAGTGATCTGATACACGTCGGCGACAAGCTGCTTGCGGTTCTCGATGCAGGCGGTGATGACCTTCTGCACCTGATCGATCGGCAGCGTAACGATGGCGTTAGAGCCGCCCTTATCCGTGAAGGCAGCCCATTCCGGAATTGGCACCATGATGGTGTCATTGTCCGGCTTCATCGCCTTCTCTATGGCGGGAGAGACCGAACCGTCGCCGGCCGGATAGAAAACCTTGAGGCGTAGCTGATCCATCAGCTTGTTGATGCGCCGGGTCAGAATGTCAATTTCTTCGCACTGGCCCTGATAATAGACGTAATCCGGAACCGGGATCGTGCTGCTCGTGCTCCGCGTGCCATAGGCTGGCGCCGGGCATGGCCAGAAGCCTTCCAGATCTAGCGGCGGCTCTGTGCAATCCAGAGCTATCGCAGTGCCGTCACCGATCCAGACGACATAGTTTTCCGTCTTGCACCAGATTTCCCAGACATAGATCTTGCCTTCGTTCTCGGCACGCTCTTTGTCATTCCGCCCCTTGCTCGCCGTCTCCTTGGCGATTTTCAGGCGATTGACGGCGTCCTGGCCGAACTGCTTGACGAGATCGGCTTCCTCGTTGGCGGTACGACGAGCTACCCACGGAACATCCTTCCATTTGCGCGCCGGCCCATGCAGGAAGTCAGACCAATGCACATAGTCGATGCAGACACGCTCGTCGGCGATCTGCTCTAGTGGTGGGCCGCCATTGTCACCCATCCCACCGCTCTGGAAGCCTTGAGCCCCCTCGGAGAAATCGTCACCGATCTCCTGCGGCTCGATATCGGCCTCGTAACGCAACCACGCCGTTCCGCGGGCACAGAGTAGGAAGTCGTCTCGCACTTCTTCCATCGTACCGTCGATATCGCCTGCATCCATCAGGAATGACAGATTGCGCTCAAGCATTTCTGATGCAGTGCGCGCTACTGGATCAGAGTCCTTGAAGCGGCGATCGACGGCCGGCTTAGGCGATCCGGCATAGACGGCTGGCTGCAACACCGAGATGTTTGCCCATAGCATTGCGAAATTGCGCTTGGCCGTCGTCTGCTGCGCCGAGTCCTGCTGCAGATAGATCTTCTCGATCCTCTCGCACCGCGTCCGCCAGTTCTGAAAGTACCGGGCAGACGTTTCGAGCTCGCCCTTCCAATAGGCTCCGAGCTTCACTAGATCCGGGCTGTTAGCGTCATCTGGGCTTGTTTCGTCGTTCGCCATTAAATTCTCTCGCTATGATACGGCGACGAGGCCAAAAGCTCGTTGTAGGTGATATTCGTCATGGTGGTTGGCGGCTTGGGCTCGCTCGGAAGGGGTTCAGCAGCCAATCCGGTAAAGATGACAGCTAGACCACCAAACGCGTCAGCACCGTGCGATGCCCAATTGTGCAATGGTTCGTCGCGGAATACGCTCAGATCCTCGTCCCATTCCTTGCGGTAATTCCTCAGGCACTTCAAACCTTGAGAACATCCGGCCTGATCGAATTCGACCTTCGCCAGAATGCGCCGCGTGCCATTGATCCTGTCGTGGACATAAGCACGCTCGACCTTTCGAACGGTTCCGAGGTTGCGGGCTTTTACCTCTTTCAGCATAACCTCGATGCGGGTCATGCCGCCGCGCGTCCACTCTCTCACGCGGATGTCGTGCGGCATGTTGTGGACGCCGTAGACGTATCCGTACTCTTCTGCGCGCCGCTCAAGCTCATCCAGCATCCCATCCATGCCGCTGCCGGTATGCTCGAAATAGCCGATCATGCGGACGCGGCTGGGAAGTACCTGAAACAGCCACACGCTGTTCGTGTCATCCATGCCGATATCCGAGATCGTGTGCACCGGATATCCTGGCACATGCGGGAATATCCCGATCCGATCCTCGGCATCGACAACCGCCATCTGATCGGCATAATAAGCGCCCTCGACGCTGGCTTCGAAAGCCTCTGCCGGAGACGACGGATATTCCCGCTTCATGTCGCCTAGTTGGGTTTCCGCCTTTTTGACGTACCAAGCTTTTTGAGCGTCCGTCAGATCGATACCCTGATCCGCAAGTCCCTTGAAATACTTGGCAAACGGGTCGGTGATGATGACGCCTGCAGACGCTATCGAATATTGAGGTTCTTTCCACCATGGGAAAAAGTGGAATTTGAAATCCAATTCCGTCAGATCGGTCGATTGCCGTTGCTTAATCTGCGCGTCTTCGCACAGCGAGTAGAAATGGCCCTCCTGTCCCTCTGCCGTGCTTTCGATGAAAACGAGCTGGCCGGCCTGCACGGTGTTAAGGGCACCTGTCCGGACTTCCCTCGCCTTCTCTGGGTATTTCGCGCAAAGCTTCCCATATTCGGAAATATGGAGATATTGCAGCGTGCCAGAGCGCAGCGATGTTCCGACGCGAATGCTCGAATTGTTCGAAAGCAGCAATTCCGTGGAATTGTCGCGCGTAATTCTCACTGCGTCGCGTATGCCATCGGGCAAATTATCGTAGGGATACTTGACCTTGTCCCTAAATATCGTCTGCGCATCGCCCAAGGTGTGAGCAATGGTGCCAGCGCGAATGTCTCGATTGAAGACGCAGGCGTCCAGCATGAAAATCTGGATGAACGTCGTCAACCCGAGCTGGCGAGCCTTCAGCAGCACATTCAGATAATGCATCTGCTCAAAGAATGTCATCTGCGCCCAGTTCATTTCGAACTTGACGCGCTTCCCTTCCTTGTCAGTGATCCAATAGAGGTTGTTTAACCTCCATCTCCAATCGGAGAACTGGTCAACCGCTGTTCGGAAGGCCGCGTGTTTTGCCATTGACGGCCTCAAGCAACTGCGCAACCTCTCCGGTCACGCCATGTTTAAGCTCGACCTTTGCCCCATACTTCTTGGGCCGCAGCTTTTCGGCGATCCACTGCCGGGTTGCGATACGAAGCTGCGAACGACGGATTGCCTCGCCATTCTCTACCCAGCCGATCACCTCGCCGTCGGCGTTCTTCTTCTCCATCCAGTCGTTGGAGCCGTCGTCGGCGATGTCGGTCATTTCATCGACCATGACATCGGTTTGAACCTCGCGCGCAAGCGCGTACCTGGTCGCAAAATCCGCATGCATCGCGAGCCAACGAAAGACTGTCGCCTTGTCCGGCTTGCCCTCTTCTTCGCAAATCGATCGCAGACTCTCACCATTCGCGATACGACTGCAGATCTCCTCAGAGAGCTTGATCGTGTACTTTGTCGGCCTTCCGGCTTTATTCTCGCTGGTCATTCCCCTCACCTTCTGATCGGTGTGGTGTGGTTGAAACCGGTCTTGCTCACTTCACGCCGTTAATGAGGGTGGCTCACCCCGAAGCGGCGGCGCGGGTTCTACACCCAAGAGTGAAAGCCTTGTTCCTCGTGCCGGTGGACGAAGCCGATAAATTTTGGATGCATTTTTCCAGTGGGCGGAATGTGATGTTCCGCAGGGCGCCGTGACGAATCCTCAGTCGCGCCAAATCACATTACATGGCGCTAAGTTTGATTTCCGTTTGGCAATTTTCTTAAATACACGTCATGGTAGATGCGCGGCAATCGAAAACAGGGAATCAGAATGACCGATTATGAAGTTCCGACCACCACACCAACCGGATACGCATTGGCGGCTTTCCAGCTTGCGCGAGTAAATCTCACTGCGCTACTAGATGCACGGGTAATAACAAGGCAAGAAGCCGTCGATCTCATCAAATTCATCCTTCCAGAGCTTCCTTCGGATCAAAACGGCCAAGGTGCGAAGGATCTGCTGAACGCGGTGGCGAACAGTATTGAACTGAACAGCGAGAAATAAATGTTGCGGGGCATCGTATTATTTGTGCCCCGCGGTTCAATACTAGGATAGATGAAATTCATTTGGGGGGATAGCTCATCGAGCGACCTGAGAGATCGCCGGAACAATGCCATGCTCTCGTTAAGGCGGAGCGGGTAGCGGGAATCGAACCCGCGTATTCAGCTTGGAAGGCTGCTGCTCTACCATTGAACTATATCGACTAAAGTGTTGGAAAAAGACGCAACTCCTCTATCGCGCCGATTGCACATGATCGGCTAAGGTGACGAGCCGTCGAATATTACGCTCCATTGAGAAGCTCCGACTGAAACGCTGCAAATCACGCCGCTGAAGTTAGCGCGGCGTGATTTGTCTTGCAAGCCACTTCATCGTTTATCTCCTGTGCATCCAAAGCTTCTAGCTCCTGCAGGATATTAAGGCAGCGCTTTTTAGCTTTAGGTGTCAGACTATTAATCGCGGATGCCGCGAGCAGACGCATTGGGACTCGCTTGCGCCGACCTTTCGGAAATATCAAGCCGAGCTGATGGTTCAGCGCTTGACGGCGATGCTTGCGGACATCGGCCTCGCCGTTCTTTTTCATCATTTGATGCTGCTCACGCCCCTCAATATCAGCAATGTAGAGCTGAGCTATATCCAAATCGGTGAACGAGGCCAGGCTGTAGTGACCACCGCCACGCAGGAAATAGGCCACGTAGTTGAGTTTCTTGATTGGATCGAAACCGACGCCATGAACACGCACAAATGCATATCCGACCAATAGCGGAAAGCGTTTCTGAATGAGCCTATTCGTGCGTTGGTGCCGAACTACCGTCCAGAACGACGGCATGAAGACCATGACCCCTCTTTCCCGACATTCTCGCTCCAGCAGGGTTTCACCAATCCATTCTTCAGCTACGCCATCGATAGCCTTGGCCATCCTCTGGGCGCCGGGGGCAACCCGAATTGCATACCAAGCATCTGGAATGGAAAGCTTTGTGTGCGTTACAGTGTTCAACCAAAAATCTCCATCACGCTCAACGCCGCTATTTCTTCTTTCGTCGGCAAAGTGGCTAGCAAATCACGCTGGTAAACCACCGACCATTCAAACCGGCCGGCGTAACTCTCGACAACGCCATCGATCCGGTCGCCCTCGCGCTTAAACCTGATAACCGTAAAGGGCGAATTCCCCGACGATCTCCACTGCTCAAGAAGATTGAGGTTAATAGGATCTAGAAATTGCGCGGCTTCCTCTATCTGGTTTCGAAGCTCTGATATCCCGCGAAGTCTCCGGGCTGCAGCTCGGCCGCGCTTGATGATTTCCCTTGATGCCGGACTATCCCCCTCATTGATCTGCCAGCTCGGTAGCGGCGATAAGATGTCCCGGCAAACATTCATCAGCTTTTCGACGTCACTTTCCGGATTGAAATCTTTGGACAAAAATTCGAGACCTCGAATGTCGTACGATTTGGCTCCCTGATCGCGAGACGTAACAACGCGGGAACCGATTGCAACCAGATCGCCATGAAACGTCCTCGCAAAGCCGGTCGCCTGGGCATCGATGTAAAGCCTGAGCTGACTCAGGATCTTGCCCACGACATAGAGGCTTTGGACAATTGGGTTTAACTGTGGAAGCGCGGCCTGGAGCTTTGGCCAAAGCTGAATGAATGCTGCGCACTGCGCTTCAATCCTGAACAGCCGTTCCGCCTCAGTGTAGTTCGTACCGAGGTATCGCTTGGCGCAATCATGACCGATGAAACGAGTGGCACTGTCATCCGGGAAATAGGCCATGCGCCCCGTCCCGAACTTACCCGTCGAAGGCGAGCAGAGCGGGCACGGGACCTTATCACCGCCGGGGCGCATAGCGGTTGGAACGCGGATTTCATCCGAAAGAAGAACGACATTCGCAGACTTTGCGGGTTTGGTAGTCGAAACACCGGGATATTTTTCCGGCTCGCCCGTGTCAGCTATATGCTGCCGCCATCCATCGATAAATTCTGGACCTGGTCGATCATTAAAAATGGAGAATGTCTGCAATGCCGAATCAGTCATATGCATACTCCGATTGAGAGAGCGCTGACTATAGCCTGCAATCAGCAATACCCCCACGTTCTTGGCATGTTCTTGCCCACAATTCACAGGTTGGATCATGAATTTGGCTCGCGCTCTTGCCGTTCTCGGATCGTCATGCGTTAGTCACTCCCAAGGTTTTTGAAGCTGGATGGGATTTCTTCGAACCGCCGGTCAACGCCGAGGAATGCGAAGGTGACGGACCCCGGTCTTCCGCAAATTGGCTGCCGACGGATCTTTTTCGAAATGACGTAGGTGACCTTCTCCTCGTAGTCGCGATAGACGACGAGCCCCGCATCCGCCTTATTTCGCCAATGCGCGCTGCCAGCCAGATCATAAAGCCCGGGTATCGGCTCCTTGCCCTCGCCATGAGCTTTCAGCTTGGTTGGGTGGATAATCATCCAGATCGTGCAGCCGTGGCGCTTGCCGAACTGCTTGCACTTGGAAATGAGCTGCGAAATGAATTCCGTTTCCGTCAACTTGTCAGGCCTGGAGGCCTCGATCTCGTTGTAGGGGTCGATGACGATGTTCGTGACACCGTAGCGGATCACTGCGGCCCGAGCGCGCTCCAACAGCCAATCGATTGACGGTGTGTGATCGACAGCGCCGAGTAGGAATATCCGCTGGTTCAACCATGCCATCGCTGTGACGAGATCCGCCTCGCTCATTCGTGGCGTTGGGCCATCGTGAAAGGGCAAACCTACCCAAATTTCGCTAAGATCAACGATATGGTTGGACTCGCCCGTCTCTGGCGAGAAGAAGCCCCAGCGTTCATCGCGAAGCCGCGCAGTCTGAACCGCGACCTGATCGATAAACCTAGACTTCCCGTGATTGGGTATTCCCGTGACTGCGATGAATTGGCCCGGAATGTACTTGAACGCCTTGTCGAACTCCGCAAAGCCTGTCGTGAGGGGCTGCGGCCCGCGCCCGTGGTAAATGTCCAGCACATCGTTGGCAAAGCTCTCCACATCATGGAGACCGTCGATCGGCCACGGTTCTGCGGCATTAACGCAATCGGCAAGCATTTGCTTGCCATGGTTCAACAGACATTCGTTTGCGTCCTTACTCCCCGCGGGAAGCCGCACACGAAAACTGCGGTCCTTGCCAACCCGACGGGATATCTCCTGCGCAAGAGCCTCACCCGGACCATCCATGTCCGTCGCAATCAAGAAGCGCCGAACTTGCAGCAGCAGCTCCCAATGCGTTCCGAACGGCTCGTATCGCCTTTCGCTCGTCTCCGGTCCGGACGGAGCACCATTCGGCAATGAGACAACATGATGGAAACCGGCTTCGATCAGCGCCATCACATCGATCTCGCCTTCGCAGATGATAAGATCCTCGCCGGCGCCGATGCTATCAGCGTTGAAGAATACCGGCTCCGGATCTTTCTCCTGGCGGAAAAGCTTGTTTGCTGTCCTGTATTTGACGTTGCGAAGCTCGCCATCCCACTCGTAGGGGAAAGCGATGCAATCCTCCTCCTGTTCCGTTTGCGGGAACCACTGGCGCGTCTTGTAGACGCCAAACTGAGCGACGACTTCGCGCGAAATGCCGCGCTTTTCGAACCACGCATGCAAACTGTCTGGCCGCTTCGGGGCCAGTTCTCTGACGGGCTTGCGATAGAGGCGGCGTTCCCGAGCTGGCCGGTATTCGCTACCGCCGGCGCCACCTGAAAAAGAGCAATGATGGCAGTTCCATACGGCACCTCCATCCGGCTTGATCGTGACCGAGAGGCACTGATCATTCTTCTTTCGCCGCGTCGATGAACACGCCGGGCACGTCGTCTTGTGATTGCCGACGCTGGCGCTACGGATGCGGATGTTATGTTCGGCAAGAGCCGCGAAGACGTCTGTCATCACATCCTCGCAAACAAACCAGGGTTAGGTTTGCCGGTCGATGCTGGCTGATCGAGCTTGTCGCGGTACCAGTTCCGCCAGGTCGCCAGCCAATCGATCTTTGCCCCGTTTTTGGCTGACAGGGACCAGTTCTTCATCCGCTCTGCCTCGGAAAGCGCCCTATGCCGAGGCATGCCAGCCTCGACAGCTTCGTCGATCCATTCCGGCGGGCATTGCCAATCCTGCCGAAGGCGAACGGCTCGCTTTTTGGAAACACCGATAGGTGTTTCTTTTTCTATATTACCTTCATTTAATGTATTTAATTCTTTCTTGTTTGCGTCGCTTGTGCGTCGGTCCTGCGTCGCTTCCGCGTCGGTTGTTTGCGCGGAAAGCTGATATTTGTCGTAATTACAAATAGTTATATGCGTCGCGAGTGCGTCGGTTTTGACATCAACCAAACCCTGTTTCGACAGGCGTCCAAGGTACCTACGCACCCTAGATTCCGACCACTGCCAACGGTCTGCAAGGAACCTTGTCGACACGGCGCAAGCACCCCGACGAAGCTCGATGACTGCGCGGCCGACGCGCACTGTCCGGTCCTTCCAAGCGGCCTCACGTATCAGCCAGACCCACGCAATACGCTCGCAATATGGTTCGTTTGCAAACACAGGATGATCCAACATTTCACGGGATATCAAGACGAAACCGCTGTCATTCACGATGGCCTCGACGCGATAGGTCTCCAGACATCCTGGTTTTGTGCATGGGGAATATCGCAACTGTATGCCGTGGCGCATCGAGCGGCAGTTGCCGGTCTTCCGGCAGGAAGACGTTGGCGAATTCTTTCCAAGCGCGGATCGCGTCAGCGCCGTCTTCGAAACGTAGCGTCCGATCGGCGCGCCGTTTCGCCTCGGCATATCGCTCCCATGCCGCGATCTGATTTTCGGTGCTGGCGGTCGTCATGAAATACCCCCTCTTTTCTCCGCCCTCCCGGCTTTCGCAATGATTAAATCTTCTGCCGCCCGCTGGACCTCGGTCCACGTCGTCAAGCGAGGGCTATTTTTGCTTGAACGCCAGCGCGTCCAGGTCGACCCGTTTATTCCGGCTTCCCGAAACAGGTGCTGCAAGGGGATGCGGGCAATCCGCAAGCGCCTTTCGATGGATGAAATTTCGTCGATAATTTTCATAGCGAAATAGTAATAGTGCATTAATGCATATCGATCAAGCTTTAATGCACGATGCAATTGTGCAAAGATGCTGCTATGGAGTTTCCATGAAAAGTGATGATCCGAATTTTTTCGATGCGCGCGCCAAGACGTACGTGAGATACGTCCTTGACGAACTCAAGCTAAAGCCCAGTGGGCTCGCGAAAATGGCGGGGCTGGCAACGACAACACTTACTCGCGCTCTCAACGATCCTACCCACAAATATACCCTGTCGATGTCGACGCTTGCCAAGATCTACAAAGCGTCCGGGGTCAACTTCAATCCGTTTTTTGAGACCAACGACTTCCCTGCGCTCTCGATGATCCCATACGCCTCACGAGATCTGCTCGACGAAAGCTGGGGAGAGAACGCAAATGAGGTTTCGCGGGACGTCGAGAATGACGGTGATACGACACTTGTCATTGGTGAGGCATCCGTCGGCATTTGGATAGAAGAGCGCATCGGAAAGCTCGAGGAGCTTGGCACGTTATGGGTTTCAATTCCGAAAACCACCGGCCTAGAGGCCTTTGCATTAAAGATGGCAGACGAGTCGGCCGAACCCTTTATCCATAAAGGCGAATATGCACTTTGCCGAAGAAGGCGACCATCGGATACCCTGCGACATGGAGATCTGGTAGTTGTGGAGCGGTGGAATAGCTTTCCACGCATGATGGAACTGTCAGTTCGCCGGCTCGTGCATATCGAGGGCGAAGACCCGTATCTGAGAGCGGACAACCAGGCCGACAGATATTCCTACCGAGTGTTCCCACGCCCAGATTTGCATGACACTGATGCTGTTAAGATCGTCGGCATTGTCACTTTGGCTGTGAGGCATGTATGGGATGAAAAAATGAACGATGAGCTGAACGAAATGATCTGGCGCCGTCGTCGCGAACAAACATAATGCTTTTATGCACATTCCGGGATTGACGATTTAGTTACGACGATGCATTAATGCTCCGAAAACCGATGGAGCCATCATGCAATCGCACCCTATTCCCCTCGAAATTGATAGCGCTGGCCCGACGCTGAACGATCAGCGTCGCCGGTCGGCGTCCTCGGCGACGATCAACGCGCGGCGCATCACGCATGCGCATGCGCGCGAGGGCACCGTATCACCAACTTGGCTATACCTACGCGGGAACCGAGTGGACAAGTTGTCCACTCGATCAACTCGCAAAGTTTGCGACTTGAATAAAACGGCGGACAAGTTGACCATTGCATCGGACGTAATGGCCAAGTTGGCCATCACGTCGTACGCAAGCGCCAATGTGGCGAATACGTTCAAAGCCAACGCGCCGATGGCAATGGACAATTTGTCTGCCGCCTCCAATCGGCGCAATTTTGCGCCGATCTCCTCGCTTGATTGCCCGTCATCCTTCTTCGTCGGGATGATAAAATTGATCGTCAAGCATCGTCAGTTCGGTTGCATCACCCACGGCGAATTTTGCTTTCCCTATCCTGAGCATGAGAACGGACGGACCATCAGAATTCCGATAGTCGTAGACCTCCATGTCTTGCCCGTACAGCAGAAGACAATCGTTCGCCAACTGAGCCAATTTCTCACGCTTAAAAGGATGTCGCTCCGCGACCAGGGGCAAGATGTACTTAATCATGAACTCGGGGAAATCGAATTCTTTGAAGGGGTACGCCTCTTCAAGTGCGGAGACGATCTCGGCATTCATAGAACGGTTGTTGAGCTCTGCTGCGCGCTTTACGCGCTCGCGCAGAGATTCCGTCAGCCGAAGTTTAATCTGGGGATCTTCTCTAGCCATAGCCTATAATGGACCACCGTGGTGTTGACTTCAATGGACCACCGTGGTTTATATAACAATTATTAAGGAGGCGTAAATGAAAGGGGCAAGGCAGCTACCACAGCAGATCATTCGGCTTCCGCTGGATGTGAAGTCGTTCGTAGACCAGCAGGCTAAAGCATACGGCAGCAGTCAGAATAGCGAGATCGTTCGTGCTCTCCGGGAGCGGATGGACAGGCTGGGGATAAGGGAAACGCCGGTTCAGGACGGAGAGTAACCCACAAACCCTTGCGGCTGTTTTTCTTACCTGAAACCGTGAACTATGACGAAATGAAAACGGCCACCGACTGAAGTTCGAGCTTCAATCAACGGCCGCTTTACAAAATGACTGCCGCGTTCGAGCGCGGAAATCTAAGTCCAAAAGAATGGAGTTCCCATGGACGCCCTTACGAATAGCATGCCGCCACTCGGCGGTAAACCCGAGACTATGACGAGCTTGGAAATTGCCGATCTCGTCGAGAAGCGCCACGACAACGTCAAGCGTACGATCGAGACATTAGTGGAGCAGCGGATAATTCAACTCCCTCAAATTGAGGAAGTTAAGAATCACCTAGGCCAGCGCGTACAGGTGCTGAAGGTCGGCGAACGCGACAGCTTCGTCGTTGTGGCACAGCTCTCTCCAGAGTTCACCGCTCGCCTCGTCGACTATTGGCAGGCCCATAGAAATCAGCGCCCCATGACGGCGGCGGAAATGTTTCTGCAGAATGCGCAGATCTTGGTTGATCTGCAGAAC
>NZ_JAELUG010000901.1 GCF_016429255.1 Rhizobium sp. ASV8
ATCTACACCCACGACACGTCGTCGGCAGCGTCAGATGTGTATAAGAGACAGATGACTGCCTTTCCTTGTATTTTCCTATACTGTCCTCATTTTTTTTACTCTGCATTCACGATGTCCCAATTACCCGAAGCTACGGAGTACAGTCCTTTGATACCCTATTTGATTTGTTTTAAAATTTTGTTTCCTTCTTAATAAAGCTATGAAATGGAATGGGTGTTTGTCCCTAATACAAACAGTAATGTACTATAACCATCCACAACCTAATACAAAGTACTTCCAATGCAATACTTTTCAAACATGAATACTGTAAATGTGTGAATTCTGATGAAAATTACACGTTTTGCAATTCCATGCGTCTCATTGAATAAGCTTTATGGAAGCTCCACTTCAG
>NZ_JAELUG010000902.1 GCF_016429255.1 Rhizobium sp. ASV8
TTAATAGACCGTCTCGTGGGCTCGGAGATGTGTATAAGAGACAGTTTCTGAACCATTGATGCCTAGTATTATGGGGTCTTGCGCTTCACAACAGTGAAAGCTGCCTCTTGCCGTGCCAACTCGCCGCTATGCGAGCGATTACGACTCGGAAGCGTCTAGCGTAATCTCGCACCCAAGACGGAAATAATTTAACCAAAAAAAAAAAAAAATACGTCACCTTGCCCAACATAAGGGGGCGCAGCGAGCAACACATCCAACTGATGAATATAGTACTTTTGTGGAAATTAGACATTGTTTGAAATCTGCCACATCAGATTGCCGAGCAGCATCATCCGAAGAGTACGAATACTGCTAGTGTACGAGTCCGGAGACGGAAGCAGGGCTGTCTCTT
>NZ_JAELUG010000903.1 GCF_016429255.1 Rhizobium sp. ASV8
GTGTATAAGAGACAGGGAGACCATAGGATAGATTTGGAAAGGCGGAGAGTCCTTTAAACTTGTACAAAACCACACATCAGGCGAATAGATGAGGCGAATTTCAATATTTCTTACGCTTACCTTTGCTGGCATATTGGTTGGTGCATGTCTTGACCAATGACTTGGAGATGATGTCGGGTTCACCTTTGAAGGAGAAAGGCGTCTGAAGACGGAAATGAAATTAAGGTTCATCACTGTGGAATCAATAATTCAATTCCTAGATTTCTTAAATGAGAGAGTAATGCTGTCTGCTGTGGCGTGCCCATGGCTGATGATGCCGTATCGTGTGATTGTAGCGCTAGCTCGGGAGGCTGCACCCTGTCTCTTATACACATCTCCGAGCCCACGAGAC
>NZ_JAELUG010000904.1 GCF_016429255.1 Rhizobium sp. ASV8
TAATAGACCGTCTCGTGGGCTCGGAGATGTGTATAAGAGACAGGGACAAGCTCGACTGGGCTTTCCAGCTCTACGACATTGACGGCGATGGCAAGATTTCCTACGATGAGATGCTCCAAATTGTGGAAGCCATTTACAAAATGGTAGGCTTTGTGGCATTTCTCTGTTCAATGAGTGTGAAATGCTAACAGGTGGTCGTACAGGTCGGCTCCATGGTGAAACTGCCCGAGGACGAGGATACCCCCGAGAAGCGCGTCAAGAAGATTTTCCGCATGATGGACAAGGATGAGAACGGTAGCCTGGATTTGGAAGAGTTCAAGGAGGGCAGCAAGCGTGATGAGACGATTGTGTCGGCACTGTCGCTATATGATGGGCCTGTCTCTTATACACA
>NZ_JAELUG010000905.1 GCF_016429255.1 Rhizobium sp. ASV8
TGTTTAAATAGAGATGGAACATTTTTCGTTTGCAATCTTTTCAGGTATGATATATGCTGTAGAAGAGAAATGAGTCTAGGCAGTATCTGGATGACGAAAAGAGAGCTGCATATACAACATTGACGAGCCCTCCGTTTAATCTGTCTTTACAGGCTGCAGCAAGAATCGAATTAATCCAGGCATGGTATAACCATAAAACTCCAAAGCGCCAAGCAATGCGAAAAACCCAAACTATACCTTCCACACGAAACCCTACGCAAAGGATACCCTCTTCTTGTTCTTGGCCGATTTACTGCCGGCGGAAGCATATGCCTTGACATCACCTCCTTCCTCCGCATCGCCGCCCTGACGCTTACGCCTGCGACGTAGCGAGTCTTTGACATCGTCAAAC
>NZ_JAELUG010000906.1 GCF_016429255.1 Rhizobium sp. ASV8
TTCCGATAGTGCGCGGGATAATTCACCTTCGAGTTCTCGTATACGTAGGGCTCGGACATTGTTTACTTTGGCAAGTTCCCTATTCTGCCGGAGCATCTTCTTTCGAACTAGATAGCTTGGTTAGTTTTGGAGGCCATTTCAGGGAGCATGTGTTGCTGCTGCGTACGTATTTCGATGTTGTCCGTGGACAATGGCTGTTCGTTTAGCCTCGCCATGCCGCAAGGCTCGTCGACAGATGCAAGCAAGTTTCAGTCTCTGATTTGACAATGAAATGCGCCTCGCGCTGCTTTGCTGCCGGCTGAAGAACAGTATTCGTACAGAAGCGTGCAGTGAGAAGCCGGACAGCGGGACAATTTACGGTGGAACGACGAGGGTGTGCATTGGCGTTGGC
>NZ_JAELUG010000907.1 GCF_016429255.1 Rhizobium sp. ASV8
CCCCCCCCCCCCCCCCCCCCCCCCCCCCCCCCCCCCCCCCCCCCCCCCCCCCCCCCCCCCCCCCTCACCCCCCCCCCCCCCCCCCCCCCAACAACACCCACGACACGTCGTCGGCAGCGTCAGATGTGTATAAGAGACAGCTGCTTTATAGACTTCATCAGGTGCTGCTCCACGCCCTCAAAGTTGCTGGTCTCGCCTTCGGCTTGCTGCACGATGCTGGCTTCTACAAAACCCAACACCCTGTCAATGGCCTGTCTCTTATACACATCTCCGAGCCCACGAGACGGTCTATTAAATCTCGTATTGCGGCATCGGCGTGAAAAAGGGGGGGGGGGGGGGGGGGGGGGGGGGGGGGGGGGGGGGGGGGGGGGGGGGGGGGGGGGGGGGGGGG
>NZ_JAELUG010000908.1 GCF_016429255.1 Rhizobium sp. ASV8
CCCCCCCCCCCCCCCCCCCCCCCCCCCCCCCCCCCCCCCCCCCCCCCCCCCCCCCCCCCCCCTTTTTTAATTATCCCCCCACCCCCGATATCTACACCCACGACACGTCGTCGGCAGCGTCAGATGTGTATAAGAGACAGTGGGCTCGCCATGCGCCATGGTTCATTGATACTCAAGCATTTCACAGGCCAGTGCGAATTTAAAGGGTCTTGAAAGCCTGCCATCTAGGCGTTCGTCTCCGGGAGATGGATCTGTCTCTTATACACATCTCCGAGCCCACGAGACGGTCTATTAAATCTCGTTTTCCGTGATCTTATTGAAAAAACGGGGGGGGGGGGGGGGGGGGGGGGGGGGGGGGGGGGGGGGGGGGGGGGGGGGGGGGGGGGGGGGG
>NZ_JAELUG010000909.1 GCF_016429255.1 Rhizobium sp. ASV8
CCCCCCCCCCCCCCCCCCCCCCCCCCCCCCCCCCCCCCCCCCCCCCCCCCCCCCCCCCCCCCCTTTTTAATTCTCCGCCCACCCCCTATATAAACACCCACGACACGTCGTCGGCAGCGTCAGATGTGTATAAGAGACAGGTTGTATCCTCGTTTTCTGAAATAAAGAACGTATCTTCTTTTATAATATTATGCTTCGTTATAATCGCTAATCCTTCTTCGTACACGTCATAACCAATATGAGAGAAATCCCTGTCTCTTATACACATCTCCGAGCCCACGAGACGGTCTATTAAATCTCGTATTCCGTCTTCTGATTTAACAAAGGGGGGGGGGGGGGGGGGGGGGGGGGGGGGGGGGGGGGGGGGGGGGGGGGGGGGGGGGGGGGGGGG
>NZ_JAELUG010000095.1 GCF_016429255.1 Rhizobium sp. ASV8
CTACGCCGCCCGCATCAAGGTCTCACAATGAGCTCGTCAGGTACTCTTCGGTGAGCTCATTTGACGGCGGTAGATCAACCTCAGATCGCTGCAACTGAAAAATCGATGGGGCGTGGACGCCGCATACTGTAAACCTAGGCGCTCGATACAGATCAGATTGCGTGATTGTCAGGCTGCAGCCTGCTGTCAGAATGTCACTCTTCAGATCGGCAAACCCTGACGCATCAAGTCGAGGATCCAAGACGACTTCATCGAAGATCGCGTTCGCGTCCAAGGGATACGGGTACACTCCGTCCGAGCCCTTCTTCGGAGCGACATCATTAAAGAGAAGTCGAACCTCCGCTTCATGCGAAAACGCTTTCCGTTTAACACAAAGCAGTTGGGCAAACTTGTCATTCGACCCGCCGAAGCTGATGTCTGAAAAAGTTATCTTTCTCATGAGTGCCTCGATCTCGCTGAGGTCGTGGTAGGCGACGGTGCCAACATAATATTGAAGGCGCTCAAACTGCCCACCGCCTCCGACCAGATTGTCGAAGAGCTTGCGGATCGTAGAGCGAACCTTCACGCCCGTCTGGTCGTGGCTGTAGATCCGCCACAGCGCATCGGTGTCTTCGTTGATCGTCCAACACTGGCCATACCAATCACTGGCAAGGTTTTCCAATGAGGCTACCTCGGTCGTCGACACCTGAACATTCGATTTGAGAAAAAAGTTCTCGAAAGGATCTTCCCACATAGCCGGATTGACCAAAGCATCACTGCCGGTCTTCAAGAGCGCGACAAATCTCTTCGCAGAGTATGTTCGATAGATCGGCTGATCTATATTGATAACATTGATGTAGTTTTTTGGATCGACCGCCGACATTATTATTCACTCCTCTGAAATCAATTTTCCCGCTCTCGGGTAAGATGGCGCTCCATAGTACGAAGCTCCAGACGCAATTGCTCAGTCTCAGCCTCAGCATCCTCTAACCGCTCGCGAAGCGCCTGTATTCGCGCCTGTGCAAGATCCCGGCCCCGCCGCGCTCGCTGCCGCACCAGTCGAGAAACACGTCGCCCCAACGCGCCTTCTCGCACCGATTCGACGAGCTCACGCATCGTAACGCCCTCAACCGCGGCCGCCCAGTCGAGAGCACCAGCACCAGGCTCTAGGACATAACGCGGCCGACCTCTAACTGTGATCACCCGAACGAGCCCGAGGTCTCGAGTTCTACGGGTGAACAATGCCACCTGATCGTCGAAGTCCCGTGACGTGGTTCGTACGACCCTCCGATCACCGTCGATATCCTGATCATAACGCGAGATTCGAAGAACTTCGTATTCTTCCTCATCAAGGGTAATGACGATGTCCTCGAACTCTCCGTCAGGAACATCATCGGCAATACCTCGCCACCCCCTTAACCACGCCGCCCAAGCTACCATTCGTCAATCAATCCGAAAAGCTTACGCGCTTGCCTCGGACGAAAAGCGAAATGATACCCGCCTCGACGAGCAAACGCAGGCGACGCTTGAGTGCTTTGATTTTTCCCCGAGCGATCCCGGTACGAAAGCGGCCGATGCGCTTAACACAAAAGCTCGTCAAACCAGACGCTGTCGCAAAGCCATGTGCTCGAATGAGCGCGTCATGAACCAACGCCCGGGCTGACAGCGCTTGCATTGATTTCAAGAACACGATGGTCACGCGATCGAATAACGTCGAGTTACGATAGAAGGTTCTTGGAATGCCCATAGTCCGCTCCTCTAATATCTTTAGCTGGAGAATATTACGCCATCGCGGGAAATCAAGCCTTAATGCGAAATATTTCGCTTTCAATGCTGAATACCAAAGTGATAACCGCACGAGCCTATGTTGCAAGCCTCACCAGTCTATCACTCGGTTGACCGAGGTCGCGGAGCTAAACCTTTGGCAAGGCGATCGGCAGAAAGCCGGTCCTCGTAGCCAGCTCGGCCAAAATCTTCGATAGGGATGCTTTGCAGCTCGAAATTCAAGACATTCAGATTGGCCGACGCATCCAGGATCACCTGTTCGGCCATGCTAATCGATCGACCGGGCTCTCTAGTCGCTGCAATCCACTGCGTCCTGTTTATGATAAACGCAGCGAAATCGGCCAACTGGAGGCCCGGAACGTCGACAGAATTTCGGAAACGGATCTGAGGCCCTTCGATGACGTCTGCCCAATTTGGCAACGCCCGATCTCGCCCCGCGGGCAATATGCCTTCGTCAGCGTACAACGGAAAAGGCAGTTTGAAAGTTTCGGGCGCGAGATTCCGCAGCTCACGCAGGTATTTGGACATTTCCGAACACAATAGGAGCAGTCCGAAGTGCGAGAGATCCACTGTATCCCAATCACCTGATCGAAAGGGACGACCGGTAATAGGATGATCGGCGCGCGTGAATTCCGACACGCTCTGATGAACGATGGGCAGATCGAATGTCCAGATCAATCGGGACATGAACTCGATGATCTTCGCCCGCTCATCCACCGCCACCTTTTTCCAGAGGCCCTTTCCACTGAAGATCTCCGTAAAATGCAGCTCATCAACCCCGAACTCGCCGCGAACGCCATTCAGAAAGATCTCCATGCCCTCCTGTACCTCCTCCGCTACCGGTGATGGTACTATGACGGCAGTCCACGCCTTTCTCGATGAAGGGAGGAAATCGGAACCCGACTGTGCTCCGGGATTACCCGAGTCGTCGAAATAGATCGCGCCTGTCAAAATCCGAGTTGCAGTCATCAAGGTGTCCTGACCGTCGCTACGTCGAAGCCGAATGCGTACCCGAACGGAAGTGGAAAAAGTCTGGTTCGGGTGCCGCAGTGGTTTCGACTGTTGGATATCGTCAGATAGATATAGTCGAAACAGCGAGTTCAAAATGGAAGCCGGCCAGAAAACCTTCGAAGACATCCTTGAGGCGCATATCAGTTCGAACATCGAAAGCTCGATCCTCCCTACTGAGACGAAAATCTGCAGAAGGCTACTGCACCGGCGCGTAGAGCTTGGCGATGCTTGCAACGACCTATGGCTCAAGACAGAGCGGAGCGAGTTTCACCTCTCAGTGTTCGCTAACGGCCTTCTCGGGTTGGCCGCCGAATGGAATCCACAAAAGATGCCCGCGGCCCGGATCCAGCGAGACCGGCTTGACCATGTAAATGAGAAGATCAGCGAGATTGCCCTCGAACTCGCCGAGCTTTTGCGCGAGCGCTCAAATCTGCACAACCATTCCGGTTTTTAAGCGAGACCCACTACCATGTCGTTGATGTCATTAACGAGGCCGCTCGGGACAATCACCGGTTCACCTCCTATGTGCTGGAACCGCTTTCACAAATCCGTGGCCAATTCGATCTCAAATATTGGCCATTGCTCCCAGATTTCATCGGGACAATTGCCGTTGATGCTGCCAAAGCCAGCGCTACCGCACATAACGCAATGACAGCTGCCGGAACGGCGTCTTGCCGTCCCTCGCTGACAGATTTTTTCCGCGCTTGGTTCGAACACATCGAAGATCACGCTGACGGGCGTCTTTTGCCCCGCCAATTCAAACTCACAGACGCGTCCTTTGCTTCGTTCGCCGATTGCGCACTGGATCTTGAACCGGACAAGATCGTTGGCGCCGACTATGTCAAGAGCATGCGCCAAAGAGCTCGCGACAACGGAAAACAATAGGCCGGAGACCACTGACAAGCCCCCGTCATTCGATACCAGAAATCGCGCGCACATACCCGTTAGAGTAGATCCTCGCAGTAGACTTCCTCCTCTGGCTTTGTAATTCTGGCAAAGCGATTCTTGGGGGAAGTCATGTACTTGCAACGGGTTAAGATCGAGAAATTCCGTACTTTCGATAGCCTTGAAGTCGATCTAAACAAAACGTTGAACATCATCGTCGGCGAGAATAACTCCGGCAAGACGGCGCTGATCGATGCCATCCGCTACACTCTGTCGTCGAGAACAGGCGAGTGGTTACGAATCCTCGAAACAGATTTCCGTCGGGGCGCTACGCGATTCTCGATCAGGCTGAAATTTGCCGACCTTTCCACGCAGCAAGCAGCGGCCTTCCTTGAGCATCTGACATTCGAAGAGGTAGAGGGTCAACGTAGACCTTTCCTATATGTTACGCTTGCCGCTGAACTGACGGAGCAGGTCGTCAGAGGCACAAGGCAGATCCGGTCCGACATCCGATCAGGCGCATCTGGCGAAGGACCGTCGATAGAACGCGAAGCACGCGAATATCTATCGGGGACGTACCTTAAGCCTCTACGTGACGCCGAGGCTGAGCTCAGCGGTGGACGCGGCTCGCGTCTGGCACAGGTGTTGAATGCTGCCGAGAGCTTTCGAAACGCAGTTCACGTTAACAGCCTTCTCGACGCGGTTATCCAGGCCAATATCACGATCCTGGGCAACCCGGGCATCGCAGATAGTCTCACCCGGATTAAGACGCAGCTCAAAGGCTTGGATTTCGCCAATACGCCGCTGAGCCCGGTCATCGAGATTGTGGGCGGTATTGACCTCGAGGCATTAGGCCCGGTTGAGCGCAAGCAAATGCTGAAGGCTGTCCTCGAGCGGCTACAGCTGCTTATCGACGAGAGCGAGCGAATTCAGGGGCTGGGATATAGCAATCTCCTGTTTATGGCGACGGAACTTCTGCTTCTGGAAGAGGAGCAGGATGACTTCCCTATGCTGCTGATCGAGGAGCCCGAAGCCCACCTTCATCCGCAGTTGCAGATGAAATTCCTCAAGGCAATTCGCGAAGGGTTCGGTGGAACCGGGAAGCCGGCCCTGCAGAGCATCCTCACGACGCATAGTCCGAACCTTGCGTCAAAGTCCGACCTCGAAAGCCTAATCATCATGTCGGCTGGCAAGGCGTTTCCGCTTAGAAAAGGGCTCACAGAGCTTGGCGACGATGACTACGTCTTCCTTGAAAAATTCCTCGACGTCACGAAGGCGAACCTTTTCTTCGCCAAAGGCGTCATCGTGGTGGAGGGAGACGGCGAAAACATCCTGCTGCCAACAATAGCGAAGCTGCTCGGAAGGCCGCTCGACGACTATGGCGTGTCTATCGTCAATGTCGGCAGCACGGCCTTCGCCCGCTATGCAAACATTTTCAAGCGCCGTGGCTTGGGCGATGCCGACCATGCTGACAGCTGGCTTCCCATCCCGGTCGTTTGCGTGAGGGACATGGATCTGCGGCCTGAAGGAGCCAAGATCGCTGAGGGTAATCCATTGGGCTTCATCCCTTACAAGCCAAGAGGTGCAGCCTATTGGGAGTCGCACTACCATGGAAATGCAGAAGCGAGGACAGCTTGGGTCACCAATCGCAGGCAGCCTCAAGGCCAGAACGTGCGTGTCGAGATCTCTGACCATTGGACTTTTGAGTATTCGCTCCTGATGGCCGGTCTTGCTGCCGAAGTCCACGAGGCCGCGCCAGGAGCGGATGTACCGTTCGCCCAACTGCCGGCTGATCCTACGGAGCGGGCCTTGACGATCTACGGTCGAATTTCGGTAGACAAGTCCAAAACTGAGACGGCCTATAAACTTGGCCCGATCCTCGAGCGGCGTTTCACGGCGCAACTTGCACCGGCGCCAGCAGGTGAGACCGAGCAGCAGGCGGAGGAGCGGCGCCAGCAGAACACGCAAGTCGTCGAGCAAACGCGACAAGATCTTCGGGCCGCGCTCCCAACTTATCTCGTTCGCGCCATCGACTATGTCACTGGGCTTCCCCTTGCGGATGGAGCATAAGCCCCGATGATCACGATAGTCGACAACGATATCGATGAACTACTTGCGGTCCTGAACCCTAACCGAGCAACCCCGTTGGTCCTCGACGCGTCGCGCCGGCAGGCGATGTGCGGCGATAGAGATGTTCAAGCATGCCCAGGCAGCGGAAAGACGACGTTGGTTGGCCTCAAGCTGTTGTGCTTGATCCGAAAATGGACCACTCCGCGGCGGGGCATTTGCGTACTTACGCACACCAACGTTGCGCGAGATGAAATCTTGAAATGCCTGTCAGGGCACCCTTCAGGTTTCGCCTTGCGAAGCTATCCGCACTTTATCGGGACAATCCAGGAATTCATAAACACGTATATCGCCATGCCATCGCTTCGATCGAAGGGCCTCACCGTCACGCAAATCGACGATGATCATTGCTTGAACCGCTTGGAGCGTATGATCTCGTTCGGGGCTCGAGCATATTTGGCGAACCGGCATGCCTCGCTATCCGATCTCAGATACAGATGGGAAGACGGAAATCTAGTTCTCAAGACCCCGGCATTCGCGGCGCCGTCACAGTCACCCTCGTATGCAAATCTCTTATCGATCAAGAGCCGCCTTCAGGCCGAAGGCGCATTCTTCTATTCCGAGATGTACGCCTATGCACATGAAGCCCTATCGTCGAATGCCGGCCTGACCGCCTCGCTGCGACATCGGTTCCCCGTCGTGCTGATTGACGAAATGCAAGACGTGCAAGGGTTTCAAGACGATCTCATCAATTCGATTTTCGACCACCAATCGGTCCACTATCAACGGTTTGGCGATCCGGACCAATCCATCTTTGACGGCGTCGGCGGGGAACAGCCGAACACAACCTATAATGCCGCCGAAATGCAGCCGATATCGCAAAGTCATCGATACTGCCCGGCAATCGCTGGTCAACTGAGGGGTCTGAGCAGCAGAAAGCTTCCACTGGAGACAAGTTGCCAGGCATCGGATGGAGATCCAGGGAGCGCAATTATCCTCTTCAGCGACGCGACTCGCGCCCAGGTGCTCGGCCGCTTCGCCGATTTTGTCGAAGAACTTCCCGAACAGCGTCGTCGGATCGTCAAGGCTGTGGGCGGCGTTGCGGAAAACAATGGTGAGGCGGCAGCTCCGTTGAATATCGGAAGCTATTGGCCCGGTTTTCAGCGCAATCTGCAGCAGCAAAGTCCGAAACCGAATTCCATGTGTCAGGCAGTAAGGCAATCTTTGGCGATCGGCGCAAGCGGTTCGGGACTGTCCCTCGTCCTCGACGCGGTTGTGACCGCGTTTCGCCTTGCAAGCGTCCGCTTCTCCAACCGTGCGGGACAAGAAAAGTCTCCTTCCAGGGCCGGACTGTCCGATTATCTTCGCTCACATCACATCTACTCGCCCCTTCGTCGCACGGTCGCACAATGGATGATGGCCCCCGAGCCATCAGAAGAAGAGTGGGACATGAGGATGGATGCGCTGCGCCAGCTCCTCGCTCTCCCTAACGATAATGTCGCCTTGAAAAGCTTTCTCGCGTTCGATGCTACGGCCGCCGAGGGCGTTGGTGAGGTTGAATCACATGCAAATACCTTCGTCTCGCTAGGCGGCGTGCACGTCGAGCTGGCGACCATTCACAGCGTGAAAGGCGAGACCCACGACGCCACCCTTGTTCTTGAGACCAAGTATCGCCGTCTATTCGACCTGAAGGAAATGCTCCCTCACATCATAGACCAAACGCGTCCTGCACCGATTTTCGATCCGGCGCATCCAATGACGAACATATCGATCAAGGCCGCGTTCATGAAAAAAGCATTCGTCGCCGCAAGCCGGCCGAGACACCTACTGTGTCTCGCCATGGGAAGAGACCGGGTGACCGACGCCCAGCGTCAAAGCCTGACGGCCGGAGGGTGGACCATCGTGGATCTCGGCTGACCTCTCCAGCCGGCGACCGACCGGACACTCCGAGGAAAACTCTGACTTGGTCAATTACAAGGTAATCGATGTTCGTCCCCCACATTGCCCGCTGTCGCCTGATCTGTGATCGAAGTTCCATGGACGAGCGATAAGGAGTTTCTCCATGGAGACTACGTTAGAGGTTCTCACGACGCGGCGGAGCGGACGCGAGGTGCATCGTCAGTGGCCTGATGAGGTCAAGGCACGGATCGTGTCGGAGAGCTTGCGGCCGGGTGTGACGGTGAATGAGGTCGCGGCCCGCCACGGGCTGAAGGCCAATCACCTGTCGACCTGGCGAACACTGGCACGGCAGGGCAAGCTGGTTTTGCCTGAGCCGGAAGACGCAGTTCGAATTCGCGGCCGTGGTCGTCGAGACGCCTGCGCCGGAGCCGCTGAGTGTCAAACCAGTTTCCCGCACCGAGATTGTTGTCGGCCCGGTCACGATCCGGGTTGAGGAGGGTGCGTCTGCGGCCCGGATCGCTGCCATCGCGAGTGCACTGGCGGCGGCGATATGATCTTCCCCTCGAACCGCGTGCGGATCATGGTGGCGACCAAACCCGTAGACTTTCGCAAGGGGCATGATGGATTGGCGGCGCTGGTAAAGAACGAGTTGCATAAGGACCCGTTTACCGGAACTGTCTTCGTGTTTCGATCTCGTAATGCAGACCGGCTGAAGCTGATCTACTGGGATGGTTCCGGCATCGTGCTTGCCTACAAGAGGCTTGAAGAGCACAGCTTCACCCGGCCAGGCATAAAGGACGGCCTGATTACATTGAGCCACGCTCAGTTCGAGGCGCTGTTCGCCGGGCTTGATTGGAGGCGGGTTCGGGCTGTCGAAACGAGAGCGCCGGTCGTTATCGAATAGCTGCGACGCGATGACTCAGCGATAGATTCCGAAAGCAAAACCGGATTGGTTTTGGTAGGCTCTGGCCATGTTGGACGTTGCCAATCTTCCCGATGATATTGCCGCTCTGAAGGCGATGCTGGTCGCGGCTCAGGTGCGCGAGGCAGGTAAAGATGCCCAGATGGCCCGCAAGGATGAGCGGATCGAACGGCTTGAGAAGCTGGTCGCAGCCTTCATGCAGGCAGCATTTGGGCGCAAATCCGAGAAGACCGATCCAGATCAATTCAATCTGGCATTAGAAGACGTGGAAACCGCCATGGCCGCGATCCATGCTGGATAATAAATGGGGAAGGCCTAACGACCGAAATGATGGCGCAAAGCAGTCACCGTCGCCTCAGCGCTCGCATTGCGACGGCGGATCACAACGAGAAATACGCCGTGCTGGCGTAGCATTCGGCATAGGTGTCCATCCGACGGGATAGAAAGTGCAAGCTGTTGCCCAATCTGCTATTCATGAGGTACACGCCGACCCAAAATGCCCCCCTACTTCAAAAAGCCATGGCCCACCATTGTGGACTGGTGAGCGCAAGGGCTGTTCGTGTCTTGCGTCCCATTTGAATCGTTCCTTTGTGATTGATCGGTTCCCCAGAGTGCTGAGCGAATTCAACCATGCCAACGCGTGAACAGGCACAAATGGCGACTTTGCACATACCCCGACTAACGGCACCATCGTGCGTGCTAAATTGCACAAGCCATTGATAAATATTATGAATATTACCAAGGTGACATTATCCACAATTATCCCGCTCGGTACCCGACGGGCGTTCTCGGTCACGCACGATTCCGGACAATCAAGATATAACGAAATTTCACTGACTTAGCGGGACTCTTCACGAATGGAGTGGGGTGATGGATTACGAATTCGCTCCCTCAAAACCCCGAACACTGTTTTCATCGTATTACTTAGTTAAAACAAATCTTTAAGCAGAAAGCTGACCTTCGAACAGGCTGGACGCGTTCACTTATACGAAGCTCTCTTGAGATTGCGCTGGCGCTTTTCGAGCGCAAATCACGGCCTCTATCCGAGCGCTGCCAGAATCTCCTGGCATTCAAGGTCATCGTCGATGCGCTGCGGCGTCGAGTTTGACCAGCCCCATCGACAGCACGAGGCAACCGCCCCCGGGCAAGGATGCGGGTGAAGATGGCGATCATTATCCAATCCGTGGTGGCCCTCCTCAAGATCGTGGTGCGAATAGGAAGACCATCGATAGGGCCATCAAAACCGGCTCCATCCATCGGAAAGGCGTCGTTGTTGGCAGACCGCGGTTGTGAAGCTGTCCTTAAAGACGCATACCGATATTGACATCTAATCACGGAATGGGTCCGGCCCTATCCTTCTCGATGAAGTGAAATCATTGAGAAGGACGGGTGCTTTGAATCGGTATGTAGCGTCTCTATTTCTTGCTGTAGCCTCGTTAGCCTCGGCTGGCGCGTCGGCCGATCAAAACAAGCCCCTTGAGATCCAGGACCAGGGGAGCTTCACAGTCGGCGGCAAAGTACTGACCACCCCAGGAACCTATAACAACAACAACCCGACCGCGGAGGGACAGACCTTTCACGGCGATCATGTCTACGCCTTCTATCAGATCCCGGAAAAGCCGAAACCGCTGCCGGTCGTCATGCTGCACGGCGCCTACGAGTCAGGCCGCAGTTGGGAAACCACCCCGGATGGGCGCGAGGGATTTCAGACCATCTTCCTGCGCCGGCATTTCCCGGTCTATATCGTTGATCAACCGCGTCGCGGACGGGCCGGCAACAGCACCGTTGCCACGACGGTCGAGCCGACACCGTACGACCAGCTTTTCTTCGACCAGTTCCGGATGGGGAAGTGGCCGCACTTCTTCGATAACGTTCAGTTCAGTCGTGACCCGGCGGCTCTTGATCAGTTCTTCCGGGCTGTGACGCCCAACACCGGACCTTATGATGTAGGCGTGATTTCGGATGCGATGGCGGCGCTGTTCGACAAGATCGGCCCTGCCATTCTCTTCAGCCACTCGCAAGGCGGCGAGCCGGGCTGGCTGACCGCGATCAAGAGCCGGAACGTCAAGGGCATCGTCGCTCTTGAGCCAGGCAGCGGCTTCATCTTCCCCGAAGGCGAACTGCCCGAGGAAATGCCGAGCGCGGCGGGTACGTTGAAACCCGGAGCAGTGCCGCTCGCTGATTTCGAGAAGCTCACCCGCATCCCGATCGTCATCTTTTACGGCGACAACTTTCCGACCGAGCCAACCAAGGAGCGCGGACAGGACAATTGGCGCGTGCGGCTGGCCATGGCCAAGCTCTGGGTCGAGGCCATCAACAGACATGGCGGCGACGCCAAGCTCGTGCATCTCCCGGACATCGGCATTCGCGGCAACACGCACTTCCTGATGTGGGATCTGAACAACGTCCAGATCGCCGACCAGATCTCGAAGTTCCTCGCGGAAAAGAAGCTGGACTGACGCGCTCCACGCGGCCTCTCGCGACGTCGTGCGCGCCCATCTTACGCAACGCCAGGAAAGGAGACCGAAATGAGCGAAAAAACCATCAACCCGAGACGGCGCGAGTTCCTCGGAGCCTCCGTGCTCGTTCTCGCAAGTGCAATCATAGGAGTACCAGCATTGGCAAATGCTGTAGAGACCAAGATCAATGGCTTCACCCCGGTTTACCGGGGCGCGATCACGCAAAATGAGCCGGGTAAAGTCAACGTCCACCCAGTCACGTACAAGCTCCACGGCCTCGACATCGCCGCCAACGTCTACACCCCGGCGAACTACGATCCGCAGCAGAAATATTCTGCGATCGTCGTGGCGCACCCGAATGGCGGCGTGAAGGAGCAGACCGCGGGCCTCTATGCCCAGCATCTGGCGGAACAGGGCTTTGTCACCATCGCAATGGATGCCGCCTATCAGGGTGCGAGCGGCGGCGAGCCGCGCAGCGTGGACAAACCCACCAACCGCATCGAGGACATCCACGGAGCGGCTGATTTCATTACGCAGTATCCTGGCGTTGATGCCAATCGGCTCGGCCTGCTCGGCATTTGCGGCGGCGGCGGATACTCGCTGGCGGCCGCGAAGACCGACAAGCGCTTCAAGGCGGTCGCGACGCTCAGCATGTTCAATTCAGGGCGCGTTCGCCGCAACGGCTTCGCGGATTCGCAGCTCAATACGATCCAGGAGCGCTTGCGGCAGGCTTCAGCGGCCCGCGCCCAGGAAGTGGCTGGAGGAAAGATCCTCTATTCCGGCGATGCCGACATGACGGATGCGCAGATCGCGGCCTTGCCGTTCGAGATGTACCGGGAGGGATACCAATATTATTGGCGCACGCACGCGCACGCCGGCTCGACCTTCAAATACACCACGAGCAGCTTGCTCGACCTGATGCGCTGGGACGCCACCGACCAGATCGACCTGATCGACCAGCCGTTGCTGATGATCGCCGGCAGCAAGGCCGACAGTCTTTACATGACCGAGGATGCGTTCCCCAAGGCTACCGGGACGACGGACAAGGAGCTGTTCAAGATCGAGGGCGCGACCCACATCCAGACCTATTGGGTTCCCGAATATGTCAACGCCGCCATGAGCAAGCTCGCGCCGTTCTTCGGACGGACTCTCGTTTCCTGACCGCTCGCAACATGGTGCTCAGGCAATGGCCTGAGCACCATATGCCCCACCACCCGAGGAGTCGCACCATTGAAGAAGATCGCCCAAAATTTGCTCGTTGTCGTGAGCCTCGTCCTTACCGGAGGAATTTCCACCATGGCCAACGCCCAAAGCCAGACCCCTGCCGCATCCGATGCGACGGCAAAGCAGCCTTCGCGCGCCCAGCAGCTCTATGGCGACATCGCGCCGAAGATGGTCGAGCTGACCGACAACGTGCTCTATGGCGACATTTGGGAGCGTCCCGGCCTCTCCAAGCGTGACCGCAGCCTTGTCACCATCACGGCCCTGATAGCCCTAAACCGGCCGGACCAGCTTCGATCGCACATCGCTATTGGTCTCCAGAACGGCCTGACCAAGGACGAGATTATAGAGGCCATCACCCACATGGCGTTCTATTCGGGATGGCCGAGTGCGGTTTCGTCTCTCGCAGTTGCGAAAGAGGTATTTCAAAAGTGAGGCGGCGCGAGTTCCTTGGTGCTTTGGTGCTCGCTCTCTCAAGTGCAATCATAGGAGTGCCCGCGATGGCTAATGATGCAAATTCTGCGATCGTCGTCACTCATGCAGGATCGCAGCCGTCCGCCGCAGGGCCAGCCGAGAATTTCACCGGCTCCGTCCGCGTGGACGACCGTTTCAAAGGAAGCGGGCTTGCCCGCATAAGCGGCGCAACCGTCACGTTCGAGCCGGGCGCGCGCACCGCCTGGCATACGCATCCGCTCGGCCAGACGCTGATCGTAACGGCAGGCGTCGGCCTCGTGCAGGAATGGGGGCGCCCCGTTCAGGAAATTCGGCCCGGCGATATCGTCTGGATTCCGCCCGGCGTGAAGCATTGGCACGGCGCAAGTCCTACGGTCGGCATGAGCCATATCGCATTCTCCGAAGCGCTCGACGGCAAGACGGTCGATTGGATGGAGAAGGTATCAGACGAGCAGTATCGGCACTGAACCTCCCCGATAGAGCCAGCGCGGATCGCGGCATCGCGGCCTGCCCACCTCCTAACCGGCAAAGCGAGGCATCGTTTTGAAACGATTTGCAATTCCTCTTGCGTTGAGCGTCCTGGGTGCCTGCGCCGTCTCCCTGATCGGCTGGCAGGTCCACGCCGAACCCAATCGCGTTCAGTTTCCCGATCTCCAGGAGCTGGTTCACTACACGACCGTCAGACGCGGCAATGTGATGGAGCAGATCATGACCACGCCGGCGGCGATGGAAGCGGTGAGGAATGGGCAACCGATTCCGGCAGGCACCCATTTCGTGCTGGTCGATCATCGCGACGGAGAACTCTATCGCTACTTCGTCATGGAGAAGGGCACAGGCTTTGGCGCCGACTATGACGCGATGCGCCGAACCGCCGATTGGCAGTTCCAATGGTTCTGGCCGGACAAGTCAATCAACATGAGTGAGAACACGGCGCGCTGTCAGTCGTGCCATCGCAGCCAACAGAGCAGCGACTATCTCTTCACGGCCTACCGCATTCCCCGCTTCAGCGGCACGCCGGTCGAGTGAGGGGGAGATCGGACGATTGAGCCCTGTTTTCCTATCGCGCCTCGTCTTCGATCTCATCGCGGCCGGCCTCCTGTTATTCGGCTTTTCTTATTGGTGGCTCGGCAACGTCGCGCACGAAGTGGCCGGAAGCGCCATGTTCGTGCTCGTCATCGTGCACAACGTCTTCAATCGGCGATGGTATGGCAGGATCGCCAAGGGCTCGCGCGAACCGCGGAGCCTGTTCAACATCGCCGTGACGTTTCTGTTGATGACGGCCATGCTGGCGCTGCTGATCAGCGGCGTGCTTATTTCAAATGCGCTGTCCGGTGTCATGTCGCCTTATGCCGGCTTCACCGTCCGCCAAATCCATACCCTGGCTGCCTACTGGGTGCTTGTGATCGTCTCCATGCATCTTGGTCTTCGCTGGCCGATGATCATGGGCGTGGCGCGCAAGCTGACCGGGATCACACAGCCCAACGCCGTGAGGACGCTCGTGCTCCGCGCGATCGTCGTCGCCATCGCGATACATGGTGTGTGGAGCTCATTCGCGCTGGCGATCGGCACGAAGCTGTCCATGCAGATGACGCTCGACTGGTGGAATTTCGAGGAGTCTGTCGCGGGCTTCTTTGTCCACTGCCTTGCGATCGCGGGACTTTATATATGCCTGACCTACTACGCGATGAAGTGGCTTCTAGCGCGAAAGCGCAGGCCTGGATCAGCCGCCGCGGTAGCGGAGAATGTCCACCAGTAGCGCCAGCGCCGGCGACTGTTGCCGTCGGCTCGGATAGTAGAGGTGATAGCCGGGAAAGTAAGGGCACCAGTCCTCCAGAACCCGCACCAACCGGCCATCCGCGACATAGGGGAGTACCTGGTTCTCCGGCATGTAGGCCACACCAAGCCCGTCCAAAGCGGAGGATAGCCGCATCGCGAGACTGTTGAAGACAAGTTGTCCTTCGCCCCGCACCTTGACCTCGCGCCCGTCTTTCTCAAGGCCCCAGGTGAATACCCCGCCATAGGTCGGCAGCCGAACATTAATGCATTTGTGGGCGGTGAGATCCTGAGGCGTTTCCGGGCGAGGATATCGCTCGAAATAGGACGGTGATCCCACGACGGCCATCCGCATGTCCGGTCCGATGGGAATGGCAATCATATCTTTAGCGACCTGCTCACCCATGCGAACGCCTGCGTCATAGCCCTCCGCGACGATATCGGTCAGGCCATAGTCGATAGTGATTTCGACGTTGATGTCCGGATGGTCAGGAAGAAATCGCTTGAGGGCGGGCTGCAACACCGCGATTGCGGGATGCTCCCCGGCGGTGATCCTGACGGTCCCGGCGGGTTTGTCGCGCAGCTCGCTCAACGCGGCGAGTTCCGCTTCGATTTCGTCGAAGCGTGGCGTGATGGTCCGCAGAAGGCGTTCGCCAGCTTCGGTCGGCGCGACGCTGCGGGTGGTGCGGGTCAGGAGCCGTATCCCCAGCCGCTCCTCGAGATTGCGAACGGTCTGGCTCAGCGCCGATGGCGACACGCGGAGCTGCGCAGCGGCGCGCGTAAAGCTCCGTTCGCGTGCGACGGCCCCGAAAGCCGCAAGATCGTTGAGATTTTCCACTTTGATTTGTTAGCCCACCTGAAAAGATCATGCGAATTATAGCATCTTATCGCATGCTTCGGCAGGCGCTATTTTGCTTGCATCAGCCAGTGGTGTTGGCCTGCCACCTCACGAGTTCACTTGCCCCAACGTCTGGGCGGACCTCGAAGACGGACCCGGCCCTCTGCCTGCCCACATCATATTGGTGCTCTCGAACGTCGATGCGCCCGAGAAAACGCAAAAAAAGGATAGCGGTTATGAAATACAGATATCTCGGCGGTCTTGAGGTCTCAGCGCTGGGCCTCGGCTGCATGGGCATGACGGGCGTTTATGGATCCGGTGCGGACAAGAACGAGATGATAAAGCTCGTCCGCGACGCTCATAATCGCGGCGTTACGATGTTCGACACGGCCGAAGCCTATGGTCCTTTCGCGAATGAGGCTCTCGTCGGCGAAGCGCTCCAGCCGATCCGCGACAAGGTCGTCATCGCCACCAAGTTCGGTTTCGACATCGACCTTGAGACGGGCGCACGTACCGGTGGCACCAATAGTCGCCCCGAGCACATCAAGGCGGTGGCAGACGCCGCGCTGAAGCGCCTGAGGACCGATCGCATCGACCTGTTCTACCAGCATCGGGTCGATCTCAACGTGCCGATCGAGGACGTCGCCGGCGCCGTCAAGGAATTGATCGCCGCGGGCAAGGTCAAGCATTTCGGCTTGTCGGAGGCTGGGGTCCAGACCATCCGTCGCGCCCATGCCGTCCAGCCCGTGGCCGCGGTTCAGAGCGAATATTCACTGTTCTGGCGCGGCCCGGAAGCGGAGCTTCTGCCCGTGCTGGAAGACCTCGGCATCGGCTTCGTTCCCTTCAGCCCGCTCGGCGCGGGCTTCCTGACCGGCAAGATCGACGAGAACACAAAGTTCGAGCAGGGTGATTTCCGCAATCTGGTGCCGCGCTTTTCGCCGGACGTCCGCAAGGCCAACCTTGCCCTGGTCGATGTCGTTAAGGCCGTCGCCGATCGCAAAGGCGCAACGCCGGCTCAGGTCGCGCTCGCCTGGCTGCTGGCGCAGAAGCCGTGGATCGTGCCGATCCCAGGCACGACCAAGCTGCATCGCCTGGAGGAGAACCTGGGGGCTGTCGAACTGGAGCTGACGGCCGACGATCTGGCCGAGATCGACGCCGAGGCTTCCAAGATCGAGATCCAGGGCGAGCGCTTGCCGGAAGCGGTGCTCAAGATGACGGGGCACTGAGACCAACTGAGACGGTCGCCCTTCAACAGATCAGAGACAAGGCGAGACGGGGTACGAGAATGAGCGCTTTCACCTTGCACTCCGTCTGGCTCGCAATGTCCCTGCTTTCTCCATCCGTCGTCGCGCGAGCGGGAGAGATCGAGTTGGCGCATCCCAATCACAGGATCGATGCGGCGAGAAACATGGCTACGCTCGCGGCGCAGCTTGGCCATCTCGGTCCTGAAGCAACAATCGGTGATCTCCTGAATCATCCAGCGTTCAGCGGTTACTCCCATTTGCTGATGCCATGGAGCGACCGCGTCTACGACGCGACGATGCGGCTCGGGGCGTTTGGGAAGCTTCTTCCCTACCATAGCCATGTCGAACCCGGCACGGTCGTCGCCGGCCTGAATCGCATGATCGACGATGTGAACAAGGGCAAGCCGGTCTTCTACGATGTCTATACTGAAGCGCAGAAGCGAGCCGATCCGACCAAACGCCAGACGGGGCTATTCTTCTTTCGGGGCAAGCCCGGCGCGCCTTTTGCGATCGTTTCGCCGGGCGGTGGGTTTTCATATGTCGGTTCCGTCCATGAGGGATTTCCTTACGCGGTCGATATCGCCGACCAGGGCTACAACGCCTTCGTCATCAAGTACCGGGCGGGCCTTGGCGGTCGCGTGGCGACGGAGGATCTGGCCGCGGCGATCTCCACCGTCTTTCGGAATGCCAGCGCTCTCGGTGTCGATACGCGCGACTATTCGCTATGGGGCAGTTCGGCGGGCGCCAGGATGGCTGCCTCGATCGGGTCGCACGGTGTCGCAGCGTTCGGGGGCGAGGATCTTCCGAAGCCCGCTGTCGTCGTGATGGCTTACACCGCGCATTCGGAGATGGCGCCCAATGAACCGCCCACCTTCGTCGTTGTGGGGGAGCAAGATGGCATCGCACCGCCTTCGGTTATGGAGCGGCGCGTCGCGGCGCTGCGACAGGCTGGAACGGAAGTGGCGTACCACAAGTACAAAGGCCTTGGTCACGGTTTTGGGCCGGGCACAGGCACCAGTGCCGAGGGTTGGATCGCGGATGCGACGCGGTTCTGGAAAAAATTCATCAAGAACGATCCCAGGCATTAGTCAGGAAACGTCATGAACGAAGCTCAACGCACCGTGCTCGTCGTCGGCGCGACTGGCAGCATCGGACGTTATGTGGTCGCTTCCGCACTCGATCATGGATTTGCCGTCCGGGCACTGGTTCGCGACGTGGCTCGCGGAAAGTCGTTTCCCCCGGAGGCGTCCGTCGTGGTCGGGGACCTGACTCGCGCCGAATCGCTTAACGAGGCCGTCGCCGGGATCGACGCCGTCGTGTTCACGCAAGGAACCTACGGCAATTCGAGCGGGGCGGAGGCCGTTGACTATGGCGGCGTGCGCAACGTGCTTGCAGCACTTCAGGGACACAAGGCGCGCATCGCGCTGATGACGGCGATCGGCACCACCGACCGCAAGGGCTCGCACGATTGGAAGCGACGCGCCGAGCGCCTCGTGCGCGCCAGCGGCCAGCTCTATACGATCGTTCGGCCTGCGTGGTTCGACTACAACGAGCCCGACCAGCATCGGCTGCTGATGCTGCAGGGTGACAAGGCCCTGTCCGGCAATCCAAGCGACGGCGCCATTGCACGGCGCCAGATCGCCGAGGTCCTGGTTCGCAGCCTGTCGTCGGAAGCTGCGCTCAGCAAGACTTTCGAACTGCATAGCGAAAGAGGACCGGAGCAGACGGACTTCGATCCTGTCTTCGCGTCGCTTGAAGCTGACGCGCCAGACGCACTGGATGGCGCGCGTGACCTGCCGAATATGCCTCTCGACAGTGAGCCGGCGCGGATCGTTGCGGATCTGGACAGAATCAGGACGGACGTTGAACGACGGACGTAGAGCCATTGTCCCCCGAAATTTCGCAGGGATTGCGTCACGACTTGTTAGGCTGACTTAACGGCTCATGCCGATAACGCCCGCTAATCAACATAGTTGAGTCAGCCTACATTGGCGTCAGATCCGGCGAAGCCGGAACGATCCAACCAATGGAAGCTCTCTGATGACATTCGACCGCGCCGCGCGGTCGGCCGGCCCCAACACGATTCTTGGCGTTGTGCTGACTGCTTATTTGATGATCCTGCTCGATCTTTCCATCGTCTACACCGGCATGCCGGAGATCGGCAAAACCATGAATATGAGCCCCGTGATGCAAACGTGGGTTCAGAACGCCTACCTGCTCTGCTTCGGCGGCTTCCTTTTGCTTTCTGCCCGGCTGGGCGACACGTTCGGGCGCCGGCGAGTTTTACAGATCGGTGTCGTGCTGTTTACGCTCGCGTCGCTGGTTATCGGCATTTCCCAATCGCCCTACGAGCTGATCGCGGCGCGGGCCGTTCAAGGTCTCGGCGCATCGATCCTAGCGCCGAGCGTGTTGGCTATCATCTCGACCACCTTTCCCGAAGGCAGTGAGCGGACGCGGGCGCTGGCCTGGTATTCGGTCGTCGCCGGGGCGGGAGCGAGCCTCGGCCTGGTGCTGGGCGGAATATTTGCGGGGTTGCTGTCCTGGCGGATCGGCTTTCTAGTGAACATCCCGATCGGCATCGCCCTGATCTTCGCCGTCGCGCGCTGCATTCCTGAAAATGCGCCTGCGAAAGGCCGGTTCGACGTCATCGGCGCCGTTGGATCGACATTGGGTGTGGGTCTGCTGGTCTATGGCCTGGTCAACGCCGCTGAAGCCGGGTGGCTTGACCCGGTGACGCTGGTGACCCTAGCAGTGTCGGTCGTGGTCCTCGGGTTCTTTCTCCGCCACGAAGGGCGTGTCGACGTCCCAGTCCTTCCTTTGCGCCTCCTGCGCAGTCGCGAACGCTCCGCCGCCTATGTGGCGCGCATGCTGTACGTTGGCTCGATCGTTTCGTTCTTCTTTTTCGGCACGCAGCTTATGCAGCGGGTGCTGGGCTATTCGGCGCTCCAGGCCGGGTTGGGCTTCCTGCCCATGACGCTGGTTCAGTTCGCCGCCGCGATGGCCATTCCCCGCGTCACCCGGACCGTGGGCGGTGTGCCAATGCTCACGGGAGCACTGGCGTTCATCAGCGTCGGGCTGTTCTGGCTGGCGAATGCGGGCGCCGATGCTTCATTCTGGCAGCTAGCCCTGCCCATGGCGGTGATCGGCATTGGCAACGGCGGGGCAATGGCGCCTCTGACCACATCCGGCGTGCGCGGTGTTGACAGCCGCGATCAGGGCGCGGCCTCGGGCCTCGTCAACGTGGCCCATCAGTTGGGTGGCTCCATCGGCCTCAGCGTGTTGATCGTGGTCTTCGCCACCTACGCCGATCCACGACTGACGGCGACCGCAGAAATGAGCCATCAGATCAGTGCCGTCTTCGTCGGAGCTGCGGTCATGAACCTGCTCGCTCTTGCTCTGACCCTAATCTTCATTCTGCCGGCCAACCGAAAGATCGAACGTTCAGATGGTGTGGCCGATGCCGTCGTCTCAATCGAATGACGAAAGGATTTCGGACGAAGTCCCGGGGGCAAAAGCGTAAGGATTGCCCACCACAGCATGCATTGGTGGAATAGCGACAGACATTTTTCCAGTAATACCCCGTGGCCATCTGTTAGGGGTTACCGCACATCGGCCGACGACCTTCTAAGTCATCGACGCCAAACGCAGCGGAAACAATTCTGCCCATCAATTCATGTGACCGCAGGCCTTTGTGCAACAGCCCGTTGCACAAAGATCGAAGCCTAGGAGAATTTTTGTCTATTTCTGTTTATTTAACTCTGAAAGAAGTTGTCGAACGCTATCGGAATCAAGTTAGCGAGGGCACGTTGCGCAACTGGCGATCGAAGAGGATCGGGCCATCATTCATTAAAATCGGCAAATCGGTTCTGTACCCGGTCAACGAGCTAGATCGCTGGGATCGTTCAAACCTCGTCCCATGCCAACGCACGCGATACCTCCCTTTTGATACTACTGACGCTGAGACCAGCGTGATCTGAGCGTCGGCATGAGCCTCGTCCCGTTGTCGAGAGGCTCATGCCTACTGAAGCAAACGGCTGCGAACATCGCTTCTAGCGAGGCACTTGTCGCGATCTGCATTCCCCCGTAACCGTAGCTGCCACAGTGACTCGTGCTCCTGCATGCATTTCCGGAAGCTGGAAGGATCGGGCGGAATACGGCGGGATGGTCACGGAATGTCATTTGTTTCAGACACCAAACCCATACCCCAATTCATCCGAAAGCGTACATAACACGCTGATAAACAACGATTTATTTCGTTGGCTGTTTTGGTGCACAACCATCCATCAGGCGATCCAACGCCCTCGCGCGCCGACATCGAGATGACCAAGACGATCATCGATACGGCCAAGCCTCTGGGTATTACCGTTCACGATCATATTATCATCGGCAAGAACGGACACGTCAGCTTCCGAGCATTGCGGCTGATCTGAAGTCGCTATTCGATCTTCGAAGTATTGCACCCAAGTACAGCAATGCCGGATTAATATATTTTAATATTCTCACCTTAAGAATTCCATATCTACTCCTAAAATCGTCTCGTTCCGCACATTCGGTCCGGTTTTCATTTTTCAGTTCGGCGTCAGGATGATCTGGCAGAGGAAATGATGGATCCAACTCGGCGAATTCGCCGGCGGAAGCTATTGTTTTGATTTGGCCTCTTCGCCTGAGAATGCGGCCGATCTGGAGATCATATGCAGAAGACATCATCAACGCTTGCTGGTTATCTCCGTCGTGCCGCCCGTGTCGCGGCCATTGTCGTCGGAGGATTCGCGGCGGCGGCTGGCGGCTTCTATGCCCATATGGTCTGGACGTCGAACTTCCATCCCGTCATAGCCGGTGAGGTCTATCGCTCTTCGCAGCCCTCTGCGGAGACGATAGCCCAATTTCAAAAGCAATATGGCATCAAGACCATCATCAATCTGCGCGGCGACAATACTGGTCATAATTGGTACGACAATGAGGTTGCCGAAGCCAAGCAGCTCGATATCAACCACATCGACTTCCGCATGTCGTCGGCCCGCGAGTTGACGCAGGAGCAGGCGGAGCAACTGGTCGCCATCATGCGCGACGCGCCGAAACCCATCCTCATTCACTGTCAGGCGGGCTCGGACCGTACCGGACTGGCGTCCGCGCTTTATCTCGCCGCAATTACCAAGGCCGACGAGGCCACCGCCGAGCATCAGATGTCGATTGTCTACGGGCACATCTCGCTTTCCTTCCTGCGTGCCTATGCGATGGATCGCACCTTCGAGAAGCTGGAACCCTGGCTTCGGCTTTCTGCCTCCTGAAGACACGAAGGTCGCGTTAGATATTCTGTAACATTGAGCAGCTACCGGTTGACGGAGCATGTTGCATTGCGACATTGATTCCCTATTCAATCATCCGAGGCTTCCCGATGGACCAATTCGATCTCCTAGTCGTGGGCAGCGGCCCTGCCGGCCGCAGAGGCGCCATTCAGGCCGCCAAACTCGGCAGGAAAGTGCTCGTCGTCGAGCAAGGCAAGCGCGTTGGCGGCGTCTCGGTCCACACCGGCACCATTCCCTCCAAGACGTTGCGCGAAACAGCGCTCAATCTCTCGGGCTGGCGCGAGCGCGGCTTCTATGGCCGTGCCTATCGCGTGAAGCAGGAAATCAGCGCCGAGGACCTGCGCCGTCGCCTGCTGATCACGCTAGACCATGAAGTCGAAGTGCTGGAACACCAGTTTGCACGCAACCGGGTTCAGCATATTCGCGGCAAGGCGAGCTTCGTCGATCCCCAGACCATGCAGATCGTCAAGGATGATGGCGAAGTGGTCACCGTCTCGGCAGCCAGCATCCTGCTTGCGGTCGGCACCAAGCCGTTTCGTCCCGATTACATGCCCTTCGACAACAAGACGGTTCTCGACAGCGATGAACTGCTGGAGATCGAGGAGCTGCCTCGGTCGATGGTCGTCATCGGCGCGGGCGTCATCGGCATCGAATACGCCACCATCTTCAGCGCGCTCGACACGCAGGTGACATTGATCGATCCAAAATCGACGATGCTCGACTTCATCGACAAGGAAATCGTCGAAGACTTCATCTACCAGCTGCGCGACCGCAACATGAAGCTGCTGCTCGGCCAGAAGGCGGAGAAAGTGGAACGCCTGCCGAACGGCAAAGTGGAACTGACGCTGGACAATGGGCGCCGCATTACGACGGACATGGTTCTGTTCGCCGCCGGGCGGATGGGCGCGACCGATACGCTCAACCTCGAAGCCGCCGGCCTCGAAGCCGACAATCGCGGCCGCCTCAGCGTCAATCCGGAAACCTTTGCCACGAAAGTTCCGCACATCTTCGCCGCCGGCGATGTCGTCGGCTTTCCGAGCCTTGCCTCGACCTCAATGGAACAGGGTCGTATCGCCGCCCGCGTCGCCGTCGGCGCGATCGCCAAGGAGCCGCCGAAATACTTCCCCTACGGCATCTATGCCGTGCCGGAGATTTCGACCTGCGGCCTCTCCGAAGAAGAGGTCAAGGAACGGCATATTCCCTACGAATGCGGCATCGCCCGTTTCCGCGAGACCTCGCGCGGCCACATCATGGGTCTCGACACCGGCCTCCTGAAGATGATCTTCTCGCTGAAGACACGCCGGCTCCTCGGCGTCCATATCGTCGGCGAAGGTGCGACCGAGCTCGTGCACATTGGCCAGGCGGTGCTGAACCTCAAGGGCACCGTCGAATATTTCGTCGAGAACACCTTCAACTATCCGACGCTCGCCGAAGCCTACAAGATCGCCGGCCTCGACGCTTGGAACCGCATGGGCGACATCAAGTCGGAGCTCTAATAGAAAGCGATATTGACCATGCCGTCGGGGCCTACTACCCTGTCGACATGATGAGCATTCTCAACATCGCTTCGGTCTTCTTCATAAGCCGCTAGTTAAGCGGCCATTGAGCCACATGAAGATGCAGACCAGCTCCGCGGCTTTCTAGCCGCAAGGATGGTCTGTGACCGAAAAAATCGTGCCGCCAAAACTTTTAGAGGGCGAGACACGGTGCGAGATTTGAGAAAGATTTCAAGATGCACGACGAATATCAGAGCTCTGCGGCGCTTGGCGCGGCAGATATCGAGCAATTTATCGAACATGGTTTCCTCCGCGTCGATAATGCATTTTCAGCAGAACTCGCTCAACAAGCGCGTGCCATCATGTGGCGTGATCTTCCGTGCAGCGAGCACGATCCGGCGAGTTGGCGGTTCCCCGTCGTCAGGCTCCCGGGTTATGGTGGCGAGCCGTTCCGTACCATCGCCAACATGCCTGTTCTCCGCTCCGCTTTCGATCAACTGGTTGGAAAAGGAAGATGGGTTCCGAGAGATGGCCTCGGCACTTTCCCCGTGCGATTTCCCCATCCGGACGATCCGGGTGACGCCGGCTGGCATGTCGACCTCAGCTTTCCCGGCGACGATTGCGATCCCAATGAACGAAGCGACTTTTCGGCATGGCGGGTAAATGTCACCTCCAGGGGCCGTGCGTTACTCACCCTATTCCTGTTTTCCGATGTGGGTGAAGACGATGCACCGACACGCATCCGGGTCGGTTCGCACATGGATATGGCGCGCTATCTTGAGCCGGCGGGCGAAAACGGGCGCTCTCATATGATGCTGCAAGACCTTGCAGCCGATCACCCTCAGGCTCTGGCAACGGGAAAAGCGGGAACCGTCTATATCTGCCATCCCTTTCTCATCCACGCCGCCCAGAAGCATCGCGGAACGAGGCCACGCTTCATGGCGCAGCCATCGATTGGCCTGGCGGAGCCCTATCGGCTGGAGCGATCGGATAGTGCCTACAGTCCTGTTGAGATCGCCATCCGCCGCGCACTGGGCAAGGAATGATTGCCAGGAGCGCATTCATGTTGGACCTCGTCGGCGGCAGCCCAAAGCGCGTTGCGATCTTTCAGATTCGCTTCACGCGCTTTAACTCTTTGATTTCACGCATGTCGTGGTCGCAAAACCGCTGCACACTTTTGCGCGACATGCTCTAGCTTACCAACAAAAAAGCCCTGCCGCGAACGGCAGGGCTCTTAATTTCAGTCCAGAAGAAAAACCGATTACTCGGCGCTGTCTTCAGCAGCCTTCTTCTTCGGAGCAGCCTTCTTCTTCGGCGCAGCGGCTTCTTCGCCTTCGACAGCAGCTTCGGTCGCTTCAGCCTTGGCAGCAGCCTTCTTCTTCGGAGCAGCCTTCTTGGCAGCCGGCTTGTCTTCGTCTTCGTCGTCAGCCAGCAGGGCTTCCTTGGAAACGGTCTTGTCCGTGACGTCGACTTCTGTCAGCAGATGGTCGATGACCTTCTCTTCGAAGATCGGCGCGCGCAGGTTGGCGGAAGCGCCAGGCGTGTTGCGGAAGAATTCCAGGATTTCCTTTTCCTGGCCCGGGAACTGCTGCAGCTGAGCATAAAGCGCACGCTGGAGTTCGTCTTCGCTGACTTCTACGCCGGCCTTCTCACCGATTTCGGAGAGAACGAGACCGAGGCGAACGCGACGCTCAGCGAGCTTGCGGTATTCCTCGCGAGCCTTTTCTTCGGTCGTGTCTTCGTCTTCGAAGGTCTTGCCGGATTCAGCCAGATCCGTCTGGATCTGACGCCAGATGCTGGCGAATTCAGCGTCAACAAGCTTCTGCGGCGTGTCGAACTGGTACATTTCATCGAGCTGGTCGAGAATCTGGCGCTTGACCTTCTGACGGGTAACCGAGCCGTACTGGCTTTCGATCTGGCCGCGAACGATTTCCTTCAGGCGGTCAGCCGATTCAAGGCCGAGCTTGGAAGCGAGTTCGTCGTTGATTTCGATTTCGCCGGGAGCAGCAACTTCCTTGACGTTGATGTCGAAGGTGGCTTCCTTGCCAGCGAGGTTCTTGGCCGGGTAATCGGCCGGGAAGGTTACGGTGATGACCTTCTCATCGCCAGCCTTGACGCCGACGAGCTGCTCTTCGAAGCCCGGGATGAAGCGGTTCGAGCCGAGAACCAGCTGCGAGTCTTCGTCCTTGCCGCCGTCGAAGGCAACGCCGTCGACCTTGCCGAGGTAATCGATGGTAACGCGGTCGCCGTCGGCGGCCTTGCCCTTCTTGGTTTCGTAGCTGCGAGCGCTTTCGGCGATCTTGAGGATCTGCTCGGTGACTTCTTCGTCAGCGATTTCAGCCACTTCGCGCGTAACCTTGACGCCCTTGACGGACTTTAGTTCGATCGCCGGAATAACTTCGTAGGACAGCGTGAATTCGAAATCGGCCTCGGCAGCGAGGATCTTTTCTGCCTCGTCCTTGTCCTCGGTCATGGCGATTTCCGGCTGGGTCGCCGACTTTTCGCCGCGCTCGCTCAGGATTGCCGGCGGCTGGTCACGAACGATCTCGTTGACGAGATCAGCCATGATCGACTTGCCATAGACCTTCTTCAGGTGTGCAACCGGAACCTTGCCCGGACGGAAGCCGTTGATGCGGACCTTGTCCTTGACCTCGGCAAGGCGCTCGTTCATGCGCACTTCCATGTCCTTGGCCGGGATGACCACTTTGATTTCGCGCTTCAGCCCTTCAGCGAGCGTTTCGATAACCTGCATTGTCCTACCTTCATTCATGGCGGCCGTGCCCAGACAGCCGTTCGTTTCGATGAGCACGACGCCGGAAAATCCCGAGCGTGGCTTGGATGCAATTCCCTGTCACTTTGCCAAGAGCGCCGCGCCTTCGAACGAACGCGCAAAAGGCAGCCCTACCTCGTTACGAGCCGAAACATCTTATCCGCTCTCTCTTCGAAAGCGGGATGCCTGGGCAAAATGGCGCGTCCTACAGCATATCGGAGGTCAGGCCTGTTCAGCCTCCCCCGTCCACAAGACAGTGTTGGTGCGGGTAGAGAGACTTGAACTCCCACGCCTTGCGGCACCAGAACCTAAATCTGGCGTGTCTACCAATTTCACCATACCCGCGTTCCCAGAACCGCATGGCGATGCCTGCCCATGGGGCCTTCCGGAGCGCGGCGTCTCTATATCACCCGTTTCAAACCACGCAAAGGAAAAATGACGGTTCCACGACTGCGCTCAAAGCTTATCGGCATCTTCGGGCTGATATCGTCAGTAAAGTGGCTCTTCGTAGACCGATTTACCGTCGAGCAGCAGGCTTCTGATATGGGCTCTGCCATCCGAGGAGATGCGCGCGGCAATGGCGACGCGGTTGGCATTGCGTGCGCTTTCGATGTCGTGCCCTTGTCCTTCGGGCACATAATAGCGCTCGATACCATAGGTCACGCCGATCATCTGCTGCGACGGATCGGCCGGCTCACCATAAAAGGCATAGTCGAACGGCGTGCTCTTGAGGATGACCGTATCAGGCTTCGGATCAAGCGGCTTGAAGGATGATTCGACAATGCCCCAATAGCCGTCGTCCTGTCTCTTAAGGCGAACCGACAGCGTTTGCTGAAAAAGGCTGATCTTCGGCGGTCCATCGCGCAGCGTCGAGATCGGAACCCTCGAAATATCGTAGTTCAAGGTGACGTAATCGCCACGCAGCAGATCGCGCGGATCGACTGGCGCCGTCTTCAGGAGGACTTCGACGCCGCTTCGCAAGCCCCAGGCCCGTTCACCGACCATATAGCCAAGGACGGCAGTCTGCAGGACCGCGACGATAATCGCAGTGATCCACAGACGGCGCGGAGTGTTCGCGGAAATGCTCTTGTCGGCCATATCGGTCATGCCCGTGTCTCCTGCCTGCCTGCATTGGAGAACCGTCGTTCCAGCTGAATGACCACCCATGCGGCAAGCGCCACCATCAGACCGGCGATCAGGAAGAAGCCTGCGGTGCCGATGATCGAGCCGATCGTCTCGCTGGCAAGGTAGAGAATCTCACAGGCGAACACGAAATAGGCGAGAAAACGCACGGCGCCATTGTCACGGCCGCTGAGCGCAATCGCAATCACCGAGCTTGCCAGCGTCGCGACCGCCACAATGATGAGCGGAAGCGTGGCTTGCGCCCAGACATTGTTTTCGAAGGAGTCGTTGGCGATTTCCGCATGGACCAGAAAGAAACCGATCGCCGCAAGAAGAAAGGTGTAGAAGGCCGGCGCGGCCCCCGCCGTCCGCGCAAGTGGCATTAGCGGCGAGGCCGGGATACTGACGGCAAGAAAGGCTGCCATTCCAAAGGCGGCGAAAAGGATTGCCGCGTTGAGGCTCTCATTCAGCCCGAAAATCCAGGCCAGCCACCCGACAAGCATGAGATAGGCAAAATGTCGCGCCCTCGGCGCGTCGACATATCTGACAAGTGCGATCAGCACCGCAGCCATCAACAACGGCACCCAGGGCATGGCGCCCTTCCACTGGTTGAAATGGTCCCACAAATAGGCGCCGCAAAATGCCCAGGCGAGAAAGCCGGCAAGCGCGACCTGCGCGCTGGAGCGAAACAGAG
>NZ_JAELUG010000910.1 GCF_016429255.1 Rhizobium sp. ASV8
CCCCCCCCCCCCCCCCCCCCCCCCCCCCCCCCCCCCCCCCCCCCCCCCCCCCCCCCCCCCCCCCCTCCACCGCCCCCCCCCCCCCCCACACCTACACCCACGACACGTCGTCGGCAGCGTCAGATGTGTATAAGAGACAGCAGTTTTGACTGTACGTAGAACCAGGAAAGGTTGCGCGAAAGTAAAGCCAGACTGACAGAGTCGGGGCATCATAATGGTGATGAACGGAACAGCTTGGGCCAGAAAGCAGGGGGTCTCTTATACACATCTCCGAGCCCACGAGACGGTCTATTAAATCTCGTTTTCCGTCTTATTCATGAAAAAAGGGGGGGGGGGGGGGGGGGGGGGGGGGGGGGGGGGGGGGGGGGGGGGGGGGGGGGGGGGGGGGGGG
>NZ_JAELUG010000911.1 GCF_016429255.1 Rhizobium sp. ASV8
CCCCCCCCCCCCCCCCCCCCCCCCCCCCCCCCCCCCCCCCCCCCCCCCCCCCCCCCCCCCCCTCTACCCCTGCCCCCCCCCCCCCCGATACCTCCACCCACGACACGTCGTCGGCAGCGTCAGATGTGTATAAGAGACAGCGTCCGCCTTGCCGCTGGATCTCTTTGATGAGAGCCGCGGCATCTCCTCTATGCAGGCGCTCAATCAGCTCGTCCGAAAGGTAATTGAACCGCCGTCTCCCTGTAACTGGCGGGGGGGTTATACACATCTCCGAGCCCACGAGACGGTCTATTAAATCTCGTATTCCGGCGTGTGCTTGGAAAGGGGGGGGGGGGGGGGGGGGGGGGGGGGGGGGGGGGGGGGGGGGGGGGGGGGGGGGGGGGGGGGGGGG
>NZ_JAELUG010000912.1 GCF_016429255.1 Rhizobium sp. ASV8
CCCCCCCCCCCCCCCCCCCCCCCCCCCCCCCCCCCCCCCCCCCCCCCCCCCCCCCCCCCCCCCTCTCCACTCCCCCGCCCACCCCCCCCACCAACCCCCACGACACGTCGTCGGCAGCGTCAGATGTGTATAAGAGACAGGGTAGAGAGTGCTGTCACCCTTTTGACGCTGCTCGTCTTCGTCTTCCGTTATGGCTTGAACAGTAGGTGGATCATGCGCCAGCTTCTCGGTCTCTTCAGCTGGCGATATACCTGTCTCTTATACACATCTCCGAGCCCACGAGACGGTCTATTAAATCTCGTATGACGTATTAAGAATGAAAAAAAAGGGGGGGGGGGGGGGGGGGGGGGGGGGTGGGGGGGGGGGGGGGGGTGGGGGGGGGGGGGGGGGG
>NZ_JAELUG010000913.1 GCF_016429255.1 Rhizobium sp. ASV8
CTTATGGGCCAGTCAGAAGGCGCGCTACGTCGACAAAATGACAGGACCATTGGCCGAGATAGTCTCCAGGACGCCGCAGCCATTTGTCACAAAAGTACGTGAGGCAGAGTGCGAGGCTTCCAGCTTCTATGACGGACACGTCGTCCTGGTGGGAGACGCATTCGCCGCCTTCAGGTCTCATATGGGACTTGCATCAGAGCAAGCGGCTCGCCACTGTATCCAAATGGGTATGCTTTGGAAAGGCGAAATTTCACAGCGTGAGAGGGACCAAATGGCCACAGACTATGCCAAGAAATATCTTCTGCTCAACAAAATCATTGGCTTGGGAGGACTGGGCATGGTATTGCAAGTGTTGAAGCTGGCAAGCGCTTACATGTGGCTGTTGATTGGG
>NZ_JAELUG010000914.1 GCF_016429255.1 Rhizobium sp. ASV8
CCCCCCCCCCCCCCCCCCCCCCCCCCCCCCCCCCCCCCCCCCCCCCCCCCCCCCCCCCCCCCCTTTCTCCCCCCCCCCCCACCCCCCACACCAACCCCCACGACACGTCGTCGGCAGCGTCAGATGTGTATAAGAGACAGCAGCAGAAGGCATATCAGACGTACGATGTACCCTAGTGGCTGCGTAAGATGCACTCTTACATAGTAGCGCTTTACTATGTCCGGAGACAGTGTGGCAGCCTTTATTAACCTGGGGGGGGGGGGGGGGGCTCCGAGCCCACGAGACGGTCTATTAAATCGCGTATTACGTCTTGGGGTTTGAAAATGGGGGGGGGGGGGGGGGGGGGGGGGGGGGGGGGGGGGGGGGGGGGGGGGGGGGGGGGGGGGGGGGG
>NZ_JAELUG010000915.1 GCF_016429255.1 Rhizobium sp. ASV8
CGATTTCATACGGCCTTATAGAAATACATTTTTACGTTGCGGTTTTAGATTCACACACGTGGCAGAACTCTTTCATATGCTGCGTGTACGTTGTGTACACTTTACTTAATTGATGGTTCTTATACTCTGTAGTTTATATGCTATTTCGGCCCGTCCTAAGTCTTGTCATAATTTTCTTTCTTTTGCAGTTATACATGCTGCTATGCCATGCCATGCCATGCCATACACATAAGTATTTCCCCATTCTATTAAAATTCACTCCATTTCACGCCTCGCCTCGTCTCACCTCGCTTCTCTTCATGTTGATACATCCTTAAACAAAATATGATAAACCAGAGGGGCAAAAAAAAGAAATCATAACTCATCGTGCACGGCAGGTCGTCCACTATCT
>NZ_JAELUG010000916.1 GCF_016429255.1 Rhizobium sp. ASV8
CCCCCCCCCCCCCCCCCCCCCCCCCCCCCCCCCCCCCCCCCCCCCCCCCCCCCCCCCCCCCTCTTTTTTACGACCCGGCGCCCCCCGAGAACTACCCCCACGACACGTCGTCGGCAGCGTCAGATGTGTATAAGAGACAGGCAGCAGCCTAGCTGGGCACCTCACACTGGGAGGCTCGGAGATAAGGTTTAGTTTAAAGTCTTTCTCTGCTTCTGCCGAGCTCTTTAGATAGACAGACCACTGGGGTAGGGGGGGGGGGGGGGGGGATCTCCGAGCCCACGAGACGGTCTATTAAATCGCGGATTCCGTCTTCAGCGTGAAAACAGGGGGGGGGGGGGGGGGGGGGGGGGGGGGGGGGGGGGGGGGGGGGGGGGGGGGGGGGGGGGGGGGG
>NZ_JAELUG010000917.1 GCF_016429255.1 Rhizobium sp. ASV8
GAACTCTGTCGATCGCCTCAGTCTTCTATAAGCCTTTACGGTAAATAATGCCTCCCCACGTCTTCACTGCTACGAATCACACAAAAAGACCGCGCAAGTAGAAAGCGCCAAAACCGCTTTCTGATACTGCCAGCACCTGCTAACCGGGTCATCGACATGAAGCGCCGTCACAGCTCCTCCTACTGCATGCAAACTTCAGAGAACGGTACGCCCAGTGATAAAAGAGGACCTACATCAAACATGAAGGATGAAGTATCGGTAAACAGTCTCCTTCCAAAGCCAGAGAGCGGCTTGACAAGCAACGGGGAAAGTGTAGAGGAGCCACTGGAAATAGCCTCGAGGGCCTACCAATTGGAAATGTTCCAACAAAGTCTTCAACAAAATATTATTG
>NZ_JAELUG010000918.1 GCF_016429255.1 Rhizobium sp. ASV8
CCCCCCCCCCCCCCCCCCCCCCCCCCCCCCCCCCCCCCCCCCCCCCCCCCCCCCCCCCCCCCCTTTTACCCCCTCCGCCCCCCACCGACATCTACCCCCACGACACGTCGTCGGCAGCGTCAGATGTGTATAAGAGACAGACTTAGACAGGCCAGGGTCCGCTCGTGTTGGAGCTCTGGATTTTGTAAAGCAAGGCGCAACAGACGGGATTCAAAGCAGGACAAGAAGCTGTAAAAATACAAAGACAAGGCCTGTCTCTTATACACATCTCCGAGCCCACGAGACGGTCTATTAAATCTCGTATGACGTCTTATGCGTGAAACGAGGGGGGGGGGGGGGGGGGGGGGGGGGGGGGGGGGGGGGGGGGGGGGGGGGGGGGGGGGGGGGGGGG
>NZ_JAELUG010000919.1 GCF_016429255.1 Rhizobium sp. ASV8
CCCCCCCCCCCCCCCCCCCCCCCCCCCCCCCCCCCCCCCCCCCCCCCCCCCCCCCCCCCCCCTCATCCCCCCCCCCCCCCCCCACCGCCACCCACCCCCACGACACGTCGTCGGCAGCGTCAGATGTGTATAAGAGACAGCATGGAGCAAGGGATTTTGGAATCACGCAAAAACTACAACGACATTGCTGTGCTCCTGGCCCAAGCTCAAGACTTTAAGAGCGGCAAGCCCGAGGCGATGCTCTCCACCATCTGTCTCTTATACACATCTCCGAGCCCACGAGACGGTCTATTAAATCTCGTATGCCGTATTCAGCGTGAAAAAGGGGGGGGGGGGGGGGGGGGGGGGGGGGGGGGGGGGGGGGGGGGGGGGGGGGGGGGGGGGGGGGGGG
>NZ_JAELUG010000096.1 GCF_016429255.1 Rhizobium sp. ASV8
GGTCATGGCTTGGGCGCGGCCTACTATCTCGCCAAGGAGCATGGCATCACCAATGTCGCGGTGATCGAGAAGGGCTGGCTCGGCGGCGGCAATACCGGCCGCAACACGACGATCATCCGCTCGAACTATCTCTATGAAGAGAGCATGCACATCTACGAGCATTCGATGAAGCTCTGGGAGGGGCTGTCTCAGGATCTCAATTATAACGTCATGTACTCGCCGCGCGGCGTGATGATGCTGTCGCACAATGTGCATGACCAGCAGTCCTTCAAGCGGCATATCCACGCCAACCGCCTCTATGGCATCGACAATGAATGGCTGACACCGGAACAGGCGAAAGCCTATTGTCCGCCGCTCGATATTTCGAAGACGGCGCGCTATCCGATCAACGGGGCTGCCCTGCAGCGTCGCGGCGGCACGGCGCGACACGATGCGGTTGCGTGGGGCTTTGCCCGCGCGGCTTCCGACCGCGGCGTCCACATCATCCAGAATTGCGAAGTGACCGGCATTCGCCGCGGGCCGGACGGCCGTGTGACCGGTGTCGACACCAGCAAGGGTTTCATCGGCGCCAAGAAGATTGGTGTTTCGGCTGCCGGCCATACGACTGTCGTCATGCAGATGGCAGGCGTACGCGTGCCGCTGCAATCGAGCCCGCTGCAGGCGCTCGTGTCCGAACCGCTGAAGCCGATATTCCCCTGCGTCGTCATGTCGAACACGGTGCATGCTTATATCTCGCAGTCCGACAAGGGCGAGCTCGTCATCGGCGCCGGCACGGACCAGTATAATTCCTACAGCCAGACCGGCGGTTTGCAGATCATCACCCATACGCTGGATGCGATCTGCGAGCTCTTCCCGATGTTCCGCCGCGTGAAGATGATGCGCTCCTGGGGCGGTATCGTCGACAATACGCCGGACCGTTCGGCGATCCAGTCGAAGACGCCGGTGCCGGGCCTTTACGTCAATTGCGGCTGGGGCACGGGTGGCTTCAAGGCGACGCCGGGTTCGGCCAATCTCTTCGCGCATCTTATCGCTCGCGACGAGCCGCATCGGTTCAACGCCGGACTTAATCTGGATCGCTTCCGCACCGGTCGTCTGATCGATGAAGCGGCAGCCGCTGCCGTGGCGCACTGATGCCGACGGCGGTCGGGATCGTTCTTATGGTCGGTCTTTCATTGCCGGCAGGAGCGGTCGTGACCGAAGTCAACGATCTCTTTCCAGGGGCCGAGGATGTTCGCATGCAGGTGATCCACAAAGCAAAGGACGAGGCGGACTGGCCGTTCACGGCCGAAAGCGGCGTGCTTGCCTGCGTCAAGGTGCTGAAAAAGCCGACGGTCTATTTCGTGCCTGAGCAGACGCCTGAGGCAAAGAGAGCATTTGCGATCGACACGGATCTTTTGGGCATGAGCCTGGTCAATCTGGGAATGACCAATGTGCTCAAACCCTACGGATCGTTGGAGACGCTGCTGAAGCGCATAACACCATTTGTCACCATGGGACGGCGGCTCTGCGCCCAGCCTCCCGGCACAAGCCTTTCGGGCACCGAGCTTTAACACAGGTAGAAAACGATGCTGCTGATTTACTGCCCCTATTGTGAGGAAGAGCGTTCGGAACTCGAATTCCGCAATGCCGGCGATGCGCATATCGTGCGGCCGGCCAATATAGCCGGGATCTCGGATGAGGAATTCGAGGAATATTTCTTCCTGCGCGACAATCCGAAGGGCCTGATTTTCGAGCGCTGGCGGCACATTCATGGCTGCGGCCGTTTCTTCAATGCGGCGCGCGACACGGTGAGCGATCAGTTCTACCGCACCTACAAGGCCGGCGAGCCGAAGCCGGATCCCGCGACGCTGAAGCCCGGCGCTTCGGAGCCGGCAACCCAGCATCAGAACGAACAAGAACAGACGGCACAAAAAGAGGGATTTGCTGAATGAGCGGCGCCAATCGTATCGCGGGCAAGGGACGTCTGACGCCGGCCAGAACCGCTCGCTTCACCTTTGACGGCAAGAGCTATACCGCGCTCGAAGGCGACACCGTCGCCTCCGCGCTGCTCGCCAACGGCGTTCATCTCGTTGGCCGCTCCTTCAAGTATCACCGTCCGCGCGGTATCCTGTCGGCCGGGGCCGAAGAGCCGAACGCACTGCTCGATATCTCGCGCGATGCGGCGCGCAGGCAGCCCAACGTGCGCGCCAGCGTGCAGGAAGTCTTCGACGGCATGAAGGCGCAATCGCAGAACCGTTGGCCTTCGCTTGCCTTCGATGTCGGCGGTGTCAACAATCTGATGTCTTCCTTCTTTGCCGCCGGCTTTTACTACAAGACCTTCATGTGGCCGAAGGCAGCCTGGAAGCATATTTATGAGCCGCTCATCCGCCGCGCTGCGGGCCTTGGCGTCGCGCCGACGGAAGAAGATCCGGATCACTACGCCAGCCGCTATGCCCATTGCGACGTTCTCGTGGTCGGCGCCGGCGTTGCCGGTCTTTCCGCAGCGCTCGCCGCAGCCGAGACCGGAGCGAAGGTCATCCTCTGCGACGAGCAGCCTGATGTCGGCGGCGCGCTGCGTTTCGACACCGGCGTCAAGATCGACGGCGTCGAGGGTTATGACTGGGCGCAGGCTATCGTCGCCAGGCTCAAGGCGATGCCGAATGTCGAGGTGCTGACCCGCACGACGGCTTTCGGCTACTACAACCACAATTTCCTCGGCCTTGCCGAGCGGGTGACCGACCATCTGGCGAAGCCGGGTCGCAATCTGCCACGCGAGCGTCTGTGGCAGGTCCGCACCAAGCGCGTCATCCTGGCGACCGGCGCCATCGAACGCCACATGGTGTTTCCGAACAACGACCGGCCGGGCATCATGCTCGCTTCGGCCGCGCGGGCCTATCTCAACCACTATGGTGTCGCCGTCGGTGCGAAGATCGGCGTCTATACGGCGCATGATTCCGCCTATGAGGCGGCATTCGATCTGAAGCGCGCCGGTGTCTCGGTCGTTGCCATCGTCGACAGCCGCGCCCGTCCGGGCGAAGCTGTTCTGGCCGAGGCAAAGCGGCTCGGCATCGAAGTGATGACTGACTATGCCGTCGTCGACACCGCTGGCAAGCTGCGCGTCTCCTCCATGACTGTTTCGCGCAACGGCAGCTCCGCCACCCGCAAGATTGCCATCGACGCCCTGCTGGTCTCGGCCGGCTGGACGCCATCGGTCCACATGTTCTCGCAGTCTCGCGGCAAGCTGAAGTTCGAGGCGGAGAAGCAGCGCTTCCTGCCGGGCACTTACGTTCAGGATTGCCTTTCCGTCGGCGCCTGCAACGGAACGGATGGGCTGCAAGCCGCGATCGAGGAATCGCTGGCAGCCGGCGAACTGATGGCGCGCGCCACCGGAGCCACCAATGGCGGCGAGAAGATCCAGCTTCACGCCGAGCAGGCCTTCGAATGGACCGGCGGCATGATCGGTGCTGCCGAGGGTGCGGGGCCGGACACGAATGCGAAGGCCTTCGTCGACTTCCAGCACGATGTCTGCGCCAAGGATATCCGCCTTGCCGTGCGCGAAGGCATGCATTCCATCGAGCACATCAAGCGCTTCACCACCAACGGCATGGCGTCCGACCAGGGCAAGCTTTCGAACATGCACGGGCTGGCCATTGCCGCCGAGATGCTCGGCAAGGACATTCCACAGGTCGGTCTCACCACCTTCCGCGCGCCCTACACGCCTGTCACCTATGGCACACTCATCAGCCATTCTCGCGGCTCGCTTTTCGATCCCGCCCGCAAGACGCCGATGCATGCCTGGGAAGAGGCACACGGCGCGATCTTCGAAGACGTCGGCAACTGGAAGCGCGCCTGGTTCTATCCGCGTGCCGGCGAGACGATGCATCAGGCCGTCAATCGCGAATGCCGTACGGCGCGCGAGGTGGCCGGCGTGTTCGATGCCTCGACGCTCGGCAAGATCGAAGTGGTCGGGCCGGATGCAGCCGAGTTCCTGAACCTGATCTACACCAATGCCTGGGATACGCTGAAGCCCGGCCGCTGCCGCTACGGCATCATGACGCGCGAAGACGGCTTCGTCTATGACGACGGTGTCGTCGGACGCCTGGCCGACGATCGTTTCCATGTGACGACGACAACAGGCGGTGCGCCGCGTGTGCTGCATCATATGGAAGACTATCTGCAGACCGAATTCCCGCATCTGAAAGTCTGGCTGACCTCGACCACCGAGCAGTGGGCCGTCATCGCCGTGCAGGGACCGAAGGCGCGAGAGATCATCGAGCCGCTCGTCGAGGGGCAGGATCTGTCCAACGAGGCCTTCCCGCATATGAGCGTGGCCGAGTGCAAGGTCTGCGGCGTGCCGGCCCGGCTGTTCCGCGTATCCTTCACCGGGGAAGTCGGTTACGAAATCAACGTGCCGGCCGATTACGGCCAGTCGGTTTTGGAAGCCGTCTGGGCTCGCGCCGAGCCGCTGGGCGCTTGCGCCTACGGCACCGAGACGATGCACGTCCTTCGCGCCGAAAAGGGCTACATCATCGTCGGCCAGGATACGGATGGTACGGTGACGCCTGACGATGCCGGGCTTGCCTGGGCCGTCTCAAAGAAGAAGACGGATTTCGTCGGCATTCGCGGCCTGAAGCGGCCGGATCTCGTCAAGGAAGGCCGCAAGCAATTGGTCGGCCTCGTCACGCGCGATCCGAAGGTGGTGCTGGAGGAGGGCGCGCAGATCGTCGCCGATCCGAACGAACCGAAACCGATGACCATGCTCGGTCATGTCACTTCCGCCTATTGGTCGGAAAATCTTGGCCGCTCCATCGCCTTTGCGCTGGTTGCCGGCGGTCGCGAGCGCATGGGCAAGACGCTTTATGTGCCGATGCCCGACAAGACGATATCAGTCGAAGTGACGGATCTGGTGTTCTTTGACAAGGAAGGAGGCCGGATCAATGGCTGATCTCGCTACCCGCAAACTGCCACTCGCCGGCCGCCATGGCGGTTCCGCCGCGGTTCGCCTGACAGCTGCAGCTCCCGCAAGCCGTATTGCATTGCGTGCGCCAGCCGATTCCGTCGGCGGCCTTTCGCATGTGCTCGGCCTGCAATTGCCGACCCGGCCGAAAACCTCGGCCAGCAACAATGGTCGTCACGCGCTCTGGATCGGTCCGGACGAATGGCTTGTCATCGATGAAAACAGCGCCGATCTGATGGGCGCGACTGCATCGTCCGGTGTGTTGCACTCGGCGACCGATGTGTCGCATCGCAATACCGCTGTCATCGTCTCCGGCCCCGGTGCCGAAGCGACGATATCGGGCGGCTGCCCGCAGGATCTGTCGCGCGAGGCCTTTCCGGTCGGAGCTTGCTCGCGCACGCTGCTCGGCAAGGTCGAAGTCGTGTTGCTGCGGCTGGACGAGGAAACATTCCGCGTCGAGGTCTGGCGTTCCTTCTCCGATTATGCCTTCGGCCTTCTGAGCGAAGCTGCGGAGGATGCGGGCCTCTAAGGCCCAATATTCGGTCAGATCAGGCCTCTTCCGGCCGATCCTTCGGATCGAACTGCGATATGGTTGTCCATGTCGCAGTCAGCGCCGGTTTGCGTTCGTTCTCGATTTCAACGGTTACGTCGTGCGTGAGCATCAGCATGCTGGCGCCGCGCAGCCGCGTTTCGGCAAGCATGAAGCGTCCGCGCACCCGCGCGCCACATTTGACCGGCGACATGAAGCGGATTTTCTCGAAGCCGTAGTTGATGCCCATGGTCTGTTCGCGGATCTTCGGCAGACCGCTATAGTTCATTGCCGAAAGTAAGGAGAGCGTCAGGAAGCCGTGGGCGATGGTGCCGCCATAGGGAGTTTCCGCCCTGGCGCGCTCGGGGTCGACATGAATGAACTGGTGATCGAGCGTGGCATCGGCGAAGGTGTCGATCATCGTCTGGTCCACGACGATCCAATCGGAAATGCCGATTTCCGTTCCCGCAAGTTTCATGATCTCAGCAAGCGATATGTCGCCGGGCATTCCATCCTCGTCAGTTCAAGAGCATGATGCCGAAAAGTGTGCACGGCTTTCGGGCGACATCATGCTCTGCCTCTTTTATTCCAGAGCCCGATGATTTTAAGTCGAGTTGACCTAAAATCATCCGGCTCTGGTGGCCACTGACCCTTTCTGGCGAATCGGAACGGAAAGTGCAACGAGGATCAGGATTCGAGGAAGAAACAGACGGAACGGGCAGGGATGGCGATGTGCTCTCCGGCGGGCGTCTCACCTGACACCGTCAGCCGCGACCAGCCGCCTCTTTCCGAGGTCGGCAGCGCGGCGCTGAGTTCTACCGTGGAGCGGTTGAACAGCATGGCAAGGCGCGTCGTTCGGCCATTGGCGCGATCCTCCGTCCGGATTGCCATGCCGAGCATGCCGGCGTCAGGCGCTTCCCAATCCGGCACCGACATCGGCTTGCCAGCCGCCGAGAACCACAGCACGTCACCATCGCCCTTGAAGAAGTCCATATCGGCAAAGGCGGAGAAACGGCGGCGCAGGCCGGCGAGCCAGGCGGTATGGCCGATCAGTTCCTCGTCCAGCGTCGTCCAGTCCATCCAGGTGATGGCGTTGTCCTGGCAATAGGCGTTGTTGTTGCCCTGCTGGCTGCGCCCAGCCTCGTCGCCTGCGGTCAGCATGATCGTGCCGCGTGTGGCAAACAGGGTCGAAAGCATGGCTTCGATATCGGCGCGGCGCTTGTTCAGGATAGACTGATTGTCCGTCTTTCCCTCAACGCCATTGTTCCAGGAGTAATTCTCATTGTGGCCGTCGCGATTGTTCTCGCCATTGGCCTCATTGTGTTTGTTCTCGTAGGAAACGAGATCCATCAGCGTGAAGCCGTCATGGGCTGCGAGGAAGTTGACACTGCGGGTCTGTGTCCGCCCGTCGCGGGCGAAGATGGAAGAGGAGCCGGCAAGAATCGTTGCGAGCTCGCCGATCCCTGCGTCGCCACGCCAGAAGCGGCGCAAGTCGTCGCGGGCGCGATCGTTCCATTCGAGGAAGGGCGCGGGGAAGTTTCCGAGCTGGTAGCCGCCCGGACCGATGTCCCAAGGCTCGGCGATCAGGATGCGATCCCGAAGCACCTCGTCTGCCAGCATGGTGCGCAGCGTCATGCCGTCAGGATCAAACCCGTTGCCGCCGCGCCCGATCACCGGGGCGAGATCGAAGCGGAAGCCGTCGATGCCGGCGTGCTGGACGAAGTGGCGGAGGCTATCGATGACCAGCCTGCGTGTCGCCGGCTGGTCGCAGGCGACGGTGTTGCCGGTGCCGGTATCGTTGACCAGCGTGCCGGGCTGATCCGGCAGGTGGCGGAAGTAGGTGGGGTTGTCGAGGCCACGCAGCGAAAGCGTCGGCCCGTGGCGGTCACTTTCGCCGGTATGGTTGAAGACGAGATCGAGGATGACCGCGATGCCTTCGGCGTGAAGAGCGGCGACGGTCTCGCGCAATTCCTTCACGCCACCGGGGACGAGCCGCGGATCGAGCGCCATGAAGCCGACCGGATTGTAGCCCCAGCCATTGGTGAGACCGAGCGGCGGCAGGTGTCGTTCGTCGATCCAGGCAGTGATCGGCATCAACTCCACCGCATCCACCTGCAGACGTTTGAGGTGGGCAATTATCGAGGGATGGGCGAGGGCGGCGACGGTGCCGCGTTGCTTGGCCGGTACATCGGGGTGCAGCGCGGTGAAGGGCTTGACGGCGATCTCATAGATCAGGCCACCTGCCTGGAACAGCGGCTTCGTCAAGGCAACGGCCATGTCGCGCGTGACGATCGCCTTCGGCATCAGGTCTTGCGTGTCTTCGCCGACGATGCCGAGACGCGGATCATATTGAAACGGTCGATCCAACTCCTTGGCATAGGGATCGATCAGCAATTTGGACGGGTCGAACCAAAGGCCTTGATCGGGATCATAGGTGCCGTGGGCGCGCAGGCCATAGCGCATCCCCTGTTTGGCGCCCTTGACGAACAGGCGATGCTCGTCGCGATCCCGGGTGAATGGCAGGCGCAGAACCTCCTTCTTGCCCTCCGCATCGAACACGCAGAGTTCGATGCGTTCTGCGCAGCTGGAGGTGACGGCGAACTCAACGCCGGCATCTGTGAGGGTAGCGCCAAGGGGAGAACGGATTGTCTGATCTGACATGTCTCAAGGGCTTTCCGGATCGCTAGAGGCAGTTCGCTCTCCCTGCTAGCGGGAGAGGCTAAAGCGTGTCGCGATCTTTCAGATTCGCTTCACACGCTTTAGCTCTTTGATTTCACGCATGTCGTAGCCGCAAAACCGCTGCACACTTTTGCGCGACATGCTCTAGACTTGAGAGACTGAACTTTGGTGTGGCGAATTTTAAGAAGGTCCCTCAGGCTGATCGCCGCCGCACTGCATTCGGACGCGGCTGGACACCTTCTCCCCGCATATGCGGGGAGAAGGTGTTTAGGTCATCGGTTCAGGTAATAACCGTCGGCGCATCGCGGCCGGTATGGCCCTTGATGTCGGCAATCGCCTGGGCGGCGGCGATGAGGTCTGCCAGCGCTTCCTGCGTCTCGATATTGTGGCGGGTCGAATCCGGTTCGTAACGCTCGATATAGACGCGCAGCGTCGCGCCCGTCGTACCGGTGCCGGAGAGGCGGAAGACGACGCGGGAACCGCCTTCGAACAGGATGCGGATGCCCTGATGCTGACTGACGGACTTGTCGACAGGATCGTGATAGGCGAAGTCGTCAGCGGCGGAAACCGTGAGGTCGCCGTATTTCGTGCCGGCCAGGGTCGGCAGCTTCTCGCGCAGAGCGGTGATCAGGCCGTTGGCGGCATCGGTATCGACGCCCTCGTAATCGTGGCGGGAATAATAGTTGCGGCCGTAGGTGGCCCAATGTTGCGTCACGATATCGATGACGCTTTCACCGCGCACGGCCAGAATGTTCAGCCAGAGCAATACGGCCCATACCCCATCCTTCTCGCGAACGTGGTTCGAGCCGGTGCCGGAGCTTTCTTCGCCGCAGATCGTCGCCATGCCGGCGTCGAGCAGGTTGCCGAAGAATTTCCAACCGGTCGGCGTTTCGTAGATGCCGACGCCGCGCTTTTCGGCAACGCGGTCCGCAGCACCGCTTGTTGGCATGGAGCGGGCAATGCCGGCAATGCCGTGCGAATAGCCGGGCGCGAGATTGGCGTTGGCTGCCAGGATCGCCAGGCTGTCGGACGGCGTGACGTAGATGCCCTTGCCGATGATGAGGTTGCGGTCGCCGTCACCATCCGATGCCGCGCCGAAGTCGGGCGCATCGTCTCCCATCATCTCGTCGTAGAGTTCCTTGCAGTGGACGAGGTTCGGGTCCGGGTGATGGCCGCCGAAATCGGGCAGCGGCAGGAAATTACGCACCGAGCCGTCTGGCGCGCCGAGACGGATCTCGAAGATTTCCTTGGCATAGGGGCCGGTAACGGCGCTCATCGCGTCGAAACAGATGCGGAAGCCGAGGCTGATGAGATTGCGGATCGCGCCGAAATCGAACAGCTCCTCCATGAGGGCAGCGTAATCCTCGACCGGATCGATGACCGAAACGATCATGCCGCCGACATCTTCGCGAGCGATGCGATCGAGGTTGATATCCGGAAAGTCGGCGATCTTATAGCTGTCGATAACCTTGGTGCGCTCGAAAATAGCGTCGGTGATCTTTTCAGGCGCGGGGCCGCCATTGCCGATATTGTACTTGATGCCGAAATCTTCGGTCGGGCCGCCGGGATTGTGGCTGGCTGACAGGATGATGCCGCCGAAGGCCTTGTATTTGCGGATGATGTTCGAGGCAGCAGGCGTCGAGAGGATACCGCCCTTGCCGACCATCACCTTGCCGAAGCCATTTGCGGCGGCCATCTTGATGGCCTTCTGGATGACCTCGCGATTGTAGTAGCGACCGTCGCCGCCGATGACCAGGGTCTTGCCCTGATAGCCCTCGAGCGAATCGAAAATCGACTGGATGAAGTTCTCCGCGTAATTCGGCTGTTGGAATTCGGGAACCTTCTTTCGCAGGCCGGAGGTGCCGGGTTTCTGATCCGTGTAGGGGGTGGTGGATACGGTTTTAATCATCGGGTTAAGCGCCTCTCGAGACTAGACTGGAGTAGAGAGCGGCATAGCGTTCTGCGCTCCTGCCCCAGGATACGTCGGATTTCATGCCCTGCTTTTGCATCTGCGTCCAGACCTTTCGGTCTTGAAAAAGGTGCATGGCACGGCGCATGGCTTGCAGCAGTCCTTCGGCGGTAACGGGCGAAAACTGGATGCCGGTCGCGACTTTCGCCTGGAGCGCGGCATGGTTGGCGTCGATAACGGTATCGTTAAGGCCGCCCGTCCGTGCGACGATCGGCAGGCAGCCATAGCGTAAGCCATAAAGCTGCGTGAGACCACAGGGTTCGAAGCGCGAGGGGATGATAATGGCGTCGCTACCGGCCTGCAGCAGATGCGACATGGGCTCGTTATAGCCGGCCGAGACGCCGACACGGCCGCGGTGTCGGCCGGCTGCGGCAAATAGCGCGCCTTCCAGCGCAGCGTCGCCGGCGCCGAGGATTGCAAGCTTGCCGCCCATTTGGACGATCTCGCCAGCGATGCTCGCCAGAAGGTCCATGCCCTTCTGCCAGGTCAGACGGCTGACGACACAGAAAATCGGGCCATCATCGACATCTAAGCCAAAATGTTCGACCACGCGTTGGCGGTTCGCGGCGCGATCCTTCAGCGTCGTGGCGCTGTAGGTCTGCTCGATCATCGCATCGGTTGCCGGATTCCAGACGTCATCGTCGATGCCGTTGACGATGCCGTGCAGGCTGTTCGCCCTGCTGGCGATAACGCCTTCGAGGCCCATGCCGAATTGCGGCGTCAGAATTTCCTCAGCGTAGGACGGGCTGACGGTGGTCAAGGCATGAGCCGTCTGCAGGCCGCCCTTCAGAAAGCCGACGTCTCCGTAATATTCGACCCCTTCCACGGAAAAGGCGTGCGTCGGCAGGCGCAGGCCGGGGAAGATATCGGAGCCGAACTGGCCCTGAAACGCGATGTTGTGGATAGTGAGTACGCTCGGCAGCTCCGGCGTGGGATAGTAGCGCATGTAGACCGGCACCATGGCCGACTGCCAATCATGCGCATGCACCAGATCCGGCCGCCAGCCCGGCAGCAGGCCTGCGGCTATTTCCGCGCCAGCCAGCGACAGAGCGGCGAAACGTCGCCAATTGTCCGGATAGTCCTTACCGGTGGCATCGACATACGGGCCGCCGGTGCGGTTGTAATAAGCCGGCGCATCCAGCACGAGGAAGGAAATGCCGGCATGCTCGACTTCCAGCACGGTCGCCTTCTCGCCGAGCAGGTCGGCGAATTCGAGGCGGGCGACCGGCTTGCGAATGACCTTCATGACCGCGGGATAGCCCGGGATCAGGGTCTTGGTGTCGATGCCAAAGGGCTTTAATGCGATTGGCAGGGCGCCGGCCACATCGGCCAGCCCCCCCGTCTTGATCAAGGGGAAGACTTCGGACGATACCGAGAGAACCTTCATAAGTTACAAATCCAGCTTGTCGATCATCGTTTGGGTGATCAGGCAGATGCCGCTTTCCGTGCGACGCCAGCGCTTGGCATCCAGCTCTGGGTCCTCCCCGACGATCAGGCCTTCCGGAATGGTGACGCCATGGTCGATGACGACATTCTTGAGCTGCGCGCGGCGACCGACCTTCACGCCCGGCAGTACCACCGCCCCCTCCAGCTTGGAGTAGGAATTGGCACGCACGCCGGTGAACAGCAGGCTGTTATAGAGGCTGGCACCGGAGATGATGCAGTCACCTGCAACCACCGAGGAGACGGCCGAACCGCGGCGGTCTTCGTCGTCATGGACGAATTTGGCCGGCGGGCTGATTTCCGCATAGGTCCAGATCGGCCAGGACTTGTCGTAGATGTCGAGCTCCGGCACCACGGCAGTCAGGTCGATATTCGCCTGCCAGTAGGCATCGATCGTGCCGACGTCGCGCCAGTAAGCCTCGCGCTCGAAATCGGAGCGGACGCAGGACTGCGTGAAGCGGTGTGCGACGGCTTTGCCGTTCTTGACGATGTAGGGGATGATGTCCTTGCCGAAGTCTCGGCTGGAATTCGGGTCCGCAGCGTCGCGCTTCAGGCATTCGATCAGGAACTTCGTGTGGAAGACATAGATGCCCATCGAGGCCAGCGCGAAATCCGGATTGCCCGGGATGCCGGGCGGATCAGCGGGCTTTTCGACGAAATCGATGATCTCGTCCTTCTCGTTGACATGCATGACACCGAAGCCGACGGCTTCCATGCGCGGCACTTCGAGGCAGCCGATGGTGACCTGGGCGCCTGAATCGACGTGCTGCTGCAGCATCCATTCATAGTCCATCTTGTAAATATGGTCGCCGGCAAGGATGACCATGTATTCCGGGCCGTAGGGCTCGATGATGTCGATGTTCTGGTAGACGGCGTCGGCGGTGCCTTCATACCATTGCGTTTCCGACACGCGCTGCGAAGCCGGCAGAATATCGAAACTCTCGTTTCGCTCCGGGCGGAAGAAGTTCCAGCCGCGCTGCATGTGGCGGATCAGCGAGTGCGCCTTGTACTGGGTGGCGACACCGATGCGGCGAATACCGGAATTGAGCGCGTTGGAGAGGGCGAAATCGATGATGCGGGTCTTGCCGCCGAAGTAGACGGCCGGCTTGGCGCGGCGATCGGTCAATTCTTTCAATCGACTGCCTCGGCCCCCGGCAAGAACGTAGGCCATGGCGTCGCGTGCCAGCGGCTGGAAACGTTTTTCTACCATTTTATTCCTCCCTGTCCGTAATGATCTCAAAATTCCGGTTCGAGCATGATGGTCGCCAGCGGGGGTAGCGTTATTGTCGCTTGTATGCCGCCGCCGGCACTTACGGCCTGCACACGCCCGCCGTTGCCCTTGCCGCTGCCGCCATAAATGTCGGCATCGGTATTCAACACCTCGCGCCACCGCCCCTCAGCTGGCAAGCGCAATGTATAATTCTCACGGTAGACTGGCGTAAAATTGGTGATGACCGCAACCGGTTTTTCACCCGGCGCCTTGCGCAACCAGGCGAAAACCGAATTCTCGAAATCATCGACCACAAGCCATTCGAAGCCATCGCCTTCACAGTCGCGTGCATGCAGTGCCGGCTTGCTGCGATAGGTGAAATTGAGATCGCGGACGAGGCGCCGCATGCCTTCATGCATGCGATACTGCAGCAGGTTCCAGTCCAGCGCGCGCTCTTCGCTCCACTCACTCCATTGGGCGAATTCCTGGCCCATGAACAGCAGCTTCTTGCCGGGATAGCCCCACATGAAGGCATAGTAGGCGCGCAGATTGGCGAATTTCTGCCAGTCGTCACCGGCCATCTTGGCGATCAGCGATCCCTTGCCGTGCACGACTTCGTCATGGGAGAGCGGCAGGACGAAGTTTTCCGAGAAGGCATAGATCAGGCCGAAGGTCAGCTCATTGTGATGATACTTCCGGTGCACGGCCTCGCGGGAGAGATAGCTCAGCGTGTCGTGCATGAAGCCCATGTTCCACTTGAAGCCGAAGCCGAGGCCGCCTTCGTGGACCGGCTGCGAAACTTTCGGCCAGGACGTGGATTCCTCGGCGATAGTCATGACACCCGGGTGGGCGCCATAGACCCTCGTGTTCATGGACTGGAGAAAGCGGACGGCTTCGAGGTTTTCGTTGCCGCCATATTCGTTGGGGATCCATTCGCCATGCTTGCGCGAATAATCGAGGTAGAGCATCGAGGCGACAGCATCGACGCGCAAACCGTCCAAATGGTATTTTTCCGCCCAGAAGAGGGCATTGTTCTCGAGATAGGAGAGAACCTCGGTACGGCCGAAATTGTAGATCGCCGTATTCCAATCGGGATGGAAACCCTTGCGCGGATCCTCGTGCTCGTAAAGCGCGGTGCCGTCGAACCAGCGCAGGCCGTGCTCGTCGGTCGGGAAATGCGCCGGCACCCAATCGAGAATGACGCCGATGCCGACCTTGTGGCAGCCGTTGACGAAACGGGCGAAACCGTCAGGCTCGCCGAAGCGGGCGGTCGGGGCGTAGAGGCCGGTCGTCTGATAACCCCAGGAAGGATCGTAGGGGTGCTCGGTGATCGGCAGGAACTCGATGTGGGTGAAGCCCATATCGACGCAATAGGGGATCAGGCGTGAGGCAAGCTCGTCCCAGGAGAGCATGGAGCCGTCATCGCGGCGCTGCCAGGAGCCCGCATGTACCTCGTAGATGCTGATGGGCTGCCGGCGCTGGTCGACGCTTGCCCAATGCTCGCGATGCGCCGCATCCTCCCAGACCTGATTGAGTTCGTTGGCCGTGACGGATGCGGTCTTGGGGCGCAATTCGCTGCGGCGGGCGAAAGGATCGGCCTTCAGCGGCAGCAGCACGCCATCCTGCCCGCGGATCTCGAACTTATAGGCGACGCCGGCCGGCACATCGGGCGCGAAGATCTCCCATATGCCGGAATCCGACCGGTAGCGCATGACGTGCCGGCGGCCATCCCAGTTGTTGAAATCGCCGACGACCGAAACGCGTTGAGCATTCGGCGCCCAGACCGCGAAATGAAAGCCCTGGACCCCTTCATGCTTCAGCGGATGTGCGCCCATCTTGTCGAACAGGCGCAGATGCGTGCCCTGGCGGGCAAAGTAGTCGTCCATCGGACCGAGGACCGGGCCGAAACTATAGGGGTCGGTTACTGCCCATTCGGCATCAGCGCGCCGGGCCCGGTAACGTACCGGTTGTTGTTTGGAGAGTTTTACCTCGCCGGCGAAGAAACCCGCCGAATCGAGGCAATCGAGTTCGCCGATGACGGTGCCATCGAGCGCCGTCGCGGTCACTGCTTCGGCGCCGAGAATGAAACAGCGGGCCACAAATCCATCGTCGACCCGGTGGACGCCGAGGACGGCGAACGGATTGGAATGGGTGCCTGCGAGGATTGCAGCAATATCGTCTGCCGAAATGTCCCTCAAGCCTGTGCCGTCAGCGGGTCTCTTCGGCTTTTTCATCCAGCTCTCCAGATTTCCTTGGCATATTGACGGATCGTCCGGTCGGAGGAGAACCAGCCCATGCGTGCGGTGTTGTTGATCGTCTTCGCGTACCACTCCGACGGATTGGCCCACAGGATGTCGACTTCGCGTTGCGCCGAAGCGTAGGCATCGAAGTCGGCGGCGACCATGAACCAGTCGTGGCTATAGATGCCTTCGATCAGGCTGGCATAACGGCTGCGATCGTCCGGCGAGAAGACGCCGGAGGCGATGGCCGCAAGCGCCTGGGCGAGTTCGCGCGAGCGCTCGATGACGGCACGAGGATCGTGGCCGTCGCTGCGCAGGCTGGCGACTTCGTCTGCCTTCAGTCCGAAGATGATGATGTTGTCTTCGCCGACATTGTCGCGCATTTCGACATTGGCGCCGTCGAGCGTGCCGATGGTCAGCGCGCCGTTGAGGCCGAATTTCATGTTGCCGGTGCCCGATGCTTCCATGCCGGCGGTCGAAATCTGCTCGGAGAGGTCGGCGGCCGGAACCATGACTTCGGCGAGAGAGACATTGTAGTTCGGCACGAAGACGACCTTCAGCAGGCCGCGCACCGACGGGTCGTTGTTGATGACGCGGGCGACATCGTTGATCAGCTTGATGATGAGCTTGGCATTATGATAGCTCGGCGCCGCCTTGCCGGCGAAGAGCTTGACGCGCGGCTGCCAATCCAGCTCCGGATGCGAGCGGATCTGGTCGTAAAGCGCCACCGTCTCGATGATATTGAGAAGCTGGCGCTTGTACTCGTGGATGCGCTTGATCTGAATATCGAACATCGCGTTCGGGTCGAGCTTGATGCCCATGCGGCTGGCGACGAGATTGGATAGCTGCACCTTGTTGGCGCGTTTTACCGCGGCAAACTTTTCCTGGAAGGCGCTGTCGTGGGCGAATTTGTCGAGCGGCTTTAGCTTTTCGGCATCGTCGAGAAAATCGTCGCCGATGGCTTCACGGATAAGACCGGTCAAACCGGGATTGCACTGCATCAGCCAGCGGCGCGGTGTGATGCCGTTGGTCTTGTTGTTGATGCGATCCGGATAGAGCTTGTGCAGGTCGGCAAAGACCGTGACCTTCATCAGGTCGGTGTGCAGTGCCGAGACGCCGTTGATGGAGTGCGAACCGACAAAGGCGAGATTGCCCATGCGCACGCGACGATCGCCGTTTTCGTCGATCAGCGAGATCGAGCGGATCTCCGTGTCGTTGAAATTGCGGGCCTTGCGGGCCTCGACGAGGATCTTCGCATTGATGGCGTAGACCAGCTGCATGTGGCGCGGCAGAAGCCGTTCGAAGAGCGGCACGGGCCAGCTTTCGAGAGCCTCCGGCAGCAGCGTATGATTGGTGTAGCCGAACGTCTCGCGGGTGATACCCCAGGCCTTGTCGAAATCGAGGCCGTGAACGTCGACCAGCAGGCGCATCATTTCGGCGACGGAAACTGCCGGATGCGTGTCGTTCAGCTGGATCGCGACCTTGTCCGCCAGATTGGTCAGGTCGTCGTACTGCTGCAGGTGACGGCGCAGAATGTCCTGCAGCGAGGCCGAGGAGAAGAAGAACTCCTGGCGCAGACGCAGTTCCTGGCCGGCAGGCGTCGCGTCGGCGGGATAGAGGACGCGCGTCAGGCTTTCAGCTTTGTTGCTTTCCCTGAGCGCACCGATGTGATCGCCGGCGTTGAAGGCATCCAGCAGGATCGGGTCGATCGGCTGTGCCGACCAGAGGCGCAGCGTATTGACGCGCTTCGCCCGCCAGCCGACGACGGGCGTATCGAATGCGGTGGCGATGACGCGCTCGGCCGGTTTCCATACATATCGGGGCTGATCGTCATGACCGCCGACCGTTTCGACGCCACCGCCGAAGCCGATTTCGTAGGAGCTTTCCTGGCGCTCGAATTCCCAAGGGTTGCCGTGGGCGAGCCAGGTTTCCGGCAGTTCTACCTGCCAGCCATCGGCCATCTGCTGACGGAACAGGCCGTGGACGTAGCGAATGCCGTAGCCATAGGCCGGCACGTCGACGGTCGCCATGGATTCCATGAAGCAGGCGGCGAGCCGGCCAAGACCGCCATTGCCGAGCGCGGCGTCGGGCTCCAGGCCGGCGATGACGCGGATGTCGACGCCAAGCGAGGACAGGGCATCGGTGATCTCTTCCATCAGGCCGAGGTTTGAGACCGCGTCGCGCATGAGGCGTCCGATCAGAAACTCGAGCGATAGGTAGTATACCCGCTTGGCGCCGGTCTCGTAGACGCGGCGGGTCGATTCCATCCATTTGTCGATGACGCGGTCGCGTACAACGAGGATCGTGGCTGTCAACCAGTCGTGCGGCTTGGCCACTTTCGCATCCTTGCCGATGCGATAGGTCAGGCGTTCGATGATTTCTTCCGCAAGGATTTCGGGGCGGGAACTGCGCGGGGCGGGGACGGGAAGATCGGCCTTCGTCAAATTATTCATATTATCAACTCTCGCCATTTGTGTTTTATATTCAGGGTGTTATGCCCGATTAAACCGAATTTCCTCTCCTCTTCCCTAGCAGTTTACGCACTGATGTAAAGCAGTTGCAACAAGTGAGTTGAGCAGATGCCAAAATAGCCGCCAACTGCTCTCTCCCGGCGGGAAAAGACTTGATTCCGATGATGTTTCCGGCTCTTATTCGCGCACCGTCGAAACAGAAAACCCCGCGATACTCGTATCGCGGGGTTTTCTGTTTAAAATCCATTCATGGTTGTTTGGCGTGAGGCCCGGTCACTGCGTCAGGAGCGTCATCTGTTTGGATGTCTCGGTAGCGATCGTCTTAAACGCGTTGAACAGATCCGCCGCGCTTTGAGGCGTAAAGTAGTCGGAAGCCGAGGTGGCGCAGTATTTCAGCAATGCCTGACCATTTGCAGGCGCCATAAAGGCAATTGTATATACGTGAATGCCGTTGCTGCGTGCTTTGTCGCATTGGATTTTGGTAGTCGCATCGGCATTAGCCACGTTGTTGTCGCCATCGGTCATGAAAACGATGTACATGGTGGGGTTTGCCACGCCGCTTTTCTTCTTGTGCTGTAGCTGCTCATTCGTCAGCCCTGCCGTGGTCGAAGGTTGCGTCAGCGCGCTGACTGCGGTCGTGAAAGCGGGTGCGGAATTCGTCGAGCCGCTGGAAGTCAAATTGTTGACATAAGTGGCGATCCCGCTCGTACCCCATGCCAGAGATGAAGGCGTTTGAGCGGCGTTGTTATAGGATACCGCACCGGTGCGTACATACATCATGTTCGGATCGGCGCTGTTCAGTTGCGCGGAAAGATTGGATGTCGCGATCTTCAACGATTGCATTTTGCTATAATAATTCGGTTTGGTGCCGGTGCAGGTGCCAGTCACCTGCTTGCCATACGAATTTGTCGTCGTGCAGCTGTAGGTGTACGTTGTCGTGGGTTGATCGCTATTAACCGTATCCGTGGCTTCGTCCATGGAGCCGGATCGATCCAGAACGAAATACATCGACAAGGCATTCTTCTGGGATTCGGAAGTTTTCCCGCTCGTCGAGCTGCTTGACGTGCCGACATTCAATGAGCTTTGACCTAGCAGCTTGGTCATACCGTTCGCGGTCATGGAATATGACGCGTTCACGACGACCGAATAACCGACATTGCCTGAGGAATCTGTCGTCTTTGTCACCGTCGCGGTAACGCCGGATTTAAGCGAATTCGTTGAGGTGGTGTCGCCGCCAAGATAATTCGACATCTGCCCAAGAACGAGACTGGTAGCCAGGTCCTTTGCGTTTGTCGTAGTTGCGCCACCATTGACGAGTGCTGTGGCGGTGGCGAGTGCAGCGGCGTCTGTCGCTTCCTGTAGCTGGCTGCGCGACAGCGACATGTTCGCAACATCGATTGCAACCCCGCCGCCTGCAACCAGCACCGGTATGGCCACTGCGGTCAGAATACCGAAGTTGCCGGCACTATTGCCGAGAAGTTTCTTAAATGTACGAAGTATATCCGAACCGGAGATCATCATGTCCGCCTGCTGGAGGGAGTTAAAAGCCTCAAGAACGGGCGGGACTATCGATGATAAATATGAGTCAATCGTTTAAGTGGTGGTTTTAATTTTAATAAACCGCCAGTTTGGTATCATTTTGATTGTGTCTTATACTATATTAGCTTTATACTATATTAGTGGAATGACATCTACGGCCTGAACCGTCTTTTGGTTACCATAGCCTTTCAAGACTCCGATAACGGGGGCGACATCGGAATAGTCGCGGCCATAGCCGACGACGATGTGGTCTGTGCCGGCCGGAATGTTGTTGGTCGGATCGAGCTCGATCCAGCCCGCGATCTCGCCACACCAGATGCGCACCCAGGCATGCATGGCGTCGGCGCCTTCGAGCCGCTCCTTACCCGGTGGCGGGATGGTGCGAAGGAAGCCGCTGACATAGCCGGCCGGAATGCCGAGGCTGCGCAAGGTGAGGATCATCACATGCGAGAAATCCTGGCAGACGCCGCGCTTCAGGCGGAAGGCCTCCCGCGGCGAGGTGTCGACCGTCGTTGCCTTCGGATCGTAGGTGAAGTCCTTGTGGATCTGGGCGCAGACCGCATGGGCGATCTGCATGGTCGTCAGCTTTGTCGTCTTCCACTGCTTGCCGTAAGCGGCAATCTCGGGTGTGTCCGGCAGGCGAGGGCTGCTACCGAGGAAATGATGCGGCGAGGCGGGATCGATCGACCAGCAATCGCTGATTTCCTCGGGCAGCTTCGCCAGCAGTGGCGAGAAGTCTGCCGCGACCGGCTGGCTTTCGACCTGAACTCGAGCCTGCATGCGGATATCCAGTTTCTGATGCGGATCACGCACCAGGATGGAGGTTGCCGGATGCTGGAAGAAATCGGTGAAGTTCGACTGTTCGTTCGGATGGGGGCTGATTTTCAGCGAACCGGCAATCAGACGCTGCCGATTGGCGAGCGACAGCGGCAGGAGGCGCAGAATGTGGCGCGCGCCGCTGGCCGGAACGTCGTAGATATAGCCCATATGCAGCGACAGGTCGTAGAGCATTACATCATCCGAGATAGGTGCGGGCGAGCAGATCGGAGAGCTGCTCCAGCTCTCGTTCCAGCCGCTGATAGACCTCGCCGTTCATCGTTTCCGGCGTCATGACGGCGAGCCCCGAATGCAATCGCATGGCTTCCCGATAGAAGGGCGACATCTGACCGTTGACGAAGGCGTTCGGCAGTTGCTCCACCTCGTGGCGGATCTCGTTCACCTGGAATAGGATCGAGCGTGGGTTGAGAGGATCAAGCGCCAGGAGATCGGTCACTGTCAGGCGAGCGGTGTTGACGTTGTAACGGCGTCGATGGGTCATGACGCTGTCGCCGATTTCGAGCAGCATATCGAGCGCGCCATCGGGCGCATCGGGGCCGGACATGTGGCCGAGCAGACGCGTCATGTGCAGGCCGCGCTCGATATAGCGGCCGAGCGACAGGAAGCGCCAGCCGGTGAAGCGATACATGTTCTCGTGGACGAGGCCGGCAAAGCCTGCGAGCTTCCGCAGCAGGACGGTCATGGCATGGCTGGCGTCGTCGCCGTGCCTGACATTTTCCTTGAAGCGGCGGGCGGTCTTGGCAAGGTCGGTCAATGCCAGCCAGCCGTCCGGAGAGAAACGATCGCGGATATTGCTGGCCGAATAGACGGCGCTGTCGATGTTGCGCAGCAGGCTTTCCGGCACCGCCTTGCCGATGTCGATGTCGATGCCGGCGAGATAGGCGCTGACATTGGCGAGCAGCGGCTGATCCGGATCGGCAGCTTCAGCAAAACGCCCGTGCCAGGCGCGCAGAATGCGCAGCGCCCCTTCGGCACGCTCGATATAGCGGCCGAGCCAGAAAAGGTTGTCGGCGGCACGGCTCGGCAGGCTACCCGGCATGTTGCGGGTGAAGCTTTCTTCGGTCGGCAACAGTGTGTGTGCTTCGACGGGCTTATCGGAAACGATCCAGACGTCGGCTGCCGAGCCGCCCGACTGCATGGCAATGGCGGCGACATCGTCGCCGCTGCCGATGCGGGCAAAGCCGCCGGGCATGATCTGCCAGCCGTTTTCCGTACGGGCGGCGAAGACGCGCAGGCTCATCGGCCGCGGTATCAGCTTGCCATTGACCCAGGCCGGCGTTGTCGAAAGGGTGACGACCTCCTGTCCGACCAACTTGTGACCTTCGGTCGCCAGCCAGTCAGCAATCGAATCGCGGGCGGTGCTGCGCAGTGTTGAACCGAGCACCGATTGGCCGTTGTCGTCGAAGAAGGGCATGCAGGAATAGGCCGGGCCGATGACCATCTTCTCGATGTTGGCCGCGACATGCTCGCGCTCGCTCTTCTGGCCGCACCACCAGGTCGCGATTGACGGCAGCTTCAGTTCCTCGCCGCGCAGGTGCCGACAGATGGTCGGCATGAAGGCGAGCAGGGCGCGGGTCTCCAGAATGCCGGAGCCGAGCGCGTTGACGATGCTGACGGTCTGTGCCCGCAGCGCCTCGACCATGCCCGGCGTACCGATATGAGAATGCTGATTGAGTTCGAGCGGGTCGGCATAGGACGCGTCGAGGCGGCGCCAGAGCACGCTGATCGGCCGCAAGCCGGCGACCGTGCGCACCATCAGCTGGTCGTTGACGACAGTGATGTCCTCGCCCTCGAGCAGCATGAAGCCGAGATAGCGGGCGATATAGGCATGTTCGTAATAGGTTTCGTTCGCGGGACCCGGCGTCAGGACGGCAACGCGTCCCTCGCCGCCGCGTTTGCCACCGAGCAGCGCGTCGCGAAAGGCGCCGAAGAACGAGGCGAGGCGATGAACCTTGGTTTCTGCATAGATATCGGAGAAGGCACGTGTGGTGGCGACGCGCGTTTCAAGCGCAAAGCCGGCGCCAGACGGCGCCTGGGCACGGTCGGCCAGCACCCACCAGTTACCATCGGGACCGCGGCCGATTTCGAAGGCGAGAAAGTGCAGATAATGGCCGTTCGCCGGTTTCACGCCAGCGAGCGGGCGCAGGAATTCCGGATTGCCGGCGATCAGGGCAGGCGGTAGCAGGCCTTCGTTCACCAGACGGCTGTCGCCGTAAATGTCGGCGATGACGTCTTCCAGCAGATCGGCGCGCTGGCGCAGACCTTCGGAGAGGCTTTGCCATTCGCGCTCGTCGATCAGAACAGGGATATGCGAGATCGGCCAGTTGCGCTCGCTGACGCCTGCTGCGCCATAGGCCCGATAGAAAACGCCGGCATCGCGCAGATAGCGGTCGGCGCGGGCAAAGCGTTCGGTCAATTCCTGTTCCGACATACGGCTCAGTGCCGATAGCAAATTCTGCCAGACCGGCCGCACCGCACCGGTGTTGTCGACCATTTCGTCGGCGACGCCGGCCAGCGCGCTATAGGCAAAGGCCGGATCGTTGCCGATTCCAGCCTTCACGTCGTCGCGCTTTTCCGCCGCCGGTTTTCTAGCCATCTACAGTTCCGTCTCAAATTCCTGCCGGCCGCCGAAGATCGAGCGTCAGCGGGAATTCCACCGATGCGGTCTCAGGTCTCAGGGCATAGCCGCCTGCTGTATGCCCCCAAGGCTCGAAACGCGCAAGACGCCGTGCTTCCGCCTCGTTGCCGTTGATCGGGAAGGTGTCGTAGTTTCGGCCGCCCGGATGAGCAACATGGTAGATGCATCCGCCGATGGAGCGGCGCGACCATGTATCGTAGATATCGAAGGTCAGCGGCGTGTCGATGGGGAGGACGGGATGCAGGCCGGAAGCGGGATGCCATGCCTTGTAGCGCACGCCGGCGACGGAGACGCCGGCCATTCCCGTCGGCGTCAGCGGCACAGGCCGACCGTTGCAGGCAATTGTGTAGCGGGAAGGATTGGCCGTTTCGAGCCGCACCTGCAGCCGCTCTACCGATGAATCGACATAGCGCACTGTGCCGCCGATGGCACCTTCTTCACCGAGCACATGCCACGGTTCCAGCGCCTGGCGCAGTTCCAGCTTGCTGCCCTCGTATTCCACTTCGCCGCAGAAGGGGAAGCGGAATTCGAGCTGCGCCTGGAACCATTCCGGCCGGAGATCGAAGCCGCTTTCACGGAGATCGGCGAGCACGTCGAGGAAATCCTGCCAGATATAATGCGGCAGCATGAAGCGGTCGTGCAGTGTCGTGCCCCAGCGGACGAACCTGCCGTCGATGGGGTTGCGCCAGAAGCGGGCGATCAGCGCGCGCACCAGCAATTGCTGTGCAAGGCTCATGCGGGCATTCGGCGGCATCTCGAAGCCGCGGAATTCGACGAGGCCGAGCCGCCCCGTCGGTCCATCCGGCGAGAACAGCTTGTCGATGCAGATTTCCGAGCGGTGGGTGTTGCCCGTCACGTCGGTCAGGAGATTGCGGAAAAGCCGATCCACAAGCCATGGCAGCGGCTGCAAGCCTTGGCCCGGTGCTGGCACCTGGGCAAGGGCGATTTCCAGCTCATAGAGGCTGTCGTGACGGGCTTCGTCGATACGCGGCGCCTGGCTGGTCGGCCCGATGAACATGCCGGAAAACAGATAGGAGAACGAGGGATGGCGCTGCCAATGCAGCACAAGGCTCTTCAACAGGTCGGGGCGGCGAAGGAATGGGCTGTCGTTCGGATTGGCGCCGCCGACGACGACATGATTGCCGCCTCCGGTGCCGGTGTGACGTCCATCGATCAGGAACTTGTCCGTGCCGAGACGTGTTTGCCGCGCTTCCTCGTAAACCGCAGTCGTGATGTCGACGCAGTCCTGCCAGTTGGATGCAGGGTGGATATTGACTTCGATCACGCCCGGGTCCGGTGCGACGCGAATGACGTTGATGCGTTCGTCCTGCGGCGGCGAATAGCCCTCGATATGAACCGGCAGCCCAAGTTCAGCCGCGGCATTCTCGGCCGCTGCCAGCAGCTCGAGATAATGTTCGATCTTTTCCACCGGAGGCATGAAGACGCAGAGCCGACCGTCACGCGGCTCGACAGAGATCGCGGTGCGAACGGCGCCACCGATTTCGCCGAGCGTCTGTTCGACCCGCGATTGCGCGCTATCGTCCGACTGGAAGGAAGCTTCCGGCATGGCGCGGCCGGCGGGCAGGATGACGTCAGGCAGAGGCGTGCGCGGAATGGAGGGATCGGCCGTGTGGATATAGGGGTAATGCGACGGCGGCACATAGGGGAGCGTGCCGAGCGGCAGGCGATAGCCGACCGGCGAATCGCCCGGCACAAGGAAAATCTTGCCACGACGCGTGCGCCATTTTTCACTGACCCAGCGTGTCGTGCCGGCGCGCGCGTTCCAGGCCTGTACGGGCAATATGTAGCCGGTCGGGTTTGTCAGGCCACGCTCGAAGACGCGGGCGATACGGCTGCGCTCCTCCGGATCCTTGAGCTTCGAATTAGAGGGATCGACGTTCTCGGGCAGGCTGCCTTCCTTGACGATCCATTCAGCCGGATCTTCGTAAGCCGGTTGCACCATGTCGGGCTCGATCGCCAGTTCCTTGGCAATCGCATTCAGAAGCTTGCCGGCGCTCTCCGAGTCCGCGCCGGTCTTTGCCGTTTCTTCGGCGATCAGTGCGGGGTTCTGCCAAATCGGCCTGCCGTCCTTGCGCCAGTACAGCGAGAAGGTCCAGCGGGGCAGGCTTTCGCCGGGATACCATTTGCCCTGGCCGTAATGCAGGAAGCCGCCAGGCGCGAAACGTTCGCGCAGGCGCCGGATCAACTGATCGGCAAGGTCGCGTTTGGTCGGACCGACGGCTGCCGTGTTCCATTCTTCCGACTGGAAATCGTCGATCGAGACGAAGGTCGGTTCGCCGCCCATCGTCAGGCGTACATCGTCCTGTCTGAGAACGGCATCGACTTTTTCTCCAAGCGCGTTCAACGCATCCCAGCTTTCGTCGGAGAAGGGTTTGGTGATGCGCGGATGTTCGGCGACGCGGGTCACCGTCATCGCGAAGTCGAACTCGGTGCTTGCCTCGCCGAAGTAGCCGCCGGAGATCGGGGCGGCGTTGCGATAATGCGGCGTGGCGGCAAGCGGAATGTGGCTCTCGCCGGTGAGTAGTCCCGAGGTGGGATCAAGACCGACCCAGCCGGCGCCGGGAAGATAGACTTCCGCCCAGGCATGCAGATCCGTGAAGTCGACTTCGGTGCCGGACGGGCCGTCGAGCGCTTTCAGGTCAGGTGTGAGCTGGATGAGGTAGCCGGAGACGAAGCGGGCGGCGAGACCGAGGTGGCGCAGCACCTGCACCAGCAGCCAGCTGGTGTCGCGGCAGGAACCCTTAGCCTTTTCGAGCGTCTCCTCTGGTGTCTGCACGCCGACTTCCATGCGGATGACGTAGCCGATCTCCTGCTGCAGCCTTGCATTGATGCCGACGATCATATCGACGGTCGGCTGTTCGGAGCGGTCGAGCGTGTCGAGGAAGGCCTGGAGCCGCGGCCCGGTTTCTTCCGGCGTCATATAGATCGACAGATCCTCGCGGATCGTCTCCGGATAGGCGAAGGGCCATTTGGTGGCTTCCTCTTCGACGAAAAAGTCGAAGGGATTGTAAACGGTCATATCGGCAATGAGATCGACCTCGATCTTCAACTCTGTGACCGGATCGGGAAAGACGAAACGGGCGAGGTAGTTGCCGTAGGGATCTTGTTGCAGATTGACGAAGTGATTTGACGGCGTGACCTTCAGCGAATGGCTCAATACGCGCGTTTTGGAATGCGAGGCGGGTTTCAGGCGGATGATCTGTGGGCCGAGGCGGACCGGATTGTCGTATGTGTAGTGGGTGAGATGGTAGATGCTTGCCGTGATAGCCATACGTCTCTTTGCCTAGCCCGCATCATTGTGCGGTGATTGCTATTCCCGAAGGCAGTGTGTGCAATGCAGCGAGAGAAAGCAAGACGTCTTGGCGGTTGGGGGAAGTCTTGCAGTGTCCGGTCAAAATAAAACGGCGAGCTTTTGCCCGCCGCTCGAGAATCTTTATTCCACTGGTTGCAATCAGCTTCTGCCGAACTCGTCGACGAGGCGGATGATATCGTCTTCGCCGAGATACGAGCCGGTCTGTACTTCGATCAGTTCCAGCAGGATCTTGCCGGGATTTGCCAGACGATGCACTTCGCCGAGCGGGATGTAGACCGACTCGTTTTCGCGCAGCATCTGCACGTTTTCGCCGACCGTCACCTCCGCCGTGCCCTTGACGACGATCCAGTGTTCGGAGCGGTGGTGGTGTTTCTGCAGCGACAGCTTCTTGCCGGGCAGCACGAAGATGCGCTTGACCTGGAAGCGGTCGCCATTGAGCACCGACGTATAGCCGCCCCATGGGCGATAGGATGTCGGATGCGTTTCGGTGAGCTTTGCCGTCTTCTTCTCGCTCGCCAGCAGTTTGACGAGTTTGCCGACTTCCTGACTGTCCTTGAGGCGGCCGACATAGACGGCGTCTTCGCTGGCGACCACGGCAACGTCCTCAAGCCCCTGCACGGCGACGTGCAGGCTATGGCTCATGACGAGCGAGTTCTTCGTGTTGACCAGTGTCGTGGCGCCGGTCGTCACGTTGCCGCTTTCGTCACGATTGCCGACTTTCCAGACCGAATCCCAGCTGCCGAGATCGGACCAGATGAAGGGGGAGGGAACAACGGCCGCGTTGGCCGTCTTCTCCATCAGAGCGTAGTCAATGGAAATATCCGGGCTCTTGGAGAAGTGATCCGCATCGAGGCGGGTGAAATCGAGGTCGCGTGTCGATTTGGAAACGGCCTTGCTTGCCGCCTTTTCGACCTCGGGGGCGAATTCCTTCATTTCGGCTACGAGCTGGGCGGCGGAGAACATGAACATCCCCGAGTTCCAGTAGAAGTTGCCGCTGGCGACCATCTCCTTCGCTTTTTCCAGCGCCGGCTTTTCGACGAAGCGCTTGACGGCGTGAGCACCGCTCGGGAGGGCCTTGCCGCTTTCGATATAGCCATAGCCGGTCGCGGGTTCGGTCGGCGTAATGCCGAAGGTGACGAGCTTGCCCTGCAGTGCCGTATCACGCGCCTGGCGCACGCAATCATAGTAGGTCGTGGTGGCGTCGATCTCATAGTCGGAGCCGAGGACGTGCATGATCGCGTCCTTGCCGAAAAGTTCGGTCACGAGCGCTGCGGCGGCGGCAACGGCGGCGGCCGTGTTGCGGGCGACCGGCTCCAGCAAGATCGCGGCCAACTTCAGATCCAGTTCGCGGGCCTGTTCGGCGACGAGGAAGCGGAATTCCTCGTTGGTCAGAACGATCGGCGCTTCATAAAGCTCGGCATCCGCGACGCGTTCCAGCGTGTTCTGAAACAGCGTCCGGTCGCCGATGAACTGGATGAACTGCTTCGGTGCGGAAGCGCGCGACAGCGGCCAAAGCCGTGTGCCCTTGCCGCCTGCCATGATCACCGGAACGATTTTGGCTGCCATGCTCTGCCTCCCCTGGACGCTTCATTCTGGAACTGCTTGCGAAAATACACAATCAATACTCTATGGGTTACGTTTTGCGGGCAACTTCAATCGCGATTGCGTTATTTTTTTATGAAACGCTGACGTCAATATTTCGGGATGGCAAATATTCCGGACGCCGATGCAGAGGTTTCAACGGTTTTTGGCTGAGAGCGTCGGAAAAGGAATGGGCGAGCGCCGCAAAAGCAACGCTCGCCCATGATCAAGATGTGCTCGCAGGCGCGAGGCCCACGATTATTTGATTTGGCGCCCGAAGCGCATTGCGATCTCCAGAATTCGCTTCTTGCGCGTTAGCTCTTGCGCATTGGCGCAGCCGCAGAACGGCCGCGCCCTCTTGCGCCACATGCTTCAGGCTTCCGCCCGGTCGCGTTGCTCATCATGGGCAGCGGCATGGGTAAGACC
>NZ_JAELUG010000920.1 GCF_016429255.1 Rhizobium sp. ASV8
CCCCCCCCCCCCCCCCCCCCCCCCCCCCCCCCCCCCCCCCCCCCCCCCCCCCCCCCCCCCCCTTTTTTAATGATCCGGCGACCACCGAGATCTCCCCCCACGACACGTCGTCGGCAGCGTCAGATGTGTATAAGAGACAGACCTTTTGTCTGCCCTTGAATGTTTGCTTGTCGGGGCAGATGTACTTGTTGCGGTGGAATTCATGAAGCAAAATGTATTCATTTCGCTCGGCTCGCGTACCAGTCAAGGTACTGTCTCTTATACACATCTCCGAGCCCACGAGACGGTCTATTAAATCTCGTATGCCGTCTTATGGTTGAAAAAGTGGGGGGGGGGGGGGGGGGGGGGGGGGGGGGGGGGGGGGGGGGGGGGGGGGGGGGGGGGGGGGGGG
>NZ_JAELUG010000921.1 GCF_016429255.1 Rhizobium sp. ASV8
CCCCCCCCCCCCCCCCCCCCCCCCCCCCCCCCCCCCCCCCCCCCCCCCCCCCCCCCCCCCCCCCTCTACCCCCCCCCCCCCCCACCGCTCCCCACCCCCACGACACGTCGTCGGCAGCGTCAGATGTGTATAAGAGACAGCCTCTACAGCTTCGTCTGGGCCATAGTCACGAAGGATGACATAAAAGATGGAATCCTTTTTGCCGGCTCCCACAGTAGATTTGTCCATCAGACCACACATTACTTCAGAGTCTGTCTCTTATACACATCTCCGAGCCCACGAGACGGTCTATTAAATCTCGTTTGCCGTATTGGGGGTGAAAAAGGGGGGGGGGGGGGGGGGGGGGGGGGGGGGGGGGGGGGGGGGGGGGGGGGGGGGGGGGGGGGGGGGG
>NZ_JAELUG010000922.1 GCF_016429255.1 Rhizobium sp. ASV8
CCCCCCCCCCCCCCCCCCCCCCCCCCCCCCCCCCCCCCCCCCCCCCCCCCCCCCCCCCCCCCCCCCCTTTTTCAACCACACGCCGGCAAACGAGATTTAATAGACCGTCTCGTGGGCTCGGAGATGTGTATAAGAGACAGGGCCATACCTAAAATCAAGTTAACGATGGCTTTAAGAGTTTTGAAGAAGCTCTTTTTACCCTCAATCACAAATATGAGCCTCCATGTATGAAGACTGCCCATCTTGGAGATGTGTCTCTTATACACATCTGACGCTGCCGACGACGTGTCGTGGGTGGAGTTGGGGGGGGTGGGGGGGTGGTTGGAGTGGGGGGGGGGGGGGGGGGGGGGGGGGGGGGGGGGGGGGGGGGGGGGGGGGGGGGGGGGGGGGG
>NZ_JAELUG010000923.1 GCF_016429255.1 Rhizobium sp. ASV8
GACCCCATTGCGCTCGAAAAAGCCGTAGAAGCATGGGCGAAATCCAGCGATGCTACCACACCTTCAACTCCGCACGCTCCGGGTGCAGAAGGATCCGCCTATGAGGAAAAGGTTATCCCCACAGAGTTGCTTCAAATGGGCGATATTGTTCTCATTCGACCCGGAGACAAGATCCCAGCCGACGGTGTCGCCGTGCGTGGAGAGGCCTATGTCGATGAAAGCATGGTTACTGGAGAGGCAATGCCTGTCCAGAAGCGACTGGGAGACAATGTCATTGGCGGTACTGTCAATGGCAATGGCCGCGTCGACTTCCGTGTCACCCGTGCCGGCAGAGACACACAGCTCAGCCAGATTGTCAGACTCGTTCAGGACGCCCAGACTACAAGAGCTC
>NZ_JAELUG010000924.1 GCF_016429255.1 Rhizobium sp. ASV8
CTATCAAATCGTTGTTATGTCCAAAGGACAGACAGAGGTGTCGGTACCGAATGAAGTTGCAAGCCGGCGGAAACTTGGCTGGCATGTGGCGGGTGTGTGGCGTTGATGACGTTGGGATTGGTGGAGCTGGAGGTGGCTGTGGCGGTGCTGCTTAATTGGGTGGGGTTTGTCGTCCTGGCGACGCGCCTTTGTGTGTATAGTTTGGTAATGGAGCGCTGGAAGGGGGCATCTTACTGGAGGCAAAACCAAATTACAAAAACCCGCGAATAGAAGCAAAGACGAACGCGACGACGTGCACGAAATACAGAAAGACAAAAATAACGCAAATTAAATTGCGGCAGTCCAATTCAACGAATATAACGACGCTTGGGAAGCGCATCACTGTCAACTC
>NZ_JAELUG010000925.1 GCF_016429255.1 Rhizobium sp. ASV8
GATATACCCCGTTCCTGAACCTGGCGCTGGCGGGCTGGGAACGCACCTGACGCTCGACCTGGGTGGCCGGATGCGCTTCGGGCCTGATGTGGAATGGGTTGATACGCCCCAGAATCTGGCTGTGAATGCGTCGCGGCTGGAAGAGGCCGTGCGGGAGATTAAGAAGTACTTGCCTGCCGTGGATGAGGCGTCTCTGGTGCCGGATTACGCGGGGATACGGCCAAAGTTGGCGCCCAAGGGTGCGACGGGGTTTCACGATTTTGTTATTAGGTTGGAGGATGGGTATACGGGTTGGGTAAACTTGTTGGGCATTGAGAGTCCCGGCTTGACCAGCTCGTTGGCTATTGCTGAGTATGTTGATGGGTTGCTATATGGCTCTGGCTCTAGCTC
>NZ_JAELUG010000926.1 GCF_016429255.1 Rhizobium sp. ASV8
GTTCTATTATTGGACGCCGTCCAACAACGAAGGATTGGAAGGCCGTTGTTGTTTTTCTTCTCAACCACCAGTTCTGAGAGTCAGCGTGGCTCCCATGAAATAAAAATAATACACACGTGTCGGAGAGACGACTGGCTTTCTTATTACACCGCTTGCCAACGCCTGGCGCAGTTTGCAGCTGTCAGAAAGTCCTCCGTTCGCTCAGTGTTGTACCTGCCAGCTGCATCACTTATACACCGTCTGCCCTCAGACAAACGAAATTGAATTCCGACTCCGGGACACTTACACCCGCCTTTTCTACTCGCAAACTTCACAATGGCTTCCACCCTGTTACATCTGTCTCTTATACACATCTGACGCTGCCGACGACGTGTCGTGGGGGTAGTTAGA
>NZ_JAELUG010000927.1 GCF_016429255.1 Rhizobium sp. ASV8
CCCCCCCCCCCCCCCCCCCCCCCCCCCCCCCCCCCCCCCCCCCCCCCCCCCCCACAACCCTTTTTTTAATGATCCCGCGACCACCGAGAACTACACCCACGACACGTCGTCGGCAGCGTCAGATGTGTATAAGAGACAGTAATAATCCCATTTCCTACATTCACTATCCATCTGTCAATCACTCCTTTACTTTACTTTTTACCAAATTTTACATTCCTTCAAAAAACATGAAGTTTTCCACTCTCCTCACCCTGTCTCTTATACACATCTCCGAGCCCACGAGACGGTCTATTAAATCTCGTATTCCGGCTTATGGTTGTAAATAGGGGGGGGGGGGGGGGGGGGGGGGGGGGGGGGGGGGGGGGGGGGGGGGGGGGGGGGGGGGGGGGG
>NZ_JAELUG010000928.1 GCF_016429255.1 Rhizobium sp. ASV8
CTATTCGGAAGGGTGGGAGCGTGGGCTTCCTGGTCCTTTCACGGGGCACCCAGAAAGATATGCCGAGACGGAAGAAGATTTGGAGCATATCCAAGACCGAGAGGAGAGGGCTATTGCCAGGGAAAACCAGCCTCTTCTGAAGCCTGGTGGAATTGGAAACCCTTACAAGGGTTACAACTCCAACAACCGGGAATAGTGCAGCGCTTGGGTTATTTTACTGTTAGCCTGGGATGCTGGGTGCAGGTTGTTATTGCAGCGTTTTAGCATTCAATATATGATTTCCTGTTCATGGGATACTCCGACAAGCTCGTCCCTTCTGGAATTTGAAGTCTTGACATTGCAGGACTTGTGAGTCTCGTACGTAGCCTTGATTATAGCATTCTATTAATG
>NZ_JAELUG010000097.1 GCF_016429255.1 Rhizobium sp. ASV8
TGTGGTGCTCCAGGACCGGAGGAGAAGCCCCCAGATCGCGCCCGATGTGCCGCCGGCGCGGTCCGCCCAGGCATCGGCGGCCGCGGCCAGTACGCTTGCCGATCCCGCCCCTGCAGCACTTGCTACCTTGGCTGCTTCCAGAGCCGCCGTTACACCGCGGGCCATGCCCTGTCCGTGATCGCCGTCGCCCGCATAGGCGTCGATCCGGCCCAGTTCCTCCTCCGCCTCGTGGAGCAAAAGTGAAATCTCCGAGAAGATGCGGGCGATGCAGGCGCCGCCGCGCCGGCCTTCGTCATCGGCGGAAGGATAGGTCGCCAGCATGTCTTCATCAGCCAGATCGTCGGTTGCCGGTGTCGTGGGGATCGTCGTGCCGCGGCGCAGGACCGGGCTATCACATGGCGCTATCCAATATTTCTCCAACTCGTCGTCGAGGAAGATCAGGGTCAGCGAACACCCCTGCATATCCAGGCTGGTAACGAACTCACCCGCCTCCGGTGCGATGATTTCCAGGTGGGCTTGTTGCAGTCTGGCCGAAATGGACGTCCAGAGGACGAATAGCTCTTCATATTTCGTGGCGCCGAGGCCGTTGAGAATGACACCGACCTTCCGCGTGTCTTTGGGGCGCTCCGGCAGGAGCTTCTCCGTGAGCAGCGTCGCGAGTTCGTCAGCACTGACGATCGCCTCTTCGCTGATGCCGGGTTCGCCGTGGATGCCGAGGCCGAGCGCCATCTTGCCGTTCGGCACGGTGAAGAGAGGGCCTGCGGAGCCGGGCAAGGTACAGCCGTCGAAAGCGACGCCGAAGGATACGGTGCGGGCATTGGCATGCCGCGCGATACGCTCCACCTCGTCGAGGGGCAGGCCGGCTTCCGCTGCCGCTCCGGCAATCTTGAAAACCACGAGATCGCCGGCAACGCCGCGGCGCTTCGAAATGGTTTCGGCAGGCGCACTGGCGACATCGTCCGTCACTGCGACGATACGGACATCGATGCCTTCGGCACGCAGACGTTCGGCGGCCACGCCGAAGTTCAAGACGTCGCCCGCATAGTTGCCGAAGCTGAGCAGGATGCCGCCACCGTGATGGGCCTTGCGGCATACTCTGGCAACCGCCGCTGTCGAGGGGGATGCGAAGATATCGCCTGCGACGGCTGCATCGACAAAACCCGGTCCGACATAGCCTGCAAAGGCGGGGTAGTGGCCGGAACCGCCACCGACGACAACCGAGACCTTGCCCTCCGGTACCGATGTGGAACGGACAACCCCACCCTTTACCAGCCGAACAAATCGCGGATGAAGCGCCGCAAAGCCGGCAAGGGCCGTGGTTGCGAATTCTTCCGGAGCGTCGAAGATCTTGGTCATGCGTTCAATCCTTCTTCCTGGCGAAACGCATGATCCTGCATTTCCAACCGAGCCTCGATACCAGACTCGCCGGCATGTTGGCCGACGGTGTTATGACGCGCAACCGTCTTTTGCCGCTGGTGTCAACCGATCCAGCTCATCGACGCTGCGAATGCGGACCAGCGTCTTACCCGCCCTCTCGGCATCGTCGCACAAGCTCCTGATACCGGGCATCCAGTCCTGGTCTATGTCCCATATGGTTTGAAAAAGATCGCGCGTCGGCGGCATGGCGGAGAGGCCGCCCGGAGCGTGCTGCAATTCGCCGGAAGACCAGGCAATCTGCCTTTCCGCGGCAAGCCAGAAATGCATCCAGAGCGGCATGTCGATGAGGATGATGTCGGTGGCGCGGTCTATGCGAGGCGTGATGGAATCGCGAAGCCCAAGCCCGTCGACGATCCAATTGTCGCTCGATATGATCTGCCGATGCTGCTCGGAATAACTCTCGACGGGAGCCGGGATCCAGCCTTCCTGCCAAAGATACTTGTCGATTTCGAAATGGATGAGGCCATGCCTTTTGGCCAGTCTGCGGGCGAGAGTGGATTTCCCGCCGCCGGCATTTCCCAGAATGACAATCCGCGACATCACATGAACGACCTGAAATTTCGAGCATTGGGATAATGCGACGAAATGGATTGTACGGCAGAGCCGCAGTCAAGCGCATCTTCTATTCTAAAGCGTTCTGTTTTCTCATCCAGCAACATTTCGGCGGATGACGTGTTGAACTCCGGCGGGCATGGCTTCGATAAGACCATGCAAGGGAGCAGGCTTCAGATCGAATTGCTCCAAGATCGCTCGCGTCGGCCGCGCCCAGCGAAATTCGAGGTCGGCATTCCCGTCCCTCACGCGGTGGATGATTTCAGTCTCATGAAATGGCAGTGGACGCGACAATTCCGCGTCGTAGTAGAAACCGATTTCATGAACCCTTCGCCCGCCGAGTTCGAAGAAGTTCTCGATGACGAAGCGGAGTGGTCCGATGCTCGCGCCACAGCCAATTTCCTCCTCGATTTCCCGCGCGAGCGTTTCCGAGCCCGCTTCGTGAAACTCCACCCGCCCCCCAGGCAGAACCCAGAAAGGATCGCCGGCGGCGCGATGAATGAGGAGGTGGTCGTTGCAACGGATCAACGCTCCGGCCCTCAGTTGGAACCGCGAGTTTCCTTCGTCCATGACGATCATGGTGCGTGCATCATTCGTCATCGAGCAGTCCTCCAAATGGGCCGAGCCAAGGCGACGATCTTTCGAGAATTGACATCGCTTCGGCATCCAGAAACGATGAGATGGTCGGAAATGCATGTTTCCGATACCATTTGGAAGGCCGCTTTGTCTTGGTCCGTCGTTATCAGTGGGGCAGGTTGCATGCGTTTCGTCAATCCGATCCCTTTCGTCAGGGATATCGAATGCTCCAAGGCGTTTTATCGTGACATTATGGGCCTTGAAATCCTCAGCGATTTCGGGAGTTTCGTTCTCTTTGAGAGCGGCTTTGCAATTCACGAAGGCAAATCACTCGAACAGACTGTCTGGAAAACAAACACTGAAATGCTGGAGCCCTATGGCCGCCGAAATATACTGCTTTATTTCGAACACGACGATATCGATACGGCTTTCGAAAAAATCGCAGGGAATGTCGTCCTCATCCATCCCATCGAACGGCAGCATTGGGGGCAGCGCGTCTTTCGCTTTTACGATCCGGACGGCCATGCCGTAGAGGTCGGCGAGCCGATGTAAAACGAGCGCTGTTCCAGAGAGCATGGGAACTGGCGCCGATCGCGAAAGCGCAGTAGATCGGCAGACGCGTTGATTTGGCGCCCGCCGATCAGCATCAGCGACAATAGCAACGGGTTTCAGCATGCACGATGACATTGCGCCGGGAGAGGACGTTATTCGGCAGCTGCTGTCGGAGAAGACGCCGCAATGGGCAGATCTTCCCATACGGCGCCTGGCATCCTCGGGCACAGACAATGCGATTTATCGCATAGGGGAGGGGTTGCTCCTGCGCCTGCCCCGTCGCGAAGACGCCGTGCGCCTGATCGACAAGGAGCTCGATTGGTTGCCGCGGTTTGCCGGTCTGCCGCTCGATGTGCCGAGATTGCGTTTCCGCGGAAGCGCGGAGCTTGGCTTGAAATGCGATTTCGGCATTTTCGACTGGATGGAGGGGGAGGTCGCTTCTTCGGCAAATATCGCCGATCCAACCGCCGCTGCCCTGGCGCTGGCGGAGTTTCTGAAGGCGCTGCATCGGATCGGCACGAAAGACGCACCGCTTGCCGGAGACCTCAACCATCGTCGCGGGGTGGTCCTCGACGTTCTGTCCTCAGTTACCTTGTCGGCGATCGACATTCTGGCCGATGAGATCGATGCTCCTGCGGCACGCAACTTGTGGCAACGGGCCTGTTCTACCGCGCATCGGGGAGCGCCTGTATGGCTGCACGGCGATCTCAAGGCGGATAATCTGATAGCCCGGGCTGGCCGGTTGATCGGGGTGATCGACTGGGGTCTTTGCGCCATCGGCGATCCCGCTGCCGATTATGCGGCGGCGTGGTCCTGGGTCGATCCTTCCGCTCGCGATGGCTTTCGCGTGGCTTGCGAGGTGGATGATTCCGATTGGCTGCGAGCCGAGGGATGGGCGCTCTACGGCGCGGTCATAGCCCTCAGCTACTATCGCGGCGGGCTGAACGAAGCCCTGTGCGAACAGTCGCGCCTGACCTTATCGCGCCTCGGCATGCGGTAGCCGCCGGCGGATTTGCCGGCTCCGGCCCGAGCGTTTCCGCGTTATTTGAGTCGCGGAAACGCCTCCCTTGTCTTTTTTCTTTCGCATTCCGGAAAACTGTCGAGCACTTTGCTGGGTGTGCTCCGTCGGCCGTTACAGCATACGCTTGAGCACTTCGTCCCGGCGAAAGAAGTGATGCCAGAGCGCTGCGAGAATATGCACGCTCACAATGACATATAGGCAGTAGGCACCGTATTCGTGGATTTCGGCGGCAGTTCTTTCAAGTGCCTTGTCGAGAGGCAACAGGTTCGGCCATTGGAAAAGACCGAACCAGGGCAGGTCGTGGCCCCCTGCCGCCGAGGTCGTATAACCGGCAATCGGCATCAGGATCATCAGTGCGTACAGCAGAATGTGCGCGCTGCGGGCCGCATAATGGTTAAGAGTATCGAGCGGCTGCCCATACCCAGGCTCGCCGAGTGAGAGCCGGAGCGGCAGGCGGATCGCGATCAGGATGAGCGCCGTCATGCCAAGCGATTTGTGCACGTCGAGAAGCGCGCGGCGCAAAGGTATGCCCGGTGAGAGATACGAGCAGTAGAGACCGATAATGAGCGCTGAAATGATCACAATGGCCATGAGCCAATGCAGGATGCGCTGTGATGGTCGGTATCGGGTGGTTGTCGTGTCGGCTGCGGTGGCGGTCGTTGTGGACATAGGGTCTCTCCGGTCGTCTGGGGCTACGGCGCGGAGGCGGTCATCGGTCGAAATATGGCTGATTTGAAGGCTCGTCTGTTCACCTTCTCGCGAGCGGGACGCTGATGGGACGATGGGTCCTAAGTCAGGAAAGACGATCGCGGATGCCCACTGTTTCTGAGGAGCTGCCAATCATTGACGCTTGACGGCAAACGTCATTGCCCGGTCTTGCGTGTTGTCTGAGCATGGTCGCCCAGCATGGACAGGATTTCACAGCTTTCCGTATGTGCCGGGGCGAGAGCATCTGTGGTAGGAGTCTTCAGGCAGATTCCGATCTCGTGTCCGTGGATGCGAAGGAAGACGATTCCGCCGGTTTCGAGGGCCAGTCGCAGTTGCGCTTCCGTTGCCCGGTGCAGGCTATGGCGATCGCCTTCATAGTCGCGGATCGTGCTGCGGGACACACCCGAGCGGTCGGCGAGGTCCATCTGGGTCCAGTCGAGAAAACCTCGGGCCGCTCGACAGAGCGCTGGTGTTAAAATCATCGCCATCTTACCTTGACGCGCAGTGCCAAACTGCCCATATTGGTCAATATCTATCATATAGGACATATTAGGCCGGTTTGCTAGAGGTGTTCGCCGCTATGGCGGCTGAGGTGATCCGGCCGAACGAAGGAACAACGTTTTGGGATAACCAGCGGGCCCATCCTCATTCTAGCACTTTTGGCTCTGCCGTTTATCGGAAGTCTTCTCTCCGTATGTCTGCTGCGCACACAGTCGCGCCGCACGCCGGCCTGGATTGCCGGCTCCGTAACGTTCCTTGCGCTGTTGATCTCGATCAGTTCATACCCAGCGGTCGCTGACGGGGGCGTGATCCGGTACAGTATCGAGTGGTTGCCGCAGCTTGGGCTTGATTTCAGCCTGCGAATGGACGGCTTTTCCTGGCTCTTCTCCGTGGTCATCACGGCCATCGGCTTCCTCGTCATCGTCTATGCCCGATATTATATGTCGGAAGAGGATCCCGTTCCTCGCTTTTTCTCGTTCCTGCTTGCCTTCATGGGAGCGATGCTCGGTATCGTGCTCTCGGGCAATGTCATCCTGCTCTCGATATTCTGGGAGCTGACGAGCATTTTCTCCTTCCTGCTGATCAGCTACTGGCATAACAGCGCCGCCGCCCGCGATGGAGCGCGCATGGCGTTGACGATCACCGGTATCGGCGGCTTCTGCCTGCTGATCGGCGTGATCCTGCTCGGGCGCATCGTCGGCAGCTACGATCTCGACAAGATTCTGGCGTCTGGCGACCTTATCCGCAATCACCCGCTCTATACGCCTACTCTCGTACTGATCCTGTTGGGCGCACTGACGAAGAGCGCGCAGTTCCCCTTCCATTTCTGGCTGCCGAACGCGATGGCCGCTCCGACGCCCGTCTCCGCCTATTTGCATTCCGCCACCTTGGTAAAGGCCGGTGTGTTCCTGTTGGCGCGATTCTGGCCAGTTCTGGCGGGCACGGACGAATGGTTCTATATCGTCGGCGCGGCAGGGATCACCACGCTGTTGCTGGGCGCCTATTTTGCGATGTTCCAGCAGGATCTCAAAGGACTGCTCGCCTATTCGACGATCAGCCATCTCGGCCTCATCACGACGCTGCTCAGCCTCGGCAGCCCGCTTGCGACAGTCGCTGCCATCTTCCACATGTTGAACCATGCGACCTTCAAGGCATCGCTGTTCATGGCGGCCGGCATCATCGATCATGAAACCGGTACGCGCGACATGCGCCGCTTGAGCGGTTTGTTCCGATACCTTCCGTTCACCGGCGCACTCGCAATCGTTGCAAGCGCTGCGATGGCCGGCGTTCCCCTGCTGAACGGCTTCCTGTCGAAGGAGATGTTTTTCGCGGAAGCCATCGAGACGCATGCCGATTCGATTCTCGATCGGATCCTGCCCTATGTGGCGACCCTGGCGAGCGCCTTCAGCGTCGCCTATTCGCTGCGCTTCATTCAAACGGTTTTCTTCGGTCCCGCGCCGACAGACCTGCCGATCGCCAAGCCGCATGAGCCGCCGCGCTGGATGCGCTTCCCGATCGAATTGCTTGTTATCGTGTGCCTGATCGTCGGTATCGTGCCGGCTATCTCCGTTGCTCCCTTCCTGCAGGCCGCCGTCGTCAGCGTCTTGCACGCGGATACGCCGCAATACAGCCTTTCGCTTTGGCATGGCCTCAATCTGCCACTCGTCATGAGCGTTATCGCGCTCGTCGGCGGAACCGTGTTCTATTTCGTCTTCAAGGATTATCTGTCTCGATGCGAGGACGGTCCACCGCTGTTTCGCGGCCTCAAGGGGCAGCGCATCTTCGAGCGCGTTCTGGTCGAGGTTTCCTGGAATTGGGCCAGAAATGCCGAAAAGCGGATCGGCACGCGCAACCTGCAGCCACAGCTTCGCTGGGTGGTCGTGACCGGCTTTGCGGCTGGCCTGCTCCCGCTCTATCTATCCGGCTTTGAATCACCCCATTTCGCCTTTTCGGGCGCCGATCCGGTCTTCGCATCGGTTTGGGCGATCGGTATCTGCCTTGCGATCGGCACCGCTTTCCTCGCCAAATATCATCGGCTCGCAGCGCTCGTCATGCTTGGCGGTGTCGGTCTCATCGTCTGCATGACCTTCGTCTGGCTGTCTGCGCCGGACCTCGCGATCACGCAGCTTCTTGTCGAGATCGTCACGACGGTTCTCATCCTGCTTGGTTTGCGCTGGCTGCCGAAACGGACGGAAGGGGGCGATGACACCGTGGAGTTGCGCGCCCGTTTCCGCCGCTTTCGCGACCTTGCGCTCGCGGTTGCCTGCGGCATCGGCATGGTCTTCATATCCTATGCGGTCATGACCATGCCGGCACCCGACGCCATTGCGAATTATTTCCTTGAAAACGCCTATTCCAAGGGCGGCGGTCAGAATGTCGTCAATGTCATTCTGGTCGATTTCCGTGGCTTCGACACTCTGGGGGAGATCGCGGTTCTCGGCGTCGTCGCGCTGACCGTCTATGCACTCTTGCGCCGTTTCCGCCCGGCACCCGACAGTATGGAGATGCCGGAGCAGCAGCAGATCCAGAATCAGTTCGACGAGGAGCGGCCGGAGCGTTCCGCGGGGGATACCGTGCGTGACTATCTGCTCGTCCCGTCTGTGATCATGCAATGGATGTTCCCCTTCGTGATCACTTTGTCGGTCTATATCTTCATGCGCGGGCACGATCTGCCCGGCGGCGGTTTTTCGGCGGGGCTGACGCTGTCGATCGCGTTCCTGTTGCAGTATCTGGCTGGCGGCACGCGCTGGGCGGAGGACCGCATACGCATTCTGCCGTTGCGCTGGATGGGCGCGGGCCTGCTCGTAGCGACCGCGACGGGCGCCGGAGCCTGGTTCTTTGGCTATCCCTTCCTCACCTCGCATTTCCAATATCTGGACGTGCCGCTGATCGGGAAAGTGCCGGCCGCGAGCGCGCTGCTCTTCGACCTCGGCGTCTTCCTGCTCGTCGTCGGCTCAACTGTCCTGATCCTTGTCGCGCTTGCGCATCAGTCGATCCGTATCAATCGCCTTCGCGCCATCGAGGCGGACAAGGCAAAGGGGGATTGATGGAACTCATCTTGTCCGTTGCTATCGGCGTCATGACGGCCTGCGGTGTCTGGCTGATCCTGCGTCCGCGCACCTATCAGGTCATTATTGGCCTTTCGCTGCTGTCTTACGCCGTCAATCTCTTCATTTTCGGCGTCGGTGGCGTGAAGACGAACATGCCGCCGCTGCTGTCCAGCAGCGTGCCGACATCGACGCTGGCCGATCCGGTGCCGCAGGCACTGGTGCTGACGGCGATCGTCATCGGCTTTGCAACGACCGCGCTCTTCCTGGTGGTGTTGCTTGCCTCGCGCGGGTTGACCGGCACCGACCATGTCGACGGAAGGAGCGACCGGAAATGACAGGCTGGTCGCACCACCTCATCATTGCTCCCATCCTGCTGCCGCTGGTCGCCGGTGCCGTTCTTCTGTTCATCGATGAGCGCGACCGCACGTTGAAGGCGCTCGTCAGCCTGGCCGCCACGCTGTTGCTCGTTGGTATCGCGTTGATGCTGTTTCGCGCCGAAAGCGGATCGGCAGGCCGGGAACAGGCCTATCTTCTCGGAAACTGGAGTGCGCCTTTCGGCATCGTGCTGGTGCTCGATAGTCTTTCGGCGCTCATGCTTCTGCTGACGTCGATTGTCGCTGTCGCCGCATTGATCTTCTCGCTTGCGCGCTGGCATGCGGTCGGCGCCCATTTCCATACAATGTTCCAATTGCTGCTCATGGGCGTCAATGGCGCGTTTCTGACCGGCGATCTCTTCAATCTTTTCGTCTTCTTCGAAGTGATGCTGGCCGCCTCCTACGGCCTGCTGCTGCATGGCTCGGGGCCGCTTCGCGTCAAGGCAGGGCTGCACTACATAGCGGTCAATCTCGCGGCGGCGCTGCTCTTTCTCATCGGCGTCAGCCTGATTTACGGCACGGCGGGAACGCTCAATATGGCGGATCTGGCTGTGCGCATTCCCGAAATGACCGCTGACCGCCGCATGCTCATGCAGGCAGGCGCCGGCGTGCTTGGCATCGCCTTCCTGATCAAGGCCGGCATGTGGCCGCTCTGCTTCTGGCTGCCGACGGCTTATAGCGCCGCATCGGCACCCGTCGCGGGCATATTCGCCATTCTGAGCAAGCTCGGCATCTACGTCATCCTGCGACTGACCATGCTTCTCTTCGCGCAAGGTCCCTCGGCCGGATTCGGCTCGACCATGCTTCTCTACGGCGGCATGGCGACGCTGATCTTTGGCATCATCGGGGTACTGGCGTCGCAGGCGCTCGGCCGGCTGGCCGGCTTTTCCGTGCTGGTGTCGTCGGGAACCCTGCTGATGGTGATCGGTATCAATGATGGCTCCATCTCTGCGGGCGCTTTGATGTATCTCGTCAGTTCGACGCTCACGATCAGTGCCTTCTTCATGCTGATCGAGCTCGTCGAGCGCGGACAGGATGCGGGTGCCAGCGTTCTTGCCGTCACCATGGAAGCCTATGGGGATGCCGAGGAGAAGGAGCCGGAGGAAGGCGAGGGTGTCACCATGCCCGGCACCATGGCGATGCTTGGCATTTGCTTTGCCGCCTGCGCGATTCTGCTTGCTGGCCTGCCGCCGCTTTCGGGCTTCGTGGCCAAGTTTGCAATGCTGTCGGCCATGATGGGCACGGGTGCGATCGGCGTGCCGCCGAGTGCTGCCGTCTGGGCGCTCATTCTGTTGGTGATCCTGTCGGGCATCGCCGCGCTGATTTCCATGACGCGTGCAGGCATACGCACATTTTGGAGCTCGCTTGAGGGTACGGTCCCGCGGGTGCTCGTGATTGAGATCTTGCCGGTCATGGGCCTGCTTGCCCTGACGCTGGCGCTGACCATCTGGGCAGGTCCGGTCATGCAATATATGGAGGCGACGATTCGCACGCTCAGCGATCCCGGCATCTATGTCGATGCGGTCCGCAAGGCGGCAGTCGTGTCGAGCAAGGCGGGAGGTTCGTGATGCTGCCGTATCCGCTCTTGACCCTTGTCTTGATCCTGGTCTGGCTCCTGTTGAACGGCTTCACTCTCGGGCATCTTCTTCTTGGAATCGTCGTCGCCGTCTTTGCCTCCTGGGCCATGGCATCGTTGCGTCCCGAAAAGCCGAAGCTCAAAAAGTGGTATCTGCTGCCCAAGCTGTTTTTCCGCGTCGTCTATGACGTACTGAAATCGAACGTGCAGGTGGCCTGGATCATCCTGCGGGGCCGCACGCGAAACACAACGCCGGGCTTCGTTACCCTGGAGCTTCGGGTGAGGGACCAGATCTCCCTTGCGCTGCTTGCCGTTATCCTCACTAGCACGCCGGGTTCCGCTTGGTTGGAATATGATTCCAACGACAACACCGTGTTGCTCCATGTGCTTGATCTCGAGAATGAGGTGGTGTGGCGCGACACCGTCGCCAATCGCTATGAAAGCCTGTTGATGGAGATATTCGCATGAGCGCGATGATCATCCAAATATCTGTCGCGGCAGCCCAGTTGATGATTGTGGCTGCCATGGCGATCTCGTCTATCCGCATGTTTCGCGGACCTCGCGCCCAGGATCGCATCATTGCGCTCGATACGCTGTATGTGAACGCGATGCTGTTGCTGCTGACCTTCGGAATCAGCACCGGGCGGGTCGTCTATTTCGAGGCTGCGTTGGTTATCGGCATGCTTGGCTTCGTCGCGACCGTTGCGCTTGCAAAATTTCTGATGCGCGGGGAGGTGATCGAATGAGCACCCCATTCGAAAACGTGCCGCTTTGGGCCGCAATTCCCATCGGCGGGCTGCTTGTCGTCGGTGCCTTTCTAACGCTCGTTGGCGCAATCGGCTTCCTGAAAATGGGAACCTTCTACGAGCGTATTCATGCTCCGACATTGGGAACGAGTGGCGGCATCGGCGCGATCATGGTGGCGTCGATGATCTTCTTTTCGACCTCGACGCATTCTCTCGTCATTCATGAACTCCTGATCGGCATCTTCGTAACGGTAACGACACCCATCACCTTCATGCTGCTCGCACGAGCGGCGCTTCATCGTGATCGCGCCGAGCAGAATGGCAATGTTCCGCCCAAGAGCGCACAAGCCGAGCCATTGACCGAGCAGCCTTCGCCATAAGGCGAGCATCCATTGGCGTCGAAGCCGCCCGGCAGCGGCGCCTACTATACCAAGGTATTGGTTGATCCTTTTTCACGGCGGCGTATACACCAATCTATCCCGAATGTTTTCATTCCGGGATGTTCGGCATAGCCGGACGAGTAACGTCACAGAGGACCACATGAACCCGCGATCTAGTAGCCAGCAAACGGAATGCGACAGTCGACGCTTGTCGAACGTCCTTGCCGCCGTGCTGACCCAGCGCCCGGGCAGACCATGTGACCGTGAGGGCCTTCGCCGCCGGCGTTGACCCGCGGCACTGGCCTCCCGGGTTCGAGCAACGTCGAACCAGGAGGAGGTCAGTTTTATGACCACCATCTTCAAACTCGCCGCCATGGCCGGCGGCTCGACCGTCCTATTCTCGCGCTATCGCGTTGAATGGTGGCCCGGCATATTCGCCTGGCCAATCAACACGCGGATCGGGTCCGTATTCCGGTCGCGTCTCCAACAGCAATCGCCCGCCATCTCAACCGATTCATCGGATTGAGCCGCGCGGCCGGATTGCTGCCGGAGATGCTCGCTTAGGCCGCCCGTAGGCGGCTTCCCCCAGGTAATCGATGAAGACGTCGCGATCCGTCGCACGGGAGTAAGACTATGGATAATTTGAACACAAACGGCGCAGCATCGGCTGTCCTCGACACAGCGCATGTCGGCGACATCCGCGGCGCACTCGGCACAATCAACCACGGCGACGTTGCCGCCCGCACCACCTGGCGGGCACGTCTCATGACGCTCCTGGCCATTATCGGACCCGGTCTCATCGTCATGGTCGGTGACAATGACGCCGGCGCGTTTGCCACCTATACCCAGGCCGGACAAAACTATGGCACGTCGCTTCTGTGGACGCTGCTGCTGCTCGTGCCGGTGCTCTATGTCAATCAGGAAATGGTGCTGCGTCTCGGCGCAGTCACGGGTGTCGGCCATGCGCGCCTCATTCTGGAGCGCTTCGGCAAGTTCTGGGGCGCCTTCAGCGTCATCGACCTGTTCATCCTCAACGGGCTGACCATCGTCACCGAATTCATCGGCATCAGCCTGGCGCTCGATTACCTCGGCGTGTCGAAAATCGCCGGCGTTGCCATCGCTGCGGCGCTGACCATGATTGCCGCAAGCACGGGCAGCTTCCGCCGTTTCGAGCGCTTCGCGCTGATGCTGTGCCTCGGCAGCCTTCTGCTCGTGCCGATCGTGCTGGCCGTGCATGTTCCGGCGCATCAGATCCTCCGTGATCTGACGATCCCCAATCTGCCGGAAGGCAAGCTGTCCGACATCCTGCTGCTCATCATCGGAATCGTCGGCACGACCGTGGCTCCCTGGCAGCTGTTTTTCCAGCAGAGCTACGTGATCGACAAGCGCATCACGCCGCGTTTCATCGGCTATGAAAAGGCGGATCTTTGGCTTGGTATCGTCATGGTCATGATCGGCGCTGTGGCAATGATCGTGTTCTGCGCAGCCATTTTTCAGGGGCAGCCTGAATTTGGCAACTTCACCGACGCTGGTGGCATTGCCGCAGGGCTCGATAAATATGTAAGCCCGACAATGGGCGTATTGTTTGCTATTGCTTTGATCGATGCGGCAATCATCGGTGCTGCCGCCGTATCGCTCGCAACGGCCTATGCGATCGGCGATGTTCTATCCCTCAATCACTCGCTGCACCGCAAGGCGAGCGAAGCCAAGGGGTTCTATCTGGTCTATTGCGGATTGATCGCTGCTGCTGCGGCTCTCGTGCTCATTCCTGGTTCGCCGCTCGGTCTGATTACGCTTGCCGTGCAGACGCTCGCTGGCGTGTTGTTGCCCAGCGCCACCGTATTTCTGCTGCTGCTGTGCAATGACAGGGCTGTGCTTGGCCCCTGGGTCAATGGCAAGGCGATGAACCTGTTCACGGGTGCTGTCATCGCAGTGCTGGTGATGCTGTCAATCATTCTGACGGCCTCCGTTCTCTATCCGGAGATCACCGGCGAGCAGATAGTCTGGATCCTTGCGGGCGGAACCGTAATCGGCCTTGCCGGTCTGGTTGTCACCGGGATGCTGAAAAGTCGATCCGCCGATCGTGGCGAAATTCGGCAGCTCGTCAAAGACCGGTCGCTGCGGCTCACTTGGCGTATGCCGCCGCTCTCCGCTCTGGAGCCTATCCAGCTCTCGCTCTCCAGGCGAGTGTGGATGGCCGTGCTGCGCGGCTATCTTGTCGTCGCCGTTGGCATGGTGCTTGTGCGTGTGATCCAGCTGGCGCTCAGCCAAGGCTGAACCCACTTATGGCGATCACGCCATGCCACGCAACCAACGACGTCCGGCGGACCGACCGCCGGCGTCTTGCTTCCGAACGTCACCTTCAACCGGATATATGCAATGACCGGCAGCCTCGTTATCTTGGAACTCATGGGACACGTTGCGCTTCTGCTTTGGGGCATGCGCATGGTGCAGAGTGGCATAGAGCGTGCTTTCGGTTCGGATCTGAGGCGCGTGCTTGGCCGCGCCCTGCGCAATCGTCTGGTCGCCGTCGCTGCGGGTGCCGGGGTCACGATGCTGCTTCAAAGCAGCACCGCGACCGTCATGATGGTCACCTCCTTTGCTGCGCGCGGCGCCGTCGCTCTCGTTCCTGCCCTGGCCGTCATGCTGGGCGCGAATGTCGGGACGGCGCTGATCGTCAAGGCGCTCTCCTTCGATGTTTCATTCATTTCACCGCTGCTGCTGCTGGCCGGTTATGTTGCGTTCAAGCGCGGCCCGAAGGGGCGCGTTCGGCATCTGGGACGTGTCTGCATCGGTCTTGGCTTGATGTTGCTCGCCCTGCATGGCCTGGTGCAGGCAATCCAGCCGGTGAGCACAGCTCCCGTGCTGCGCAGCATTCTCGACGCCATCACCGGCGACCCGGTGCTCGACGTATTGTTGGCAGCGGCGCTGACATTCGCCGCTCACTCCAGCGTTGCAGTGATGTTGCTGCTCGTTGGGCTCGCGGCCGGCGACGTCGTGTCGCCGATTACCGGTCTCGCATTGGTTCTCGGCGCAAATCTTGGCGGCGCGCTGCCGCCTGTATTCGAGACCAGCGGCACCAATCCCGCCAACCGCCGTGTTCCGGTCGGCAATCTCCTGTTTCGTGCGATCGGCTGCATCGTCGTGCTGCCGTTCCTGCATCCGCTGACGGACCTCTTGCAGAAGGGTGGAGCCGATCTGGCGTCGGTGCTCACGAACTTCCACGTCGCCTTCAACGTCGTTCTGGCAGTCGTCTGCCTTGGCCTGTTGGGGCCGGCGCAATCGCTACTGATTAAGCTTTATCCCGAAAAGATCAAATCGGCTGGAGAGGCGGCGCGTCCGCTTTTTCTCGACAAGTCGGTGCTGGAGACCCCTTACCTGGCGCTTGCCAGCGCTGCGCGTGAAATCCTGCGCATGGGCGATCTGGTTGATGCGTTGTTGCGTCTGGTTCCGGCCGATCTCTCCAAGCTGGACAAGCAGGCGACCTCAAAGGCGGTTCGGCTTGGGCAGGAGCTGGATATGCTACACGGCGCCGTCAAGGCCTATCTGGCGCGCCTGGAGCCATCGGAGCTTACCGATCGCGATGCCAGCCGCTTGTCCGATGTCATCGAATTTGCCGTCAATCTCGGGCACGCCGGCGATATTCTCGAGCGCTGCCTCGAACAGGTCACGCGGCGTGCCGAGGGTTCGATCAACCCGGCCGACCAGGCGGCCTTGCAAACGATTCAAGCCGAAGTCGGAGCCGATCTTCGACTGGCGCTGTCGACCTTGACGACGGAAGATCCGCGCTCGGCCCAGGAACTGGTGGATGCGAAGCGCCATCTCAACGAAGCGGAGCGCACGGCGGCGAGGGACCATCTTACGCGTCTTGGCGGCGCCAATTCTTCCGCCTTGCTCGGTTCGAGCAGTCTGTTTCTGGCAACATTACGCGATCTCAAGCTGGTGAACTCCCATTTCGCGAGCATCGGCTACGCTGTTCTTGGAGCCGAGGATAGCGGGGCGAGCCGCGCACTGCAGGAGCAGACCAACAAGGCCCCTCTGGCTTGACGTTGCCGAAAATCCGACCGACTGCCCGGTTGGATCAGAGCCAGCCGAGGGCTGTCGCGGCACGGATTGCCTCCGCCCGACGGCGACAGCCAAGCTTGCGAAACAGATTCCCGAGGTGAAACTTCACGGTCACCTCTGAAATGCTGAGCGTGTTGGCGATGCGCTTGTTGGACATGCCGCTGGCAATCAATTGCAGCATCTGCGTCTCGCGTTGCGACAGGCCACCTTGTAGTGCCCGGGCTTGGGGCGAATTCACGGAAGCGGCAAAGAGCGAGAGTGCGGTGCGGACATCGGATGAGGTCTCGATGAAGCCGCGAATACGCTCGTTCTTCAAAAGCGGGGAGAGAAAGATGCGCTCTTCGGAGAGCACGCCGTGACATCCGAGGCGGGTCGACGCTTCGAGTGCGGACAGGAGGTGGGCACGGGTCGCCGCCCTGTCGCGGCGCTGGTAGGCGGCATAGCTCTGCCAGAGTTGCAGTGCGACTTTCTCGCGGTTCGTCACCTTGGGGTTGGCGATCAGCGCGTCGATCTGGCGTGACAGATAGGAACGGGGCGTCGCGAGGCGGACAGCATCGCGCAGCCAGGCCATTGTGTAGGAAATTTCGTCGCGCCTCGTGAGGCGCGTCAGCTCCTCATGCGCGCTCTCGACCCAGTTGCGGCCGATCCGCATGCGGACTGCGGAAAGCGTGACGGCAGCGTCGCCCCAGCGATCGGCATTCTGATAGGCGATGGCGGTTCGGATTTCCATCATGGCGTGGAACTGCAGTCCCTCCGATAGATGAATCCAAAGTCCATCGAGAAATCCCGGCCGGATCGCCATCGGGAAATGGTCGGCTAGAATCTGCGAGGCATAGTGAAGGGCAAATTGCATGAGGCTGGGCCAGATTTCGGCGGCGGCGAAATTGTCGAATTCGTCCTGAACGAATTGGAGGAGCTCGCGCGGCTGGCCTGCTTCATAGGCGACGCAAGCTTCCATCAGGCGTAACATGCGAAATTCCGCCTTCGCCATGTGCGGCACCTGCTCAAGCTTGTGACGGGCATCTCTTGCGGCGCGCCTTGCAAACAGCGCATCGCCGCTCATCAACCGCAACACCGCCTGATGCAGGTGGATGAAGAATTCGAGCAGCGGCTGACCGCCCATGTGGCCGAGATAGATCAGCGCCCGCGCGGCTGCTGCTTCAGCCTCCCGAAAATTTCGGCGGCGGATTTCGAATTCGAGTAGCGCGTTGTAATAGGCTGCCCATTTGCCGTGGTCGCCCATGGGGTAGTCGGCCATGAATTCCCCGAGGCGGGTGATCATGGCATCGGTCGGCACGAGATCCTCGGAGATCATGAGGTTCAGCCTGAAGGTTCGCGCCGCAAAGGAAAATCGCGATCCGCGCAGCAAGACCTTGAGCGGGTCGAGATAGTCCGAGCCCAGATGTTTGCCGACGAGATGGCGGACACGCTGCAGCTCTCCGAGTTTCAACAGCATGCGCGCGAGTGCGAAAAGCACGATCTCGTTGGTCGCGATCATTTCGTGAGAAAAGCGCATGATGATGTCACGGAATGCATCAAGGCTGTTTCTGTAAATCAGCTCCAGCCCTCGGGATCGTTCCAGAATTTGCGCCGCATGTGCCTCGTGCCCGTGGTCGAGAAGCAGGGTCATGGCCGCCAGTGCCCGCCCGGCTTTCTCGAAGGCAGACGCAACCTCGATCACGGCGACGGTGTTCTCGAACGTCGCGAGACGCTCCTTGACGGCAATGATGAGAAGCTGGCGCAGTTCGATGTGCTTGTCCGGCTCGTGGATGAGGAGAGGCGGCAGCAAACCGACCCAATCCTCATTGGCCGTTGACATCGGGGCTTCAAGCCAGATCGAGAGTGTGGCGGTTTGCGCCGGTGAAAGATGAGCCAGAAAATTCTCGCGCAAATAATCGACAGCCAGGCGTGGCGCTTTGGAGCGGGTCAACGGCAGAAAGGCGGGCCAGCCGGCATAATGCTCAAGAAGGCTGCGCGCCTCCTCCACGGGCAATCCGCTCAATTCCTCCGGCCGGAAGGTCAACTCGTCCGCATGGATTGTCGCCGAGCCGCGATGAAGAATGAGCCGCGCCAGGCCGCTGATGCGCTGGTCGGGACGGCAGGCAATGACCAGTACGTCCATGTTTTCCAGCAATTGTGCCGAGAGACGCGCCGACCGGGCCGAAACCGGCACGTCCCAGAAAAGCCACCCGTCCTCGATGTCGCTCAGGCGAGGTTGCTGCAAGCTGCACACATGTTTGCCCATCGCCTCGGCGGCCATGGCAAGCGCCACGGTCTTTCCTGCCCCGGCAGGGGCTCGCAGGAAGATGACGCCGGCTCGTTGGCCGGTGATGCGATGACAAAGGTGTTGACGAGGGATCGGCATGTCCATGTCGCTTTGTAAGCGATGACGGATAGATAACCTATACCATAAGGCTAAAAAACTATACTTTTGAGTGGTTGTTCGCCGCCCGCAGATGAGGATTGTTGTCCGTCAGTTAGCTGGCGAACAAGGAACATCCCGTCGATGCAGCAACATCCATTGGTCGCCATCCTGACGCGGCTCGGCACTTTCGTGCTCGTCATGATCGCGCTCTCAATTATGATTTTCGCGCTTGCGCGCGTCGTGCCGGGCGATCCGGCGCGCATGGCTCTCGGCCCGGCGGCAACGCAGGAACAGGTCGATGCGCTGCGCGTGCAGATGGGTTTGGATAAGCCGCTGCCGGTGCAATATGCCGAGTATGTCGGAAAGGCGCTGCGTGGCGACCTCGGTATGTCTCTGGTCTCGCAGCGCCCGGTCACGACTGATCTCGAACAGACGGTACCCGCCACGGTCGAGTTGGTTCTCGTTTCCGTAATCTTCATGTTCGTGGTGGCTATCCCGCTTGGGGTGATAACAGCCCATTTCCGTGATCGCGCGTTGGACCATATCGGCCGTATCCTGTCGCTGACTGGCGTGACCATTCCAAGCTTCCTGTTTGCGATCAGTCTGCAATTGCTGGCGGCTCGCTGTCTGCCGAACTGGCCGATCATCGGTCGCCTTGATCATTCTCTGAGCTTTCAGGCCGGCCCGACCGGCTTCCTGTTGATCGACAGCCTGTTGGCCGGACGTCCGGACGTGTTTCTCGATGCGCTCCAACATCTCATCCTGCCGGCATTTGCGCTTGCTATGGCCGGCATTGGGCAGATTACCCGTATTACCCGGTCCTCCATGCTGGAGAACCAGCGCAAGGATCACGTTCTGACCCTGCAGAGCTTCGGTGTGCCGGAGCGAGTCATCATCTTCCGCTATCTCCTCAAGCTGTCGTCGATCGCGCCGCTGACGATCATGGGGCTCGAATTTGCGTCTTTGATCGGCAACGCCTTCGTCATCGAGATGGTGTTTGCCTGGGGCGGCTTTGCCTCCTATGGGCTTAACGCCATCCTGCAGAAAGATCTCAATGCCGTGACTGCCGTGGTGCTGGTTGCCGGCCTGTTTTTCATCGTTGCGAACCTGGTCGTGGATGTCCTGATCTCGATCATCGACCCGCGCCAGCGCCGCAAGGAGGCACGCTGATGGCCGATATGAAGATGCTTGATGCCTCCGATCGCGCGCTGAGCACGGGCTACATGATGTGGTATCGCTTCAGCCGTAACCCGGCTGCGGTGATCGGTACCCTGATCCTGGTTTCGGTCGTTGTGCTTGCGGTCTTTGCGCCTTGGCTTACGCCCTTTCCAAAGCACGTAGGCGCTGTCGTCGATTTCCGCGCGCGGCATGTCGCGCCGGATGCCACCCATTGGTTCGGCACCGACAAGGTGGGCCGGGATATCTTTTCCCGTACCGTCTTCGGCATGCGCGTTTCCCTGCTTCTGGTGATCGGCGTACTCGGCATTTCCGTGCCCATCGGCACGGTACTCGGCCTGATCGCCGGATATTTCGGCGGCTGGGTCGAAAAGATCATCACCGGGCTCACCAATGTGATGCTTGCGATGCCGCCGCTGGTCATGGCGCTTGCCGTCTCGAACCTGCTTGAGCCGAACTTGATGAACGCGATGATCGCGATCACGCTGCTGTGGTGGACGTGGCATGCGCGGCTGATCTATTCGGTTTCAAAGTCCATCGCATCCGAGGACTATATCGAAGCCGCTCGCCTTGCCGGTGCGGGGCCGATGCACATCCTCTTCCGTGAGATCCTGCCGAATTGTGTCGCCGTTATTTCCGTCAAGACGACGCTTGATGCGGCTTTCGTTATCCTGTTCGGCGCCACCCTCAGCTTCCTCGGTTTCGGCGTGAAGCCGCCCATTCCCGACCTCGGTTCCATGGTCGCCGATGGCCGCCAATTCATGCCCAGCTATTGGTGGGAAGTCGTCTGCCCCGGTGCCGCGGTCTTTTACGTGACGCTCGGGTTCAATCTCCTGGGCGACGGCTTGCGCGACATGTTTGATGTGGAGGGCTGATCCATGACAGAGCCGCTTCTCAAGATAGACGCCCTCAACGTCTCTTTCACGACCTACGGTCGCACCCGTCAGGTGTTGCGTGATATCGCCCTGACTGTCGCGGCAGGTGAACGCGTCGCACTCATCGGCGAAACCGGATCGGGCAAGTCGGTGACGGCAAAGGCAATCATCGGCACTTTGCCGAAGAACGCCACCATCAGTTCCGGCATCATCTCGGTCGCGGGTCGCGACGTTCTGAAAATGCAGCGACGGGAGCGTGAGGCGCTCAAAGGCACGGCCTTTTCTTTGATCATGCAGGACCCGCTTTCCTCCTTTAACCCGGTCTTCAAGATCGGGACGCATCTCGACGATGTCATGCGTTTTGCGGACAAGCGCGATGGCGTCCGTTCGTCGAAGGCCGAGCGGCGTACGCGGATTGCTGCCGTCTTGCGGCGCGTGCAGCTTGCCGATGGCGAACGTGTGATGAATGCCTATCCGTCCGAGCTTTCGGGCGGTATGCGCCAGCGCGTTCTGATCGGGCTTGCACTGTTGCACCAGCCGAAGCTCTTGATCGCTGACGAACCCGGCACGGCGCTTGACGTGACGACGCAGGACGAGATCCTCAATCTCATCAACCAGTTGGTGATCGAAGAGAACATGGCGCTCCTCATGATCACCCACAATCTCGGCGTCGTGCGCAAGGTCGCGGATCGCGTGGTGGTCATGCATCACGGCGATATCGTCGAGGCAGGCCCCTGCCGGGAGATCCTGACCAATCCGCGCGAGGCCTATACCAAGGCGCTTCTCGATGCCGTACCGCCGCTTTATGGCGACCGCGTCACCGATCTGCCGCAGAGCGATCATGCTCCGATCGTCAAGGTGGAGGGCCTGAACAAGATTTACGGCAGGAAGCCCGGCTTCCATGCCGTTCGCGACGTCAACCTCACACTGCGTCAGGGTGAAATCTTCGGACTGGCGGGCGAGTCCGGCTCGGGCAAGACCTCGGTCGCGCGCATTATCATGGAGTTGTCGCGCCCGACGTCGGGCAGCGTCACCATCGATGCGATGGCTCCTGGCCGTGGCAAGCGGCTGACGCAGATCGTCTATCAAAACCCCGGCACCTCGCTCAATCCGAAGCGCAATGTTCAGCAGACGCTTGCGCTGCCCTTGAAATCCATCGGCATGGATAGGCCGGCTCGCGAAGCGCGGATGAAGCAACTCATGGATCTCGTGCGCCTGCCGCAATCCTATCTGGCGAAGTACCCGCACGAGCTTTCTGGCGGTCAGAAGCAGCGTGTGGCAATTGCACGTGCGCTCGCTGCCGAGCCGAAGATCCTGATCCTGGACGAGCCGACGGCAGCGCTTGACGTGTCGGTGCAGAAAACCGTGATCGAGCTGCTGTTGCAGCTGCGCGAGGAACTTGGTCTCACCTATCTGATGATCTCGCACGACCTGTCGCTGATGCGCAATTTCTGCTCGCGCATCGCCATCATGCTGCGAGGCGAAATTGTCGAGGAAGGACCGACGCCGGCGGTCTTTGCCGCACCCAATCACCCCTACACACGCGCGCTGATAGCCGCAATTCCCGTCGTCACCGACGAAGAAGAGCGCCTGAAGCCCATCGTGAGCGAGGAAGAGCGCACGCGCTTCCTCGTCAAAACCACAGACTGATCGAAGAGGAGCCTAACGTGTATCGCGTTGGAATTGACGTCGGCGGCACCAATACGGATGCTGTCGTCCTGGAGGGAAAGACTGTTCTGGCGGGGGTCAAGGCCTCGACGACAGAAGACGTGACGTCGGGCGTGATCGAGGCGCTGGAGAAGGTCATCGAGGCCTCCGGCATCGATCGTACCCGCATCGCAGCCGTTATGATCGGCACAACGCATTTCACCAATGCGGTGATCGAGCGCCATCATATGGATGAAGTCGCGGCCATTCGGCTGAGCTTGCCGTCCGGCGCCGGTCTGCCGCCGATGGTGGACTGGCCCGATGATCTGCGCGAGATCGTCGGCAATCACGGCTATCAGGTCAAAGGCGGCTACGAGTTCGATGGCCGCGAACTTTCGCCGCTCGACGAGGATGCCATTGTGCGCATCGCCGGTGAAATCCGGGCGAAGGGGTTGAAGGCGGCTGCCGTCACCTGCGTTTTCAGCGGCATCAACGATGCCATGGAGCTGCGAGCCAAGGAAATCCTGCAGCAGCATTGCCCAGGGCTGCCTGTCGTCATGTCGAAGGATATAGGCCGTCACGGCCTGCTGGCCCGTGAAAGTGCCGCGATCATGAATGCGAGCCTCCTGTCGCTTGCGGATCGCACCGTCGCTGCTTTCGGCAAGGCGCTTGTGGCTGCCGGCATCCCATGCCCGTTCTACATCACGCAGAACGACGGCACGCTGATGGCAGCCGATGTCGTGCGCGCTTTCCCGGTGCTGACCTTTGCGTCCGGTCCGACCAATTCCATGCGCGGCGCGGCGTTCCTGACCGGCTTGAAGGACGCCGTCGTCGTGGATGTCGGCGGCACGACTTCGGATGTCGGCTCCCTCTCGCACGGCTTCCCGCGACAGGCCTCCACGACAGTCGATATCGGCGGCGTTCGCACCAACTTCCGTATGCCCGACGTCTTCTCGATCGGCCTGGGTGGCGGTTCGCTTGTGGTCAAAAACGATACTGGCATGTCAGTCGGACCGAAGTCGGTTGGCTATCGCGTTCGCAAGGAAGCGCTCTGCTTCGGTGGATCGACGCTGACCGCCACCGATATCGCCGTCGCCGCGGGCAAGGCCGATATTGGCGACCGGGCGCTGCTTGCCAATCTCGACAAGGGTCTGGTCGATGCAGCAGTCGCAAAGATCAACGCCATGCTGGAAGCCTGTGTTGAGCGGAGCCGTATTTCCTCGACGCCTGTGCCGGTCATCGCCGTCGGCGGCGGCTCGATCCTGATGCCTGATCGCATCGGCGATCTCCAGGTGATCATGCCGGAAAATTTTGCCGTCGCAAACGCCGTTGGCGCCGCCATCGCCCAGATCAGCGGCGAGACGGATCGGGTCTTCTCGCTTGTCGACGGTCGCACGCGCGAGAGCGCGCTTGCCGAGGCCGAAGTCGAAGCGCGTGAAAAGGCAATCGCTGCCGGCGCCCTTGCGGAAACCCTTGAAGTTATCGAGCGCGAGGACACGCCGCTTGCCTACCTGCCAGGCAACGCCACGCGCATTCACGTCAAAGTCGTCGGTGAAATGGGAGGCCATCATGCCTGAGACGCGCAAGCAGAAATACGATGATGCCGCTCTGCGCCGGCTGACGCCCGAGGATCTCGATGCGCTGGAAATCGGCGCGGGCATACTCGGCACCGGCGGTGGCGGCAATCCCTATCAGGGCAAGCTGCTCGTCCTCGAAGCCATGAAGGCCGGTTACGAGATGAAGGTTCTCGCAACCGACGCCATCGAGCCGGACGCGCTTTGCATGTCGATCGGCGGCATTGGCGCGCCTGTCGTCGGCGTCGAGCGCATTCGCGAGGGGCGTGAAGGATTGCGCTGCCTGCGGGCGATGGAAGAGCTTATCCGCACGCCGATCGATGCCATCGTCTGCGAGGAAATCGGCGGCGCGAATTCGATGAACCCGCTGGTCACAGCGGCTCTCGGCGGTCTGCCGATCCTCGATTGTGATGGGATGGGCAGGGCTTTCCCCGAAATGCAGATGACGACCTTTTCGATCTATGGCCATAGCTCGACGCCGTCGGTCATGTGCGATCTGCATGGCAATGCGGTGATCTTCAGCCATGCCGTATCTGAAGTTTGGCACGAACGTATGGCTCGCGCCTGCGTCGTGGCGCAAGGCGGCGGTGCGATGTTGGCAACGGCGCCGATGCAGGCTCACTACGTCCACCAGTACGGCATCCCGAAGAGCTTCACCAAGGCGATCGCGCTTGGCGAAGCGGTGATCCGTGCGCGCAAGGCACAGGAAGATCCGATCGCCGCGGTTTGCGCGCTGGAAGGCGGGCGGCGAGTGTTCAACGGCAAGATCACCGACCTGAAGCGTCATCTGCGCGGCGGCTTCGTCATCGGCGACATGGAACTGGCCGGCTTCGACGATTGCAACGGCCAGACGGCGAACGTGGCGATCCAGAACGAGTTTCTGGTCTTCCGTCGTGACGGCGTGATCGAAGTTTGCGTCCCGGATCTCATCGTGCTGCTCGACGTCGATACAGGCTATCCGATCACCACCGAAATGCTGCGCTACGGCCAGCGAGTCGCCGTTGTCGCCATTCCCTGCCACGAGCTGTTGCGCAGCGCGCGCGCGCTCGATGTCGTTGGCCCGGCCGCGTTCGGATATCCGGAGATCACCTATTCCCCGCTGCCAGCCCCAGGGCAGAAGGCAGCGTAACCATAAGCGGGGCAGTTCCCGCACAAAGAGGAGAACTTGAATGAAGATGGGTTCCAACGGTCTGCGTCTTTCGGCACTTCTGCTTGCCGGCGCCATGGCATTGCCGCTGACCTCGGTCGCGGCATCGGCAGCCGACAAGGTGTCGATTGCCGTCAACACGATGCAGATTTTCAGCTCGCTCGATCCGGCGAAGGTCACCGACTACACGGGCTACATGGCCATCGTGAACATGTATGATGCCCTGACGACGGTCAGCCCCACCGGCGAGATCGTGCCGCATCTGGCCAAATCATGGGAGATCTCCCAGGACGGCCTGACCTATACGTTCCATCTTCGCGACGATGCCAAGTTCCAGGACGGCAAGCCCGTCAAAGCCTCCGACTTCGTCTGGTCTATTCAGCGCCTGATCGGCATCAACAAGGGCCCATCCAATCTCGTCGTCGGTCTCGTGAAGCCTGAAAACGTCACCGCACCGGATGAGAAGACCGTTGTCGTCAAACTAGATCGCCAGTTCTCGCCATTCATGGCCGTCACGCCGCTGATGATGGCACTGAACGAGAAGCTGATCGAAGCCAACTCCAAGCCGGATGACAAATGGGGCGAAGCCTATGTGGGCGAGCACTCCGCCGGCTCCGGCCCCTACAAGCTCGTCAGCTACAATCGCTCCGCCGATATGGTGATCGCTCGCAACGCCGATTATTTCCTCGGCTGGACCAAGGGCACGCCGATCGACGAAGTGCGCTTCGTTCAGACGAGCGACGATGCGACCGTCAAGGCGCTGGCGGAAAAGGGCGAACTCGGTCTCTCCTCGCATGGCCTCGGCAATGATACCTATGAAACGATCGGTAAAATGCCGGGCTACAAGCTGCTCCAGTCGGCGACGGCCGGCGGCTTTGTCATCAAGCTGAACAGCAAGGTCTATCCGACCGACGATGTGCACGTGCGCCGGGCGATCGCCTATGCCACCGACTACAAAACTATTCAGGAGGCAATCTATCCGGGCTTCGACATGACTGGTCCGCTTTCGACCGTCTTCAAGGACGCCCATAACGACGACATCCAGCCTGGCGTCTTCGATCTCGAAAAGGCGAAGGAAGAGCTCGCGAAATCGAAATATGCCGGCCAGAAGATCACGCTGGTCAACAGCTACGTCGCCTCGCTTGCCTTCGAATCCGAGGTCGCGCTGTTGATGCAGGCCAATCTCGAGCAGATCGGCATTACGCTCGATATCAAGCCGGAACCCTGGAACCGCATCGTCGAACTCTCGTCCAAGCCCGAGACCACGCCGGCATCGACGCAGGTCAACATCTCGCCCAACTACCCGTCGCCCGACGCGATCTTCTACAACCAATATCACTCCAAGGCTTCCGGCACCTGGATGTCTATGGAATGGCTGCAAAATCCCGAGGTCGATGCGCTCATCGACAAGGCGAGGGCGACCACCGACATCAAGGAGCAGAATGCGACCTACAAGGAACTGCAGACAAAGCTTGCCGAGCTGCAGCCTGACGTATGGGCCGTATCGCCGAACCGGCGCTACGCGGCGAACAAGTGCCTGCAGGGCTACGAATTTATTCCCATGCAGAGCTGGGATCTGAACTTCTCGAATTTCCATTGGGACTGCAAGGCGAACTGATCCTCGCTTGCACAAGAGATAGACCCGGCCCCGTTTGGGGGTCGGGCAGCCATTGCCGAAGGTGAAACATGCTTCAGGAATTTTCCGAAGAAAATATCGAGCCGCTCGCAACGGGAGCCTGGATCCTGGGAACCGGAGGCGGTGGCAATCCCTATATTTCGACCCTCAATCTGCGAAGGCTCTATGCCGAGGGCCGTCGCGTGCAAGTGATGGATCCGATGACCCTCGACGACGACGACATGGTGGCCGTCGTCTCGAAAATGGGGGCGCCGCTTGTGGGACAGGAACGCCTCAGCGATCCCGTGCACCTGGCGCGTGCGGTCGAGGTCATGGAAGACTACCTCGGCAAGCCCTTCCGCGCGATCATGAGCGTCGAGATCGGCGGCTCGAATGCGCTGTCCTCCTTCCTCGCCGCAGCGATGCTGGGCAGGCCTGTGGTCAACGCCGATGCCATGGGGCGTGCCTATCCCGAGGCGCAGATGACCTCTTTCGCCATCGGCAATCTGCCAATGTATCCGCTTTCTCTCGTCGATGTGCGTGACAACGAGGTCATCGTCACCAAGGCTGCGTCCTGGAAGTGGATGGAGCGGATTTCGCGCAAGGTCTGCACTGAAGTCGGCTCTACCGCCGCCACCTGCAAGGCGCCGCGCACGGGCCGCGAGGTGAAGGACTGGGGCATTCACTACACCATCACCAAGGCGACGGAGCTTGGCCGTGCCGTCATAGAGGCGCGCGCGCGTCATGACGATCCGGTCAAAGCAGTTCTCGATCACGAGGGCGGCAAGCAATTGTTCCGCGGCAAGGTGATCGATGTGGCGCGCGAGACCACCGGCGGCTTCCTGCGTGGGCGCACCGTGATCGAAGGCATCGATGCAGACAGAGGTTCGCGCATGGAGCTTGCCTTCCAGAACGAGTGGGCCGTCGCCTTTCGCGATGGCGAGCCGGTGGCAATGACGCCGGATCTCCTCTGCCTCCTCGACACGATTTCCGGCAGCGCTATTGGCACCGAGTCCGTGCGCTATGGCCAGCGCGTGACCGTGGTGGCATTGCCCGCGCCAGAGCTTTTGACCTCGCCTGCAGGGATCGCTGCGGTCGGCCCGCGTGCTTTTGGCTATGACATTGATTTCAGATCGGTATTCGCATGAAACGCATCGGCATTGACGTTGGCGGCACCAATACGGATGCCGTTCTGATCGACGGTGAGAAGATCATCGCTTCCATCAAGGTTCCCACGACGCAGGACGTAATGTCCGGCGTAAAGGCGGCCCTGACCCATGTCGCCGGCCATGCCGGCGCGTCCGTCCGGCCGATCGACGCCGTGATGATCGGCACCACGCATTTCACCAATGCCGTCGTCGAGCGGGCGCGGCTGGAACGTGTGGCGGCGATCCGCATTGCGCTGCCGACTGGCGCGTCCCTGCCGCCGATGTGCGATTGGCCGGAGGATTTGCGCGCGGCCGTCGATCCGCTCATCTTCATGGTTCACGGCGGCCACGAATATGACGGCAGCCCGCTCGTACCCATGATTCCGGATGAAATCCGTGAAGCTGCGATGAAGATCCGCGATGCCGGTATCACATCGATCGCGATATCGGCGACCTTTTCGCCGCTGACGACGGAATGCGAGGTCAGGGCTGCCGAGATCGTCCGTTCGGTGATCCCCGATGCACGGATCACGCTGTCGCACACGCTTGGACGGATCGGCCTGCTCGAGCGCGAAAATGTCGCGCTTCTCAATGCGGCACTGCAGTCGCTCGGCAGGACCACAGTGCAGGCGTTCTCGGACGCGCTGCGCGAAGCAGGCATTGCTGCTCCCTTTTATCTGACGCAAAACGACGGAACTGTAGCGCTTGCAGAT
>NZ_JAELUG010000929.1 GCF_016429255.1 Rhizobium sp. ASV8
TTCACGAGTTGCTTCTGAGCTGGTCGTTGGGGGTGCGATATCCTGTTCTCGCCGGGGTGTGTCGCAAAACCGACACCATGTAGTTGGCGCTCGATGTCGTCCACTGCCTGCTCGGCGGTCCACTCCTCTCGAACCTTCTGCTTAAGCTGCCTCTTAAGCCGCCCCTTCTCATTTCGCAACTGTCTGCGCGCCTCGATGTACTCCTTCGAACCTTGGCGATGGCGTCGCAGGCCTTTTGCTAGGCGTACTATTAGAGGATCAGTGTTGACAGAGGCTGACTGTTCAACTGTCAGATCGAACGGCCGTCGCTTGCTCATCGAATGGCCGACACTACAAGCCTGTCTTATAAGCGCTTGCTGCGGCTTTTGCCCTCGGACAACGGCCCAAGTG
>NZ_JAELUG010000931.1 GCF_016429255.1 Rhizobium sp. ASV8
CCCCCCCCCCCCCCCCCCCCCCCCCCCCCCCCCCCCCCCCCCCCCCCCCCCCCCCCCCCCCCCCCTCGTTACAAGCATAAGACGCCATACGCGATTTAATAGACCGTCTCGTGGGCTCGGAGATGTGTATAAGAGACAGGGGCTGATGTAGCAACAAGTATGTGCAGCAGCAGCGGATGCTTCCTCGTGAGTGGGATAAGCTGACGAAACGGATTTTGTCCAGGGGTATCGCGGGCCACCAGGTCTTGGCACTGTCTCTTATACACATCTGACGCTGCCGACGACGTGTCGTGGGTGTGTGTGTCGGGGGGGGGGGGGGGGGGAGGGGGGGGGGGGGGGGGGGGGGGGGGGGGGGGGGGGGGGGGGGGGGGGGGGGGGGGGGGGGGGGGG
>NZ_JAELUG010000932.1 GCF_016429255.1 Rhizobium sp. ASV8
GTGAAGAGCCGAAAGATTGGGCAAGGGTTGAAGAGTTCACGGCGTCGGTGAAAATGCTAGAGCCGCTGGTCGAGACGAGCTACGAGCGCCGGTATTACGATGCCTTGCTCGATGTAGTGCAGGCTTTACGCTCCTCGTCCAAGGATGCGTGGTTCTCGTTTTGCATTCTTTATCGAGTGCCGGCGCTTTTCACACATGATGAGTTTCGTACGTTTGTCAGTCCTGCCTGTTATAGCGGCCGGCTGCTCATTATGCACATGTTTTTGCTTGACTATTTGCTCGGGCAGTTTTGCATATCACCCAATGAACGCATCACGTATCCGGGAAGGAAAGGTGTCGTCATATCTTGGGGCAAGAATCTAGTCAGAAGCATTCCACCACGCTATAAGC
>NZ_JAELUG010000933.1 GCF_016429255.1 Rhizobium sp. ASV8
CCCCCCCCCCCCCCCCCCCCCCCCCCCCCCCCCCCCCCCCCCCCCCCCCCCCCCCCCCCCCCCCCTCTTCTCAAGCCGCAGCCGGCATACGCGATTTAATAGACCGTCTCGTGGGCTCGGAGATGTGTATAAGAGACAGCCTTTGGCACTACTCGCGAGAAGATGCTGGTCATTGAGGAATGTGCCAACACAAGAGCTGTAACAGTCTTTGTTCGAGGAAGCAACAAGATGGTAAGCTGCCGCCATACATTCTGTCTCTTATACACATCTGACGCTGCCGACTACGTGTCGTGGGGGGAGGTGGAGGTGGTGGGGGGGGGGTGGGGTGGGGGGGGGGGGGGGGGGGGGGGGGGGGGGGGGGGGGGGGGGGGGGGGGGGGGGGGGGGGGGG
>NZ_JAELUG010000934.1 GCF_016429255.1 Rhizobium sp. ASV8
GTCTGTGCGTTTGCTTGATCAGGGAAGCATCGACGTTGATACTATAGTAGAAGTCAGTATTGTTCGTGGTGTGCAAGAATCGACGTAGACGAACGCTCCGATGTCGTTGACAACGACGGCAATGCGAAGACCATGTTCGCTCTTGAGGATGTGTTGAAGCAACGTAGTTTTGCCCGAGCCCTGTATGCTATTAGTAAAAGCGCATAAAATGAATGTGAAATTTGGGGTTTCCATACCAGGAAGCCGGAAAGAAGGGTAACAGGAAGTGCCTTCGGGGGCACTTTGGGCAGTTCAGCTTTGGAAGCCTTCTTGTTCTTCCCAATCTTGAAGCTTCTACCCATTTTCAATCACTTTTAGAATTGAAAAGCTGTTTTCCTGTGAAGATGTTTC
>NZ_JAELUG010000935.1 GCF_016429255.1 Rhizobium sp. ASV8
CCCCCCCCCCCCCCCCCCCCCCCCCCCCCCCCCCCCCCCCCCCCCCCCCCCCCCCCCCCCCTTTTTTACTGCTCCGGCGACCCCCTCGATCTACACCCACGACACGTCGTCGGCAGCGTCAGATGTGTATAAGAGACAGGCTACTGCCCGCTTCGTACCTTGGAAGCAGTTCGTGCGGCGTCCGATACTAAGTATCAACGTATCAGCAATCGATCGTCGTCTCCCCAAGTTGCCGTAGAACAGCCCAAATTGGGGGGGGTGGGGGGGACGCCGAGCCCGCGAGACGGTCTATTAAATCGCGTATGACGGAGTCTGGGTGAAAAACGGGGGGGGGGGGGGGGGGGGGGGGGGGGGGGGGGGGGGGGGGGGGGGGGGGGGGGGGGGGGGGGG
>NZ_JAELUG010000936.1 GCF_016429255.1 Rhizobium sp. ASV8
CCCCCCCCCCCCCCCCCCCCCCCCCCCCCCCCCCCCCCCCCCCCCCCCCCCCCCCCCCCCCACTATCCCTCACCCCCCCACCACCCACATCCACCCCCACGACACGTCGTCGGCAGCGTCAGATGTGTATAAGAGACAGTCTGTTTATGACGCTATACCTACAATAGTTACTACTTTTGTAGCTTTAATTGCAAAAATATCTATACTTATTTTATTATTACAATTAGTTTATTATACTAATAACAGTTTTTCTGTATCTTATACACATCTCCGAGCCCACGAGACTGTCTAATAAATCTCGTATTACCGCTAATGGTTGAAAAAAGGGGGTGTGGGGGGGGGGGGGGGGGGGGGGGGGGGGGGGGGGGGGGGGGGGGGGGGGGGGGGGGG
>NZ_JAELUG010000937.1 GCF_016429255.1 Rhizobium sp. ASV8
GATGAAGGCCTTGCTCAAACGCGGCGCGGACCTACACGCGAAAAATGTGGCCGGCCAAACGGCAGTCTATCTCTCGTGGAACCAACCTTGCGTGATTGACTGGCTCAAACAAACCGCAGGCGTGGACCTGAATGGTCGCAATGAAAGAGGCGAGACTCTGCTCTCAATGGCCGCCAGTGGCGGGCACGCACTTTCGATTGAAGCCCTTTTCGACGATGAGCCATGTAATGAGTATGGGACGCGTTACTGGTTTCATCCGGGAAACAGCTCCCGTTTGCTGGGAAACATACCGGACAGTAGCGGTAACCTCCCAATATTCGCCGCGTTGGAGAGCGGTAATTGGGAGGCAATATGGAGACTGCTCGTCGTGGATGATGAGATACTCAAAAT
>NZ_JAELUG010000938.1 GCF_016429255.1 Rhizobium sp. ASV8
GTATACTGCCTTGGCTGGGGGAGCTGTGCAGAGCGGCGTCGGGGCAGTTGTGAATAGCAGAATGAAAAGTGTTGGACAAAAGGCCTACGAGAGCTATCAGGTTGCTGGTGTGGAAGACCGTGTGAATGAGAGCTGGGATAATGCGAGGGCGGTGCGCTACGAGGCTGCGCTGGACTCGGCCATGTTGGATGCGGCGGCGCCGGTGGACGTTGTTGGCAGTGAAGCTGGCCCTGTTGCGCCGTTTCCTGTCAAGTTTGATGGTGCGGTTGTGAGGGGACTAGGCACGTCGAGGAGGATGTTTGGGTTTCCTACGGCGAATTTATCTGGTGTTTCGGACACTGTCAAGGCGAATATGCGCGGTGTCTTTGCTGCGTGGGCTTGTGTACTTCC
>NZ_JAELUG010000098.1 GCF_016429255.1 Rhizobium sp. ASV8
GTCCTGGATTGATGTCGACGAGATCCAGCCGGCCACAGACGATGAAGGCGCGATCCGCGTCAATCGCTGGTTCGCACGTCGTCCCGAGTTCGTGCTCGGCGCTCATGCGTTGACATCAGGGCCGTTCGGCGAGACCTACACTTGCATTGGCCGCGACGGATCTGATCTCGACGCCGTCCTCGCTGCGGCCGTCGATCTGCTTCCGGCCGGCCTCTATGACGGCGAACCGACACCCGTTGCCCTCGATCTGGAGGATGAACTCGGGGAGATCGTCGATATCAAGCCGAAGGAGGGTTCTGTCCGCGAGGGCAGCTTTTTCCTCGACCGGTCAAAGGGTCTGATGCAGATACTGGACGGATCGGCCGTGCCGATCGCCGTCCGCAAGGGTCGCTCGGGCGACGGGATCACGGAAAAGCATGTTCGCATCGTCACCAAGCTCATTCCGATCCGGGATGCCGTGCGCGAGGTGCTGAAGGCGCAGGAGGCCGACCGGCCCTGGCGCGACCTTCAGGTCCGGCTGCGTGTCGCCTGGTCGAGCTTCGTGCGCGATTTCGGGCCGATCAATCACACGATCGTTTCGATCCAGGAGGATGCAGAAACCGGTGAAGTCAGGGAGATCCATCGCCAGCCGAACCTTGCGCCCTTTCGTGACGATCCCGATTGCTGGCTGGTCGCCTCGATCGAGGACTACGATCTGGAGACCGACACGGCAAAGCCGGGTCCGATCTTCGCAACCCGTGTGATCGCTCCGCCGATGTCGCCTGTCATCACCAATGCGGCTGATGCTCTTGCGGTCGCACTCAATGAGCGCGTTCATGTCGATATTGATCATATTGCCGAACTGCTGCATCGCGACGTTTCCAACGTTATCGATGATCTCGGCGACGAGGTCTTTCGCGATCCGACCAATGGCTCCTGGCAGATGACCGATGCCTACCTCTCCGGTTCGGTTCGTACAAAGCTCGTCGCCGCGCAGGCAGCGGCCGAGCTTGATCCGGCTTTTGAGCGCAATGTCCGCGCATTGCAGGCGGTACAACCGGCCGATCTACGGCCTTCCGATATCACTGCCCGCCTTGGCGCGCCGTGGATCCCGGCCGCCGATGTCGTCGCCTTCGTGAAGGACCGGATGGAGGCGGACATCCGCATCCATCATATGCCGGAGCTCGGGTCCTGGACCGTTGAGGCCCGTCAGCTCGCCTACAGCGCCGCCGGCACCTCTGAATGGGGAACCAGCCGCAGGTACGCCGGTGAGCTTCTTTCCGACGCCCTGAACAGCCGGGTGCCGCAGATCTTCGACGTCTTCAAGGATATCGACGGCGAGCGCCGCGTGCTGAACGTCGTCGACACCGAGGCGGCACGCGACAAGCTGCAGAAGATCAAGCAGGCGTTCCAGGACTGGGTCTGGTCCGATCCGGATCGCACCGATCGGCTGGCGCGCGATTACAACGATCGGTTCAACAATATCGCTCCAAGGGCCTTCGATGGTTCCCACCTGAAACTTCCCGGCGCCTCTGGCGCCTTTGCTCTTTATGGGCACCAGAAACGTGGCATCTGGCGGATCCTCGCCGATGGCTCGACCTACCTTGCCCATGCCGTTGGCGCGGGCAAGACGATGACCATGGCGGCCGCGATCATGGAGCAGCGACGGCTTGGTCTGATCGCCAAAGCGATGTTGGTCGTTCCCGGGCACTGCCTGGCGCAGGCGGCGCGCGAATTCCTGGCGCTCTATCCCAATGCCCGCATCCTGGTCGCAGACGAGACCAACTTCACCAAGGACAAGCGCGCCCGCTTCCTGTCGCGCGCCGCGACCGCCAGCTGGGATGCAATCATCATCACTCATTCGGCGTTTCGTTTCATCGCCGTCCCGCCCGCCTTCGAGCAACAGATGATTCAGGACGAGCTGCAGCTCTATGAGGACCTGCTCACCAAGGTAGACAGCGAGGACCGCGTCTCGCGCAAACGCCTCGAGCGGTTGAAGGAGGGATTGCAGGAGCGGCTCGAAGGACTTGCCACCCGCAAGGATGATCTGCTCACCATCTCGGAAATCGGCGTCGATCAGATCGTTGTCGATGAGGCGCAGGAATTCCGCAAGCTGTCCTTCGCCACCAATATGTCGACGCTGAAGGGTATCGACCCGAACGGATCCCAGCGCGCCTGGGATCTCTATGTCAAATCCCGCTTCATCGACACGAAGAACCCCGGCCGCGCGCTGGTGCTCGCCTCCGGCACGCCGATCACCAATACGCTTGGCGAAATGTTCTCGATCCAGCGGCTTCTGGGTCATGCAGCGCTCTGCGAACGCGGACTGCATGAGTTCGACGCCTGGGCCTCCTGCTTCGGCGACACCACGACCGAGCTCGAGATCCAGCCATCCGGCAAGTACAAGCCGGTCAGCCGTTTCGCCTCCTTCGTCAACGTGCCTGAACTGATCGCCATGTTCCGCTCCTTCGCCGATGTCGTCATGCCGGAGGATCTCAGGCAATATGTGAAGGTTCCCAACATCTCGACCGGCCGGCGGCAGATCCTGACCGCCAAGCCGACGGCGCTGTTCAAGTCCTACCAGCAGACGCTCGATACACGCATCAAGGCGATCGAGAAGCGCGAGGGGCCAGCCAAGCCCGGTGACGACATTCTGCTGTCCGTCATCACCGACGGAAGGCATGCGGCGATCGATCTGCGCTTCGTCCTGCCGACGGCGGAAAATGAGGAAGAGAACAAGCTCAATCTTCTGGTCCGCAATGCCTATCGCATCTGGAAGGAAACCGGAGAGACAGTTTACCAGCGCCCGGATGGGAAAGACTTCGATCTCCCGGGCGCCGCCCAGATGATCTTTTCCGATCTCGGCACCATCAATGTCGAGAAGTCCCGCGGCTTCTCCGCCTACCGCTTCATCCGTGACGAACTGATCAAGCTCGGCGTGCCGATCTCGGAAATCGCCTTCATGCAGGATTACAAGAAGACGGAGGCCAAGCAGCGCCTGTTCGGCGATGTCCGCGCCGGCAAGGTCCGCTTCCTGATCGGCTCGTCCGAGACGATGGGAACCGGCGTCAACGCGCAGCTCCGGCTCAAGGCACTCCACCACCTCGATGTTCCCTGGCTGCCATCGCAGATCGAGCAGCGCGAGGGCCGCATTGTCCGCCAGGGTAACCAGCATGACGAGGTCGATATCTTCGCTTATGCGACCGAAGGCTCGCTCGACGCGTCCATGTGGCAGAATAACGAGCGCAAGGCGCGGTTCATCGCCGCGGCGCTATCGGGTGACACCTCGATCCGGCGACTGGAGGATGTCGGCGAAGGGGCGGCCAACCAGTTTGCCATGGCCAAGGCAATTGCATCCGGCGATGAACGGCTGATGCAGAAGGCGGGGCTTGAGGCCGATATCGCCCGTCTGGAGCGGCTGCGTGCGGCCCATGAAGACGACCAATATGCCGTCCGCCGGCAGATGCGCGATGCCGAACGCGAGATCGAGGTCTCGACCCGGCGCATTGGAGAGATAGGGCAGGACATCGCGCGGCTGCAACCGACCGGCGGCGACCTGTTCAGGATGACCGTGCTTGGCGGGGAGCATTGCGAACGGAAAGCGGCCGGTCGCGCGCTGATGAAGGAGATCCTGACCCTTCTCCAATTGCAGCAGGAGGGCGAGGTTCATCTCGCCAGCATCGGCGGCTTCGATCTCGTCTACGAGGGTGAGCGCTTCGGCAAGGGCGATGGCTATCGATACGAGACGCTGCTTCAGCGCACCGGCGCCGAATACGAGATCGACCTTGCGATCACCGTGACGCCGCTCGGCGCTATCTCACGGCTGGAACATGGTCTTGATGGCTTTGCAGAGGAGCAGCATCAGTATCGCCGGCGTCTCGAAGAGGCGGAACATCGTCTGGCTTCCTATCGTTCGCGGGACGGAGGCGCCTTCGCTTTTGCGAATGACCTGAAGGGGAAAAGGCGCGCGCTGCGCGAGATCGAGACTTGCCTGGCCGCAGATCTCGATAGTGAGACCAACGCAGAGGCCGCATAGCTGCATTGCACAATAAATGTTTTCCGGTTGGTCAAAAATCAGGCATAAAGACTGCAGCTGATGCACATGACGGTCTCCTCCCAGTTCCGTCGCAGCAGCTGTTCCCCTCTGGAGGTTAAAGATCTCCACACTTCATGGGCCGCGGTTTTCCGTCGGCCCTTTTTTCTTGGCTGCGGTGGTCGATCGACAATTCGAAGCCTCGACCGGATCGCCGGCGGTCAGTCATTCCACAGACAGGAGAGCGGTATGGCCGCCATTCTCTCGCCAAACGGCAGGATTTTGTCTCCATCGTAGAACACGTATCCAGCTTTGAACGAATTACCGGTTGCGGCAGCAACCTTGCGAAGCCCCTTGAAGTCATGGGCCGCAATGGTGGCGGAAGCTTTGACTTCCAGTCCGATGATATCGCCGACTTCGTCTTCCAGAACGATATCGACCTCGTCCTGATCCTTATCCCGATAGTGATAGAAGGTCATTTGGGTGTCGCTCCAAGTAGCGAGCCGGAACACCTCGTTTGCGACAAAGGTCTCAAGCAATGCGCCAAACAACGACCGATCTCTGGCGATCCGATCTGACGTCAATCCCGTCAACGCTGCCAGAAGCCCGCTATCCAGGACAAATAGCTTGGGAGTTTTCACGAGCCGCTTTAGCGGATTGCGAAACCATGGTTCGATCCGGCGAACAAGGAACAGGTTCTCGAAGAGTCCGATGTAGCGACGGGCGGTCTTGTCATCGAGGCCGACTTGCCCGGCCAGCTGCGCGAAATTGAGCAGCTGGCCGGAATGATGTGCAAGCGCGCGAAGAAGCTGGGGCATTTGATCGAGGCGTTCAACGTCAGCGATTTCACGAACGTCCCGCTCCACGATCGCGCGAATATACTCTCTCGCCCACGCTGAGCGGCGGCGAGGCTCGGTCCGCGCGACCATATCCGGATAGCCACCGATCAGCACATGTTCGACCAGCTCCTGTCCGATCAGCTGATGCTTGGGGGCGACGATATCCCCGGCAAATGCCTTGTCGAGGAAGTTGCTCTTCTCTCTGCGGATTTCCGATTGCCCCAAGGGCAGAAGCGTTACGACTTCCATTCTGCCGGCAAGGCTGTCAGACACCGTGGGGAGGGCCAGGATGTTTGCCGAGCCAGTCAGAAGAAAGCGGCCGGGGCGACGATCCTCATCCACCGTGTTTTTGATGGCTCGCAGCAATTCGGGGGCCCGCTGGATTTCATCGAGGATCGCTGAATCGATTTGTCGGATAAAACCGACCGGATCCGTCTTCGCGGATGCCAAGGTCGTCTCATCGTCAAGGGTAAAGTATGCCCTTTCGTGGCCGAAGGCCGAACGCACAAGTGTGGTCTTGCCGCATTGCCGCGGCCCGTTCACAAGGACGACCGGAGTGTCGCTCATCGCGATTCGTACGCGTGAGGCTACTCCCCTGGGATAAAGTCGGTCGTCGTCGCGGGCATGCATTTTTGATCGGCCCTCCATCGTCGCGCAAGCTTCGGCCGTTCGGGAAGCTACACCCGTCCAATCCGGAATTCAAGCTCGTCCAATCCGGAACATGCGATCGTCCAACTCGGAATTAGATGCTGCCAGATTTGGAAGAATTGAGGCATTGCAGGTGGGGAAAGCCGGAAAATGAAGGACGAAGAGGAAGAGGTCGCGGAACAGCTCGAGCTTAATCACCGAACAGAGGGGCGCCACCATGCAGTATATGGATGTTGGCCACCTTTGCGCTTTCGACGCGATAAAAGATCAGATAATTGCATGAACGCACCGGCGGATATCGTGCCGTTCGGAGCGAGGGACGAGGGCGAAGCCGTCTGGACTATCGATAAGATCTTCACATTTGCTGCGCAGCTCTCGGACGAATGAAAGCGCGCTTCGGAGGTTGTCCCGCGCGATATGGTCGGCGATCTGCTCAAGATCGTTTTCCGCCTCGCAGGAGAACTCGAGAATCATGCCGATTTTTCGGCTTGTTCGGCCATGGCGTCGTATTTTGCCTCAAGTCGGTCGAAAACATCGCTCGCTGGCTTCGTTCGGCCGGCGTCGGCATCGGCGATACCGCGCATGATTGACGCGTCCAGCGCGGCAAGACGGGTCTCGCGGTCCTGGACCAGTCGCAAACCTTCCCGCAGCACTTCGCTTTTCGAGCCATAACGCCCCGTTTCGACGAGCTGCTGAATATAGCTTTCGAGCTGCTTTCCCAGATCGGCGCTGATCATTTGCTACTCCATTGAACGTGGTGGAAGGGAAGATAGGTCGTTTATCAACTATTATCAGTGCCCGAGACTATCCTAAATCCGAATGTGTGAGATGGAATTGGGAGGATTGAAAGAAAGACAGGAAACCCTTGTCGCGGATTGTCCGTTCCGGCGCCGCTTCGCTCAATCGCCCCCTCCGCAACCCTGCCCGTCGTTCTCGCAAGGCTCCGCCACGCTCGCCCTGACGGCCAGGGCCGCTCGGACGCACTTGCACCGGCCCGTCCGCTCCGCGGTTCGGGAAGTGTCTTCGAGAAAAAAGAAGACAGGAAGGGTTGGCGAGGCGCCAGTCCGGAAACCTCCCGAAAGGACAGTTACCAATGCACATCATCAAGGTGGATCCCCGCGCGCTGACGGAAAATCCCGACCGGATGCGCCAATCGAAATCCTCGCCGCAGGCCGACGCGCTCATGCTCGCGACGATCAAGGCCGTCGGCATTGTCCAGCCGCCGGTGGTTGCGCCGCAAACCGATGGTGGGAACGGCTACATCATCGATGCCGGCCATCGTCGCGTCCGGCTCGCCATTGCCGCCGGTCTTGAAGAAATTGAAGTCCTCGTCGCTGATGCCGCCAACGACAACGGCGCGATGCGCTCGATGGTCGAAAACAGTGTCCGCGAGGCTCTGAACCCCGTCGATCAATGGCGCGGCATCGAACGCCTCGTTGCTCTCGGCTGGACGGAGGAAGCGATCGCCGTCGCTCTCGCCCTCCCCGTCCGGCAGATCCGCAAGCTGCGCCTGCTCGCCAATGCTCTGCCTGCTATGCTTGAACAGATGGCGCTCGGCGATATGCCATCGGAGCAGCAACTGCGGATTATTGCCGCCGCCGGCCAGGTCGACCAAAAGGAAGTCTGGAAGGCGCACAAGCCCAAAAAGGGTGAGACCGCACCCTGGTGGCAGATTGCCAATGCGCTGACCAAGAAGCGCATGTATGCACGGGATGCGAGCTTCGGTGAAGATCTGGCCCAGGCCTACGGGATCGAATGGGTGGAGGATCTCTTTGCTCCAGCCGACCAGGACGGTCGCTACACCACCAATGTCGAGGGCTTCCTCGGCGCCCAGCACGAATGGATGACCGCCAACCTGCCGAAGCGCGGCGGCATCGTCGAGGTCAACAGCTGGGGCCAGCCGGAATTGCCGAAAAAGGCAAGCCAAGTCTACGGCAAGCCGTCGAAATCCGACCACACGGCACTCTATCTCGATCGTGACGGCAAGATCCAGACGGTGCATTACCGGATGCCGGAAACAGCAAAGCCAAAGGACGCCCGCGGCGGATCCGGTGAAGGTGGCGAAGGCGCTGACCTGGTCGCCAAGCCGCAGGCCCGCCCTGAAGTCACACAGAAGGGCCATGACATGATCGGCGACTTCCGCACCGACGCTCTCCATGATGCGCTCGGCCGCGCGCCAATCGAGGATAGCATGCTGATGGCCCTGATGGTGCTGGCCTTCTCCGGCCAGAATGTTCGGGTGGACTCCGGTGCAGACGGGACGTTCTACGGAGGCAAGCGGTTCACGCGCCATGCAGTCGCCCTGTTCGATCAAGATGGCAAGCTGTCCTTCGACCAGGACACGCTGCGGGTGGCAGTCCGCTCCATTCTGATCGATGTCCTGTCATGCCGCCGCGGCATGTCGAATAGCGGCATGATCGCTCGCATCGCAGGCCAAGCGATCGGCGCGGACCAATTCCTGCCGAACATGGGTTCGGAAGAGTTCCTTTCGTGCCTGTCGCGGCAGGCATTGGAAACCTCTTGCCAGGAGGCGTCGGTCCAGCCGCGGCCGAAAGTTCGAGAAACCCGCGCGGCGTTCATCGAGCATTGCGCCAGTGAGCATTTCGTCCATGCGTCGGCGCGCTTTGCGCCGTCGTCAGACGAGTTGGTCGACTGGATCCGGGCAGGCGCTGCCATTGACGCCATCAGCGCGGGATCCCTGAATGGTGGGGACAGCGATCTGAATGACCCATCGGACGACAAGGCAGAACCGGATCCGGACGACACGGTCGCAGGCAGTCCGCCGGATCCGGATCCCTCTGCTCCCGAAGAGAATGACGATGACGTCTATCAGAGGGCCGCAGCATGAGTGCCGCCGTTCAGTCGAACATGGTTGAACCCATCCCCGATCTTTCGGGGGTGGAGTTTGCCACCAGCGCGGACGGCTTGCCCGTCGCCCGCATCGATGACCTGGTGCTTGCCATGGTCACATCGGCTAGCGGGATTGCCTATCTCGCACATGCCGTCGCCGTCCGACGGCCGCTCGCGGATCTGACGAGGGCCGACTTCATCGGGCATGACGGCCGGGTCGCTGACGAAGCCGAGTTTCGGGCGCGTGTGGCGGAGACTGCCGGTCACAAACGCGACCTGGCGAAGCTGAACCGGGTACACGCCCGCTTGTCAGCAAGCACCCCATGGGGCGGCTCGCAGATGGCGACCATCTACGCCGAGGGCGTCGTCTCCCATATGACATCAGGCCATGGCGGCTTTCATCTGTCGGCAGATCGCAATGCCGAGGTCCATCCCCTGCTGCGCAAGGAGACGCCCTGGTACGAGGAAGATGCCGAATGGGCAATCGTCGCGATCAGCTTTCCGGACCTGTTCACCGCCTATGAGCGGTCGGTGGCTGAAAAGACGATCCGCGACACCTGGCCGGATGCCTGGGTGAAGATCCATGGCTGCTCACGGGCCGAGGGAGAGAGCTGGGCTAAGGATCGCCGGGCGTTTGATCAAGGTCATGCGGCTGACTTCATCGTCATGTCCGCGATCCGGTCGGATCAGCACGCCGGGATGACCGAGGTCGTGGCCACGATCGGCGGGTGCCGAATCCGTGGTGGCGAGGAACGCCGGTTCCTGGTGCCAAGTGACGAATATGCCGCGCGCGGCCCGTTCGGCTTCGTCATCGATGAGGCCCGCCACGCTGCATATGATGGACCGTCCTCCTTCATCTTCTGGCGACGCCAGGCGAATGGGGCATGATCAACCCCCTCGCCTCGAAGCCACCGTCGAAAGCAATCACCGCCCGGCTCAAGGCGCGGTTGCTTGCGGGCGTCTTCTCCCGTTCACGGTCTTGGTAAACATGGCGGGCATGGTCATGTCGCCTTCTCTCGGCTTGGGACTGATATCGGACCCGAGCCGGACTGCCCTTCTTGTTCGTTGCGGCCTGAACCGGCGGCCGGTCGTTTCAAGGCCGCTTTCGCGCCGCGGGCCGGCCGCTCCAGCCTCTCTGCGCGAGGACAAACTCGCGGCTTGCGCAGGCCGGGGCCCGCTCACCCGCCAAGCCTGCCCTGCTGGTTCGGCCGGCTCGGACCTATGAAGCCGCCCGTCCCTTGCCGGTTCCTGATCGTCCGCACCGAAGGGCAGACCGGCACGGGCCGGAACCGCTTCGGCAGCCAGGAAAGGAACTGACATGACCAAGCCCGCCACCCCGAACCGCTCGAACGCAAGAACCTCGCAACTTAGAAAGGGCGCCACCCTCGAAATGGTCCGCCTCTCCTGCCCCGACGCGACCCAGGCGCTCAAGATCGCCGAGAGCTTCGGCACGGCAGCCGTCGACGGCGATGGCATCCGCGGTCTGCACGAGCGGCTGATCATCGAGACCGCCGACAGCCTCTCGGAAGGACTTGGCGAGAAGGCCATGCAAATCCATCTGCAGCGGATCGTCGGGGCCTTCGTCGGATCGGCGCATGGGGCCGGCCAATTCTACTCCCGCGCGGTCACCGAGGCGCGCGACGCCACCGCCAAGGCATCCAACGATGCGCGCGATGAGGATCTCGATGGTCCGGTCGGCTATGACAGCGCCGCCCAGCGCAAGCGGGAGTTTGCGGCCGACATGGGCGTCCAGTCCCACGCGCTCAGAATGGCAGCCGAGGGCGCCGTGGCCGCCTACGAGCGGATCGTCGGCGAGACCTGGAAACCCTTCGATCGTCCGATCGAGAACCCGGCTGCATCCCTCAATCGCAAGGCCGCCGAAGCGCAGATGGCGGCGTTGGGATGACGGAGTCGGCGGGGCGTCGCCCCGCCCATTCTCTTCTCGTCACGGCTGGCGCCAACGGCGCCGGCCTTTTCTCCTATTGAAGGGAAAGTGACGCGCGCCCATCGCCGCCCGTCCCGGTCGGTGGTCCTGCAGGGGCCGGACGCCCATGCAACGGCTTCGCCGTCCTCCACGCTGTTGCGGCCGTTCCGGTGCATGGCCACCCGATCAGCCCCTGACTTCGGACCTCCGTGACGGACCGCGATGGGCGCGGTCCCGGACATGGAGAATGAAATGATGAGCAAGAAGGCAAGTACGGATCGGGCCGACATCTACACGCGCATCACGGAGCGTATCGTCGAGGATCTCGGACAGGGCGTGCGCCCCTGGGTAAAGCCGTGGAACGCGGAGAACATGAATGGCCGCATCTCGCGACCGCTGCGTCATAGCGGCCAGCCCTATTCGGGCATGAACATTCTTCTCCTCTGGGCGGAGCAGATATCGCGTGGCTTTGCTTCGCCGATATGGATGACATTCAAGCAAGCGCGCGAGCTCGGCGCGACTGTTCGCAAGGGCGAGTCCGGATCGACGGTCGTATTTGCCAGCCGGTTTACGAAGTCTGAGGCCGATGGCGAGGGCGGTGAAGTCGACCGGGACATTCCCTTCCTCAAGGCCTATTCGGTCTTCAATGTCGAACAGATCGACAGGCTGCCCGAGCACTACTATCGCCGGCCCGCACCCGCTGCCGATCCTGTCGGACGGATCGACCGCGCCGACCAGTTCTTTCGCAATACAGGTGCCGTCATCCGCCATGGCGGAAATCAGGCCTTCTATGCCCCAGGGCCGGACCTGGTCCAGATGCCGCCCTTCGAAACCTTCAGGGATGTCGCAAGCTATTATGCGATACTCAGCCACGAGGTAACGCATTGGACGGCGCCGGGTCATCGGGTCGGGCGCGATCTATCCCGCTATTGCAAAGACAAGACCGAGCGCGCCCGAGAAGAATTGATTGCCGAACTCGGCAGCTGCTTTCTCTGCGCGGATCTCGGCATTGTCCCCGAGCTCGAGCCAAGGCCCGATCACGCAAGCTATCTGGCATCGTGGCTTACTGTCCTCAAGAACGACAAGCGCGCGATCTTTCAAGCGGCGGCTCATGCCCAGAAAGCCGTGAATTTCCTCGAGGCACTGCAGCCGGGTGTCGCCGAGGAGCAGAGGGCAGCATGACGCGGCAAAGGGACACGGCCTCATGCGGATTGATCCAATTCAATCTGCCGATACCGTGAAGCGTTGCCTACGGACGGCGGTTGACTGCCCCAATTGGGTCCCGTTGCCGTCAGGATCAAAATCCGTTCGGGCTTGACGGTCGTCATGAGCCGATCAGGATCGGCCGTCCTGAACAAGGGCGGCCGGCGCCTCGACAGGCTCTGCAGCGAGCGGCATGTCTGGTTCGGTTCGCAAATCGACCTCTCCCCAGATCGATGTCTTTCGATCGGCTGGTCTCACCTTCCGCGACGGCTTGATCTCGACGATGAACGGTTTTGCCTGCTTTGCCATATGTCCTCCCGGCGGCGATGAGCGAGCGCGACGATACCGTGCGGAGGGCCGATCGCAAGCGAGCCCGGCCGGAAATTCCGCGAGGATGCGCGTCTTCCCCTGATTTTTGAGGGGTGAGCTGCCGCCGGACCATGGATCGGGCCGCAAACTGGACTCGATAGGCGCCATTCTCTTCCTCCTTTTTTCATCGCCTTGCCGGCGACCCATGCGCGGTCTCGATGGGGCTTGTCTGACCGCGGAACGGCTTCGCCTCGATCGTCTTCCCGCAACGGCAAGCCGCAATTTTCTTAACCCCTGACGGCTTTGCCGCCATTCCTCGCCCTCTAACAAAATTGCGACTTGCCGCCCTCCATTACATTGCGGCCTGTTAGGTGCGGTCCGATCGTCCCCGGTCTGTTCGACAGCCATCGAGGCCGCGATGGGCGCGGTCCGATAAGCGAAAAGGACTTAACGACAATGGCAACCATCGGCACGTTCACTTCCACCGAAAATGGCTTCAGCGGCTCGATCCGCACGCTGGCTCTCAACGTCAAGGCTCGCATCTCCCGGATCGAAAACCCTTCAGACAAGGGCCCGCATTTCCGGATCTACGCCGGCACCGTCGAGCTCGGCGCCGCCTGGCAGAAGACATCGGAGCAGACACAGCGCGACTATCTGTCGATCAAGCTCGACGATCCGAGCTTCCCCGCCCCGATCTACGCGACCCTCACCGAGGTCGAGGGCGAGGCTGGCTACCAGCTGATCTGGTCCCGCCCCACCAGGGATTGACGAGGCGGCGGCCCCCGCCGAAAGGCGGGGGCCAATCTTCTGCAGCCGTATCCCTCGTCCAAATGGAGGGTGACGGGAAGACCCTACGGGCGTCAGCGCAACTCGCCGCCCGGCATCGTCCGGCACAGGCGCGCGAGCCAGCGGCAGAAAGCGCGGGCAAGCTCGGGATTGGCGCTGCGATCGAGCGCATAGGCGCGATAGTGCATGCCGCTCGGCGTCCGGCTATCGTCGACCACCTCGAGCATGCCGTCGCGGACATAGTGACCGACGAGGATCTCCGGCGCCACAAGCAGGCATTTTCCGGAGAGAACGGCCGGTAGAGCGAGGTAATGGTGCTCGACGCGGGCGCCGGCAATGATATCCCTGTTCGCCAAACCCATGGCGCGAAGCCATGTCGGCAAAATATCCGGCCGCGAGGTGATCGACAGGATCGGCAATGAGCGGAACTGTCCGTTCGCTTTGCCACGAAGATGGGCCGGCGCTCCAACCAGGACGAGCTGTTCCTGGTGGATCTCCCAATGATCCGAGGGCTCGACGATCGAAAGGTCACGCGTCAGGAGCACATCGAAGCGATCTGAGGCGCCTGGTGTTGCAAGCGAGGTGACGACGTCGACGGTCGCCCCTCCCATGTCCCTCGAGAACGCGTCCAGATGTGGAACGAGGATATGGGTCGCAAAGGTCGCGAGCGAGGTGCGCAGGACGAGGCGGTTGACGTCTGCGAGATTCTTGCGGCGCATGCGATGGGCGGTGAAGCAGATCGTCTCCAGCGGCTCGCTGACCGCACCCGCAAAGAGCCGCCCATAGTCTGACAGATCGCTCATCCGTCCGCGCCGCTCAAACAGGCTCGCTCCGAGATACTCCTCGAGAACGAGCAGGTGGCGGCTGATCGAGCTCTGCGTCGTCGACAGCGCGCGTGCCGCCTTCGACACACTGCGCTCGCGGGCGATCGCGACGAAAGCGCGAATGGCGTTGAGTGGGACATCCTGATTGTCGGCGGTCAAGGTGGTGCGCGGGAACGGTTCCCGTCCTCTAAAATATATTAAATTCCATATGTAAATTATAATGTACAATCGCATTTTGCGATATTTGTCAATCGGCTGTCGCCGCCGGGCACTATCCCATCGTCATCCAAGGTGCGGACCGTATGATCTTCGGCGGTCACAAGCTCTTGAAAATAAAGGGGATCATCTACCGCCGATCCTTGGGTGAACCGCATCGCCGCTGGAATATTCAAACCGAGCGGCATGCGCACAATGAGCGGGAAGAAATGGGACCGGACGGAAAATGACTGCCATAGAGTTCAACAGTATCGTGAAAAATTTCGGCCCGGCGCAATGCCTGCGCGACGTGTCGCTTGCGATCGCCGGCGGCGAGTTCCTGACCATTCTCGGCCCGTCCGGTTGCGGCAAGTCGACCTTGCTGCGTGTCCTTGCCGGACTGGAACGCCAGGATAGCGGAACGGTTTCGATCGGCGGCAGGATCGTCGATGCGATCCCGCCGAAAGAGCGCGACGTCGCTATGGTCTTCCAGTCCTATGCGCTCTATCCGCACATGACGGTCGCCCGCAACATGGCGCTGCCGCTGACAATGCGCCGCCTGTCTCTCTGGCAGCGGCTGCCGTTTGTCGGGCGCCTTTTGCCCGGGACATCGGCCATTCGCTCGGAAATCGATCGGGAGGTGGCGGCGATCGCTGCGGCTCTCGGCATCGATCGCCTCATCGACCGAAAGCCGGGTCAGCTGTCGGGCGGCCAGCGGCAACGCGTGGCGCTCGGCCGGGCGATGGTGCGCCGGCCGGCTGCCTTCTTGATGGACGAGCCGCTCTCCAATCTGGATGCCAAACTGCGCGTCGGCATGCGCGCCGAGATCAAGCAACTGCATGAAGAGCTCGGCATCACCTTTGTCTACGTGACGCATGATCAGGCCGAAGCCATGACGCTCTCAGATCGCGTTGCCGTCATGGCGGACGGGGAACTGCTTCAGCTTGGCTCGCCGCGGGAGATTTATATGCGTCCCGCCGATCGCCGCGTCGCGGAGTTCATTGGCTCGCCCAAGATCAACATGCTACCAGGTGTGACCGGTGAAAACGGGCGAGTTCTCGTCGCCGGCACGGCGCTGCAGCTCTCAACGGGCTGCGCGCCCGGCGAAGCGATGTCGGTCGGCATCCGCGCCGAGGCGGTTGGACTGGCCGCCGATAGCGCCGGCAGCGCTTTCACCGGATGGCTCAGAATGATCGAGCATATGGGCTCCGACCTCTTCCTCCATGTCGAGATCGCCGGCGTCGCACCGCTGCTTGTTGCCCGCACGCCGGCATCCGCTTTCTCCGGGCTCGCCCTTGGGCAGACACTCCATCTGTCGGTCGATGCATCCTCCACGCTTCTCTTCGACAGAAGCGGGCGGCGCGTCGACGCGATGGACGGGGCGAAGACGGCAAGGCAGATCATGGAAAGGCAAATGGCGTGACCATCCGCAGAATCACCCTAAGATCTTTCCGTCGCCAGCCGGCTTCGCCCTACCCCTCCCCTTCCGCGACCGGAGCTCTGCTCGCGAGACCGAGATCGATCCGACACGACCCTCGCCATACGGCGTCCGCCTTTGCCCTCGCAGCCCCCGCCGTGCTCTTGCTTCTTGTCCTCTATGGCCTGCCGACCCTCGCCGTCCTCGTCATTTCGGTTTCGGACTGGCGTTTCGGATCGACGCAGCTTGCCTTCGTCGGACTATCGAATTTCGCCGGCGTCCTGTCCGACCCGGGCTTTCGGGCGTCCCTTGCCAATACCGTTACCTATGTGGCGATCGTCCTGCCGGGCACGGCCGGCCTCGGCCTCGTCATCGCCTTGCTGATCGAGAGCCGGCCAAGCTTTCGCGCGATTTACCGCGCCATCCATTTCCTGCCCTTCATGGCGACGCTGTCGGCCATGGCGATCGCCTGGGATGCGCTCCTCAATCCGAGCGTCGGGCTCGTCAATCACATACTGACATCGCTCGGATTTTCGGCCGTAAACTGGTTGAACGACGACAGAACCGTGTTGCCGGTTCTCGCGGCAATCGGCATCTGGCAGGGGCTGGGCTATGCCATGGTGCTGTTCATGGCCGGCCTGAAATCCATTCCGGGCGAACTCTATGACGCAGCCCAGATCGATGGCGCCGATGGGTGGCTCGACCGGCTATGCACCGTGACGCTGCCAATGCTCGCCCCGGTGACGATGTTCGTGGTGATCGTCGTCGCGCTCAGGGCGCTCCAGGTCTTCGATATCGTCCAGATCCTGACCAAGGGCGGCCCTGGCCATGCGTCCGAAATGCTTCTGTATACGCTCTACCGCGAGAGTTTCGACTATCTGCGCGCCGGTCAGGGAGCGGCGATCGCCATGATCTTCCTTGGCCTCGTCGTCGCGCTGACGCTCACCCAGGCCCGTTTCATGGACAGGAAGGTCCACTATCAATGAGCCTTGCAGCAAATCATTTCCCGGCCGGGAAACTTGCCGCCATCGCCCGGCATGCCGTTCTCATCGCAACCGGCCTCATGGTGCTTGCGCCCTTCCTCTGGATGCTGATCCTGTCGGCCAAATCGCCACAGGACATGTTTACCGCCGGCATTTCCCTGCTGCCGCGCGACCTTTCGTTCATCGGCAATTATCGGCGGGCGCTGACGGCGACGCCGCTCGCCCGCTACATGCTGAACGGCGTGATCGTCTGTGGCTCCATTCTCGCATTGCAGATCGCCGTTGCGGCGCCTTGCGCCTATGCGCTCTCGAAGCTGCGCTTCTACGGTGGCGACCTCATCTTCGCGCTGGTTCTCGTCGGCCTGATCCTGCCGCACCAGGTCCTCTTCCTGCCGCTATTCATTCTTGCGGCGAGGCTCGGCATCCTCGATTCCTACGCAGCGCTGATCTTGCCCTATGCGGTCTCGCCCTTCGGGATCTTTCTCTTTCGTCAGTTCTTCAGGACGATACCCGACGACATCGTCCATGCGGCGCGGCTGGACGGTCTTTCCGAAGCCGCGATCGTCTGGCGCATCATGGTGCCGATGGCGCTTCCGGCCCTTGTCGCCTTTTCGATCTTCTCGATCGTGTCTCACTGGAACGACCTGTTCTGGCCATTGATCGCCGTGCACAGCCAGGAGCTGATGCCGCCATCGCTCGGCGTCGTCGCCTTCAAAAACGAGGAGGCGGGAAGCGACTATGGCGCGCTGATGGCGGCTGCAACCATCGTCGTTTCACCGCTTCTGGTCGCCTTTCTCCTCGCGCAACGCTGGTTCATCGACGGCCTGACCGCCGGCGCCGTCAAATAGAATTCACCCTCAAGCAAGGATCTTTCCGATGCCGATCACCCGTCGCTCCATTCTGGCTGCCGCCGCCCTTTCCGCTACGGCCATCGCAACCAAAGCCATGGCCGCTTCAAACACGCCTATCCGGCTAACGGCCGATACGGCGGCCCTTTATCGCAACATATTCGCGATCGGGCTTGCCGGACTCGCGCGGACCGATCCCGCGCTGCGGGTCGAGATCGCCTGGACGCGCGACTATACCGAGACACTGCAGCAGTCGCTGCGCGACAAGCTCGTCGGTAACGGGCCGGACATCGGTCTGCATGCACACAACAATATCGCCATGCTGGCGCGCCGCGGCGACGTCGTCGCCCTTGCGGGTGCGGCGAGCGACCATATCGCCTCGCCGATCGGCCGCATCGAAGGCCGCCAGTTCGGCATCCCCTTCACCTGCTCGGTGCCGGTCGTCTATATCAATCGATCGCTCGTGGCCGGAAGCGACAGGCAGCCGGCGAGCTGGGATGACGTTCTCGCCCTTGCAGCGACCTCGCCGTCGCCAAGCCGAAGCGCGTTTTTCAATTTCGCGACCGACGGCAGCTGGACCTTCATGGCCCTGATCGAGAGCCTCGGCGGCAGGATTGTCGATGGACCTGGCACCGATATCGCCTTCAACACGGCCGAAGGGTTGGAGGCGATGGAGATCCTCGGCGCCTTTGCCAAGCTGCGAAAGGGCGACATGCTGACCGCCTCGCAAGCAAGGCAGGCCTTCTCTTCCGGTGCACTTGCGGTTCACGTCGACACGACGAGCCGACTGCGCTTCTTTGAGGAGCAGGCAAAGGGAAAGTTCGATCTCGATGTCGCACCATTCCCCCTGAAGAACAATGGCCAGGCGCGCATACCGCCCTCCGGCGGTTCGCTTGCCATCATGACCGCGGAACCTTCAAGGCAGACGGATGCCTGGCGCATCATTCGCTCGCTGCTGTCACGCGAGGTGCAGATGGAAATCATGAACAAGACCGGGTTCATCCCGGGGCTCGCCGTCTTCGGAAGCGATCCAACGGTCAAGGCCGCGCTGGCGGCGACGCCGCATTTCCAGGCGATCGCGCCGTCGCTTGCCGTTCTCGGTCCCTGGGCGAGCTTTCCCGTCGACAATCCTGCCCGTGCCGACAAGGCGGTCCAGGACGCGCTCGCCGACCAGGCGGCTCTCAAGACAACGGCGAAGCAGACGCTTTCGCGTATCGTCACGGCGGTGCGCAATGGCTGATCTTCAGATGCGCGTGGCCTTGGCCGGAGCGGCGAACCCAGAACCGTCATTTCCTGGCCACGCGGAGACGGTTGCCGATCGGTCCGGCGTCATTGCCATCGACTTTGACAGGATGTGCCGCCACAGGCTGGCGCGGGTGCGCGACGCCATGGAGGCTCGCGACTGCGATGCGCTGCTCCTCTTCGATCCCGTCAATATCCGCTATGCGAGCGGCGCACGGAACATGCAGATCTGGGCCATGCGCAATGCAGCGCGCTATTGCCTGATCCTGCGCGGCGGGCCGTTGATCCTCTTCGAAATCGGCGGACGACCGGAGCCGGCTGCCGGACTTGTCGCCATCGACGAAATACGGCGGTCCCGGCCTTGGTTCTACTATTATGCCGGAGCGCATGCGCAGGATCACGCGCGCGACTTCGCCCGGGAGATTGCCGGCATCATGGCGGACTGGCAGGGCGGAGCCGATCGACGCCTGCTCGCGGTCGATCGCTGCGATGCGCTCGGGATCGCCGCCTTGCAGGAATGCGGGCTTGAGCCAATCGATGCCCAGGCATTGATGGAACAGGCAAGGCGGATCAAGAGCGGGGACGAGATCGGTGCGATCAGGCAATCGATCGCCGTCTGCGAACTCGGCATCGACCGCATGCGCTCGGCGCTCCAACCCGGCATCTCGGAAAACGCCCTATGGTCGATCCTGCATCAGACCAACATCGAAAAGGGCGGCGAATATATCGATACGCGCCTTCTAAGTTCCGGCACCCGCACCAATCCCTGGTATCAGGAGGCAAGCGCCAAGCTGATTGCGGCAGGCGAACTGGTCACCTTTGATTGCGACTTGATCGGACCACTCGGCTACGGCGCCGACCTCTCGGGCGCCTTTGTCTGCGGCCGCGATCGGGCGTCTCCAGCCCAGCGCGAGCTCTATCGCCGCGCTTACGATCAGATCGAGCACAATAGCGGCCTCCTGGCTGTCGGCACACCGCTTCGAGAGATCGTCGCAGGCGCGAAGCGCTTGCCCGAGCAGTATCATCAGTTCCATCGCATCGCCCATGGTAATGGCATGGCGACCGGTGAGTTTCCGGCAGTCGGCGGCAGGCCGGGCTTTGCCGAACCGCCGATCCATGACGGCGTGCTCGAAGAGGGGATGGTTCTGTGCGTCGGCAGCTATGCCGGTCTCAGATCCGGCGGCGAAGGCGTGAAACTGGAACGGCAGTTCGTGCTTCGCGCAAGCGGTCCCGTGGCTTTGTCGCGTTCGCTCAAGGACCCCGCCTTCATCGCGATTTGAGCCGCCATGGTCCAGATCGTCGAACCAAGGGCACCGTCGCACCCAAATCAGGAAACCAACATGCAAAAGCCGATAGACCTCAGGCGCGTCACCTCGCCTCTTCTGTCTGAAATTGACGAGGGTGTGTCTCAGACGCTCGCCGGATTGCGCGAGCGCTGGCAGCCCTCCACCGAGCTGCGCCAGCATCGCAGGCTCGGCACCGAGCGCGATCGGCATGCCGCCGCAGCCTTCCTTGCCGCACGCTACGGCACGCTGCTCGATCCGGGTCGCATCCTGCTTGCCAATGGAACGCAGAATGCGCTTCTGCTTCTGCTTTCAGCACTCGTCCCGCGTGGCGGCACGGTTCTGGTGGAAGCAATGACCTATCGTCAGATCCGCGACGTTGCCGCCATGCTCGGCCTCAATCTCGTCTCGGTCGCTCTTGACGAGGACGGTCTCTTGCCTGACGCGTTCGAGGCGGCCTGCAGGCTGCATCGTCCGAGCGTGCTTTACTGTATCCCGACAGTACAGAATCCGAGCGCGAGCATCATGTCCGCCGAACGGCGCCAAATCGTTGCAAACATCGCCCGCCGCCACGGCGTCGCCATCATCGAGGACGAGGCGCAGGGCCTTATCCCGCGAGATGCGCCGCCGCCCATAGGTTCTATTGCGCCCGACATCACGTGGTCGGTTACCGGCCTGTCGAAATGCCTCGCCGTCGGGTTGCGGATCGCCTATGTCGTGGCGCCGAGCGCGGCGATCCTGCACGAGACCATCGCGACGTTTGAGGACATGGCCTTCTGGTATGTATCGGCGGTGTCGGCGGCTCTTCTTCTCCACCACATCGAGAGCGGTGCCGCATTTGCGCTTACCGATGCCGTCCAGCGCGAGGCGCAGCATCGGCAAGAGGTCGCCGCGCGGCTCCTGCCCTCAACCATGCTCAAGAGCGGGCATGGCCTGCACATCTGGCTTTCGTATCCGGGTGTGCGCGGGGACGAGGCAAGGGCCGCCGCATTCAACGCCGGCGTCCTCGTGCGCAGCGCCTCGGAATATTCGGTCGACGGCGATAGAGACCTGCCTGGCATTCGCGTCTCTCTTGCCGATGTCTCACGCGAGGATCTTATTGTCGGGCTTACGCTACTCTCGGGCGCGCTCTCTCCCCCCGCTGGCACCTAGCACTGAAAGAATTGATCCAGCTGCGACCAGTGCAAGCCCGAGAAAAGTCGTGCCACCATGCTGTTCCCCGAAAGCCACGATCCCGACGGCGACGCTCATGGGCAGACGCACGAAATCGAATGCCGTGCCGCTGACAAGGCGCGCGCGTCGATATCCTTCAGTCAGGCTCAGCTGGGAAATGGCGGCAAACGTGCCGATTGCGGCGAGAAGGGTGAGCGCAGGCGGGCTCGGCCAGGTCCAGTTCATCAACGCAAGCGGCGCGGCCATGATCGTACTCCATGCCATGAAGCCGGCGGCAATCGCGGCTGGGTGCTCATCGACGACAAGGAGCCGCACCGACATGGTTGCGAGGCTGCCGAGTCCGGCTCCAAGAACAGCGAGGAGAAGCCATGGGGTTGCAAGCTGCAGGGAGGGTCTGACGACCAGCAGCATGCCGCAAAAGCCTAGGAGGAGCGCAGTGACCAATAACCGTTCTGGTCGTTCTTTCAGGACGATTAAGCCGAGAAGGAAAGACCAGATGGGGGTCGTGTAGAACAGGCCGGAGACGTCGGAGAGCCGCATGTTCGCGAGACAGGCCGCATAGCAGCCAAAGCTCGCAAAGCCGAAGAGCGAGCGCCAGATAAGGCGGTGCGAGCGGAGAAGCCGGGGAATTGCCGTGCGGCATTTCTTCAACACCAAGAGATAGACCAGACAAGCGACCGTGCTTCGGAAAAACACGACCTCAAACGTCGGCAGGTCAAGTGTCGGCAACTTCATCAGTGAGGACATGGCGACGAAGCTCGCCCCCGACAGGACGAGCCAGGCAAGCCCACCCACTTCACGCCGAAGCATCGAGCAAGCCTCCTACCGCAGCAAATAAGCAAGGCGGGAAACAGCAAGACGCAGGTCTGCCTCTTGTCGCACCTCGCAAAAAGACAGGCGCAGGCCAGACATTGCCGGTGTGGCTTGAGGGCTGGCGGCAAATTGAATGCCGGGACGGATCAGTATTCCGGCCGAGCAGGCGGCGGCCGCGATCTCCTCGGCGTCCGTCGCGGTCGGGATCCAGACATGCAGGCCGCCGGGTCTCTCCAGCAGTGCCGGACGGTTCAGGATTTCGCCGACGATGGCGCGCCTTTCGGTCGCTATCCTACGGATTTCCTTGGTTGCCTCGGCCGCGATACCGGTTGTGATCAGCACCTGTGCAAGCTCGGCCTGCAGGGCGGCTACGAACCACATCGACATCCTGCCAAACCGCGTCATGATCGCCTCGGCATCTTCAACACTTGGCGCCATGACGTAGGCAACCCGCATGCCCATCACGACCGTCTTTGCGAGGCCCATGACATACCAGCAGCGCTCCGGCGCGATGGTTGAAAGCGGCGGCGGCCCATCCTCGAGCAGCAGCGCCTGCGCCTCGTCCTCGATAATGATCACGTCATGTTCACGGGCGACCGTGCAGATCTCCATCCGGCGCTCGAGCGGCATCACCGTCGCCGTCGGATTTTGCAATGTCGGGATCGTATAGAGGACCTTGATCCCGGGATTTGCGCGGCACGCCTGCGCCAGAGCGGCAGGGTCGAGCCCGTCGCGGTCCATGCGAATGCCCTCTATCTTAAAACCGAGGATGCCCGACAGCGCCTGCATGTTGGGATAGGTCATCTCTTCCGTGAGAAGCGTCCCCTGACGGCCGACGAGGTGGTTCAGCAGGAGGAACAGGATGTTGAGCGTCCCGTTGGTGACGATCATGCGGTCGATTGCGGGCATGAAACCGAGACGCTGCGAGATCCAACCGGCACCCGCGAGCCGGTCCTCCTCGGTCCCCCGGGGTCGGTTCGTCCGCAGCAATCCGCCGGCATCCTTGGTGTTCAGGCGGCTTGCGAGGCTGCCGGCGAGCGAGGCTTCGAGCCTCTCGACGATTGGCGGGACGGCGCGCGAGAGGTCTATGATGCGATCAGACATGACAAGTCTCCCTTGATGGCTGTTGCTCAGCCTGGCGACGATAAGCTCCTTGCGACGAGCGCGACGGATAGGACGGCGGCCGTGAGCACGATTACCGCATAGCTGCGACCGCGCGGCGCCGGTACGGAAACGGGTGCAATGTGGAGAACGGCGAGGACGGCAAATCCACTGGTCACGATGGCGCCGAAACTCGCAGCGGGGAGCCATGGCCTGCCCAGAAGCAAGAGCGCCAATAAGGGCACGTCATAGGAGAGCGGTACGCCTTCAAACCGACCGCTTTGCAATCCGAAGACGCTGAAGTTGGCAAGCCGGAGTGCACCGACGACGACGAGAAGCGCACCGATCGGATAGGCCGCAGGCAGCCAGCCGGTTGCCTGGATCAGTGCCAGCGCCGGGACCACCGCCCCATAGAGTAGGTCGTTGAAGCCGTCGAGCCCTTTGCCCACGGAGGCGATGTCGGGACCGCGATCTCGGGTTCGTCGCGCGACGACGCCGTCAAGCTGGTCTGCCAGCATCGACCAGAGCGCAAGCGCGACTGCAAGTTCAATCCTGCCGGCAAGGATCGCCTGGAGTGCTGCGGCGGAAAGTGCGATCCCGGCCACTGTGATCGCGTTGGCCGGATCGCGAAGAAAGGAGATCATCGGCACCCCTTCCCGTCGTTCCGTTGCGACCTCTCATGGGTCCCGAAAATCGCCTCGGCGATCGACAGGTCGTCGGGACTGTCGATCTCGTACCATTTGAGATCGCCACAGTGCACAGCGGTAAGGTCGAGCCTGCCTTGCTCAATGAGCTGCTGCAGGATCTGTTCGAGATAAAGGTGGCTCCCGCCGGCGGCATACTGCGCATCGAGCTCTGGCAACAGATGGTCGCGAAGGGTCGCGGCGCCGAACCGAAACAGGTTGATGGTCTTGAAGAGAACCGGCCGGTCCTCATGAAGGTCGGCGGCGGTCTGCCCGGTCCTCAGCTCGATGATGCGCCGCTCGCCATCGAGCAGCACCGCGGATCCCTGCATGCGGTGATCGAAGATGGCTACTGCCGCGACGTCCCTGGCCGGATCGGATACGAGACGGTCGAGAACCGCCCGTTCGAAGACAATGTCTCCCTCGAGCAGGAACAGGCTGCCGGACAGGAGTTCACCGCGCGCAAGCCAGAGGGAATAGGCGGTGCCTGTTTCGGCAAAGCGCTCGGATTCGATGTAGCGTACCGCCATCGCGCCGTAATTGGCGCCAATGGCATACTGGATGGCATGCTTGCGATAGCCGACGACGATCGTCACCTCGGTGACGCCGACGGCCTGCAATTGCGCGAGCGCATTGCAGAGGATCGAAACGCCGTTCACTTCCACCAGCGGTTTCGGGCGCAGCTCGGTGAGCGGCTGCAGGCGGGTACCCCTGCCGGCAGCTAGAATGATTGCCTTCGTCGGTGTCTCGAATGCCGTCATGACACGCGCCTTTCAGGAGTTGATGGCCTCGGAGATCAAAATTTCTTCGAAGCGCTCGATTTGGGTGACGAGACGCGCACAGCCCTCCTTCACCAGATGTGCGTCGACCCCGTATGACAGCCTAAGGCCCGTCGGGTCGCCAAAGGCGTGCCCTGTCACGGCTGCGACCCCGGCCCTTGCCAGCAACCCGTCGACCGTAGCACGCGCCATTTGACTGGAGATTGTCCCGTTCGTCGTCCCAAGGAGCGGCGCTAGGTCGAGATAGAAATAAAAGCCGCCATCGGCGCGCGGCGGCGCGATGCGCGTCAATCGGGCGAGCTCCTCAAGTCCGATTTCGCGTGTCGCCTTGAGCCTTTCCTGCAGCTGCGTCTCAAAGGATCCGTCATCATGGATGAGGTGGTGCAGAACCGCCTGCTGAGCGATGACATTCGGGTTCGACGTCGTGTGGCTCTGCAGCGCCGCGACGGCGGCGACAACCGCCTTCGGTGCGGCGAGATAGCCGATCCGCCATCCGGTTAGCGCAAGGCTCTTGGAAAACCCGTTGACGATCACGGTCCTCGAGCGCATCTCGGGCACAAGCGCGACGATCGAGTGATGCGTCAGGCCGTTATGGACAAATGTGGCGTAGCATTCATCGAAAATGATCCACAGGTCACGGCGAAGCGCAAGGTCAGCGATCGCAGAGAGGGTCGCGGTGTCATAAACGGTGCCTGTCGGATTGTTGGGCGTGTTGACGACGATCGCGCGGGTGGTGTCCGTGACCGCAGCTTCGATCTCGCGGGCGCGGGCGACAAACCCCGTTGGTTTCGTATCCACATGGACAGGCCGTGCGCCGGCAAGCAAAGCCTGCGCCGGAAACGTGCTCCAATAGGGCGCGGGAATGATGACCTCGTCACCCGGATTGAGGAGCACCATCGCCGCATTGAAAAGCGCCTGCTTGGCGCCGGTCGTCACCGCAATCTCGTCGCATCCGTAGGTTTGGCCCGTGTCGTGCGACACCTTGCGCGCCAGTTCGAGGCGCAGGTCGAGCGATCCGATCGTATCGCTATATCTGTTTAGACCGCTTCTTACGGCATCAAGCGCCCCCTCTCGGATCGTCGGTGAAAGATCGCTCCAGATTTCACCGGCGGTGAGGTCGATCGTTGCTTGTCCGCAAATGCCTGCCGCTTTCGCGGCAGCCCGCGCCTTTGCTGTGCCCGAAGCGGCTATCAGCCTGGTCCTATCCGCTAACATTGGTTTCGCCCTGCAGACGGTGTGAAGGAGGGTTTTCGCGCGTGATCGAAGGCTTAAGGAGGCATCGGCAGGTAGCGTTCCTCTGCCGCTGATAGCTCGTCATAGCCAAAGAGCGCAAAGAGTTCGTCGAGGGTTGCGATTTCAGGCTCGATGCCAACAGAACTTTCGTCGTTGGCAAGCCGGGCGCTGACCCGTCTCATGGCCGCGATCGAAGCCCGCAGATTGTGATTGGCCCAGATGACGGCTGCGATACCCGCTTGCCGATAGGCTGAAACCGGGGTCACATAGTAGGAGGTTGGCACGATGACGAGCGGCACTGCCTCGCGCCAGCGCCCGGCAAATTCAAGTATTTCATCGGCATCCGCCTTGCGCGAATGCACCAGGATCGCATCGGCGCCGGCGTCGACATAGGCGGACGCGCGCGATAGCGCGGCATCCATTCCCTGCCCGGCGATCAATGCTTCGGTGCGTGCGACAAGCACGAAGTCCCCCGCCGCTTCCTTGACCGCGCGCAACCGTCCGCAGAATTCGCGCTCATCAGCCAGCGGATGCCGATGTCCGACAAGGCTGTTGGTCTTCGGAAAGAGCTTGTCCTCGAGGCAAAGGCCGGCGGCACCGATGCGCTGCAGTTTGCGTGCAAAGAGCCTCGCATTGTTGAAATTCCCATGCCCCGTGTCCCCATCGACAAGGATCGGCAGGCCGCTTGCATCGGCCATGCGCTCGACGATATCGGCGACGTTTGACCAGGAGGTCTCGCTGGCATCCCGGTAGCCGAGCACGGACGAAATGGTCAGGCTCGACGCCCAGAGTGCGCGGAAACCCGCACCCCTCGCAATCACGGCCGAAACGCCGTCATGGGCCTCCATGAGAAAGCTCAGCTCCTCCGATTGCAGGAGATTTCGGAGCGCACCCGCCCGATCCTTGCCTGGCGTTTGAATGCTGTCGACAGATATGGGCTGCGGGTGAACCATGAGTTGCTCTCCTTGATCGGCGCCAATCTCAGGCGGCCGATGTAGGAAATCAACATTTAAGCGGTTTATACGAAAGATTTATCGCCGTTAAACCATGGATAAGTGGGTGATATGTTTGGATAATACTGAGAAGTATTGGATTCTTCCCAAGAATCCGCGAATATATATTGGATATTTCATTGATATAGCGAGTGCCGATCGGATGATGGTGATAGATTCGCCACTCGAATTCCGCCGCATGGGGCGGTATGCGCGTCTTGGGGTCGAAGAAACATCCATCGGGATTGCCTGGAATGCAGGACGAAAGGCGCCCGCCATTTGGCGAGCCGGACTTCAGACCGGACAGCAGCAAGGCCGGAGCCATCTATCAGCGGATCAAATCGGTGCTTCTGATGCACCGGGTGCCGCCTTCGACCTTCCTCAATATCCGCACGCTCGCCGGCGCCTTGAAGGTCAGCCCGACCCCGGTCAGGGAAGCGCTGATCCGGCTCGCGAATGAGGAGATCATCCTGCAGGCGCCTTCAGGGCGGGGGTTCTTTTCCAGGCCGCCTCGGCTCGACGAATTGGCCGGCGAATATGAAGCGGCGATGATTGCGGTGACCCACACTCTTTTCAAGCATGGCGGCAAGCTCGTTGCCGCCGACCTTGGCCCGGCGCCGGCGAGACGCCGGCCGTCTCGCTCCGTGCCGCTGGTTGCGACTGACATAGCGGCCTGGATCGCATGGCGTGAGCGGCTCTATCGGTGGATCGTGCGCGCGTCCGAAAATGCCGTCCTACAGCGTCTCGTCGACAGATTTATCGAGGCCACGCGCTTTCTGACAACGCACGACCTTGCGCAGGCGGACCGGCTTCAAGAGGTCGCCGATGCTCTCTGCCGATGTGCAGCGGCGCTCGGCAGCGGAGCGATCGTGGAGGCGGCGTCGATCCTCGAGCAGCAAAATGCCGCCGAGATCGCATTGATTCCCGAGCATCTCCATAGCGTGCTGCGCAAGGCTGCGATCGATGACCTCACCCTCGAGGCCGTCCTGGCTGCGCGTGAGGACGTTCGTGGGCAGACATGACAAGCCCGATGCGCCACGCCGAGCGGCATGTGCTTTTCAGCGGCAACGCCGGATGTTGCAGCACCATGTGAGAGACGAATATAGAGACTGGCATCTGACGCAGAAGCGAGCATCCGTCCATGACATCTGCCATCAACATCCATGCGGTCGTGGGCCTGAACGTGATGAGGCTGCGCAACAAGCGAGGGCTGACGCAGGAGCAGCTGTCTTCGCGGGCGGGCCTCACCCGTCACTATCTGATTGGCATCGAGGCAGGTACGCGAAATCCGAGCATCGGGATCCTGGCAAAACTTGCCGATGCCCTGGACGTGAAGGTTGAGGTTCTGGTGAGGGACATCAAACCGGCGTCCGCATAGACCGCCACGCGGCTGCGGCACAAGCAAGCTTCAGCTCGCCGACCGCCGTCTTGAAGCGGCCCTTACGCTCGCGCCTCCGTACAGATTCGATCTTCCTCCCAACGCCGTCGAGGCTTTGCTGATGGAAAGTCTCGACGAACGCGCAATCGAGCTCCGTAATCTCCCCCCGGCGCGGGAAACAACGAGACCGGCGCTCAGCGGCGCGTATTGCTAGCGCGCTGGAAGACGGGGCTCAAATTCGGCTGATTGCGCCCACTATGCCCGCGCGCGCCCCAACAC
>NZ_JAELUG010000939.1 GCF_016429255.1 Rhizobium sp. ASV8
CCCCCCCCCCCCCCCCCCCCCCCCCCCCCCCCCCCCCCCCCCCCCCCCCCCCCCCCCCCCCCTTACTCACCCCCCCCCCCCCACCGACACCCCCCCCCACGACACGTCGTCGGCAGCGTCAGATGTGTATAAGAGACAGCTTTTACAATGATTACATTCTTATATGGATTCGGGAAATTTACAAAGTTTGATGCGATTAGACAAAACCCTTTCCCGTTTACTTATTTATCACATACTGAAAATACATTAGGCTGTCTCTTATACACATCTCCGAGCCCACGAGACGGTCTATTAAATCTCGGATTCCGTCTTCTGCGTGAAAGAGGGGGGGGGGGGGGGGGGGGGGGGGGGGGGGGGGGGGGGGGGGGGGGGGGGGGGGGGGGGGGGGGG
>NZ_JAELUG010000940.1 GCF_016429255.1 Rhizobium sp. ASV8
TTCATACTCTTGCGCAGCAACCATTCTCGATGGGCCCATAGCGTTGGGGACTTTGTCTGCCGATGCAGACGACTTGTCAGTAAACTGTCAGTAAAGTATAATTCTCTTTTGAGACTTTCTCCGATGTTCGTCCCCGAAGATTCCTCCTGTAGCACTATTCGTTTCCGCGTATTCGCCGCTGTGAGGTGCTCCGGGTCGAACAGCAAGATGGCGGCCGTTGCGCGAAGTGCCTCCTCTACTTCAGCAGCGCATGCCTGGTGCTCTTGATACCGTTTCAGCATCAGTCGCGCTACGATAAATGCTTGGAGCAGAACCAGCTTTGGTATGGCCAGCGCGTTACCATCTTGAAGGAGAAATGTGTTTGGCGGGAGGACGTGACTGGCGCCGAGA
>NZ_JAELUG010000941.1 GCF_016429255.1 Rhizobium sp. ASV8
CCCCCCCCCCCCCCCCCCCCCCCCCCCCCCCCCCCCCCCCCCCCCCCCCCCCCCCCCCCCCTTATTTACCCCCCCCCCCCCCACCCATACCCCCCCCCACGACACGTCGTCGGCAGCGTCAGATGTGTATAAGAGACAGCCAGCGACTGACGCAAGGCCAACCTTCCAGAAGCGGCTAAATTTATTCTCTTGTTTTCGCTTTGCGGCCTCTGCCTCGGCGGACATACTTTCCTGCTGGTTCTCATCGGCTGCTGTCTCTTATACACATCTCCGAGCCCACGAGACGGTCTATTAAATCGCGGTTGACGTGTTGTGGGTGTAAAAGGGGGGGGGGGGGGGGGGGGGGGGGGGGGGGGGGGGGGGGGGGGGGGGGGGGGGGGGGGGGGGGGG
>NZ_JAELUG010000942.1 GCF_016429255.1 Rhizobium sp. ASV8
GGCAGCGTCAGATGTGTATAAGAGACAGTTAAAAAGTAGAACAACCAAAATTAAAGAAACACTTCAACATCATCTATAAAAAAGTTTCTTCAGATTGCAGCACACATAGGGAGAATAAGTCATCGTGCGCATTGGGCTGGGCTTTGTCGCAATATGGTTTGGCTTATGTAATGATGATTCGGAGCTCAAGCTCGGAGCCGCGCCCTCCACCGCGTTGTTGTCAAACGATTGTAACACAAACATCTCTCTACACAAGCATCATTTTCCGCGCATCACCATGTAATAAACGTTCTTATATTTCCGACCTGCTCTATTAAGTTTACCAGCCGCTGAGGATCATGGCGTTGACACGATATCTACCGTTCTCGTCAACAACAACTGCCCTGCAG
>NZ_JAELUG010000943.1 GCF_016429255.1 Rhizobium sp. ASV8
CCCCCCCCCCCCCCCCCCCCCCCCCCCCCCCCCCCCCCCCCCCCCCCCCCCCCCCCCCCCCACACCTTTACAACCATATGACGCCATCCGCGATTTAATAGACAGTCTCGTGGGCTCGGAGATGTGTATAAGAGACAGGTCTTTACGCAGCACCCTCTCGTCGTCGCAGATACTACTAACGTAACGAGCAAATTGCCATCGCCAGACTAGACTAGCGCATAAAAGACTTGCCCGTTTGTCATGGGCAGAACGGGGGTGTAATACACATCTGACGCTGCCGACGACGTGTCGTGGGTGTAGATATCGGTGGTGGGGGGGTGATTAAAAAAGGGGGGGGGGGGGGGGGGGGGGGGGGGGGGGGGGGGGGGGGGGGGGGGGGGGGGGGGGGG
>NZ_JAELUG010000944.1 GCF_016429255.1 Rhizobium sp. ASV8
CCCCCCCCCCCCCCCCCCCCCCCCCCCCCCCCCCCCCCCCCCCCCCCCCCCCCCCCCCCCCCTCCCCCCCCCCCGCCCCCCCCCCCCCTCCACACCCACGACACGTCGTCGGCAGCGTCAGATGTGTATAAGAGACAGGGTCTATCGTTTTCGTTCAATTCGAGTACCGTCGAGGAAATTCCAAGGATCAGAAGATAGAATAGATATTCTGGGTAGTGTCTTCTCACGGCCGCGACTCGGTCGTTTATAAGCTGTCTCTAATACACATCTCCGAGCCCACGAGACGGTCTATTAAATCTCGTATGCCGTGATGTGCGTGAAAGGGGGGGGGGGGGGGGGGGGGGGGGGGGGGGGGGGGGGGGGGGGGGGGGGGGGGGGGGGGGGGGGGG
>NZ_JAELUG010000945.1 GCF_016429255.1 Rhizobium sp. ASV8
CCCCCCCCCCCCCCCCCCCCCCCCCCCCCCCCCCCCCCCCCCCCCCCCCCCCCCCCCCCCTTTTCTCCTTCTCCGGCCACCCCCGATCTATACCCCCACGACACGTCGTCGGCAGCGTCAGATGTGTATAAGAGACAGCCTCTGTAAGGTACTGTACCTCGAGTGGTACTGGACATTGCGTTGTTGCCGGCCCGCTGCCCCAGAAGGACCAGGAGCCAGGCCCCTGCTTAGCATGAGGCGAGGAGGAGCTGGGGGGGGGGGGGGGCGTGTGCGAGCCCACGAGACGGTCTATAAAATCTCGTATGCCGTCATCGGCGTGGAAAAAGGGGGGGGGGGGGGGGGGGGGGGGGGGGGGGGGGGGGGGGGGGGGGGGGGGGGGGGGGGGGGGG
>NZ_JAELUG010000946.1 GCF_016429255.1 Rhizobium sp. ASV8
CCCCCCCCCCCCCCCCCCCCCCCCCCCCCCCCCCCCCCCCCCCCCCCCCCCCCCCCCCCCTTTTCTCACCACCCGCCCCCCACCCACATCTCCCCCCACGACACGTCGTCGGCAGCGTCAGATGTGTATAAGAGACAGTGGTATGAGTGTATGCGCCGTAGAGCGGGCATGACATATTAGTATTGTAATATATATTCACCACGACTGGCCAGGATGGCCCTCCTCAACCACAACACTTACAAGTATTCCATCTGTCTCTTATACACATCTCCGAGCCCACGAGACGGTCTATTAAATCTCGTATGCCGTCATATGCTTGTAAAAGGGGGGGGGGGGGGGGGGGGGGGGGGGGGGGGGGGGGGGGGGGGGGGGGGGGGGGGGGGGGGGGG
>NZ_JAELUG010000947.1 GCF_016429255.1 Rhizobium sp. ASV8
CCCCCCCCCCCCCCCCCCCCCCCCCCCCCCCCCCCCCCCCCCCCCCCCCCCCCCCCCCCCCCTCCCACTGCCCCCCCCACCCCCCACATCTACACCCACGACACGTCGTCGGCAGCGTCAGATGTGTATAAGAGACAGGAATGAGGCATGATCTGGAACGAGCAGCGTGGCATTTCAAAGGCGTACCACGCCATTAGGTCTCCTAGAAACGCTGATATGCAAGGGTTGTCGCACGTTTCGTTGATTGCATGCTGTGTCTTATACACATCTCCGAGCCCACGAGACGGTCTATTAAATCGCGTATGCCGGCATCTGCGGGAAAACAGGGGGGGGGGGGGGGGGGGGGGGGGGGGGGGGGGGGGGGGGGGGGGGGGGGGGGGGGGGGGGGG
>NZ_JAELUG010000099.1 GCF_016429255.1 Rhizobium sp. ASV8
CCCGAATGTCGAGCTTGCTGGCCTGTTCGGCGCCCGCCAGGATGCCATCTGCAACTCTACCGCCGCGACGCTGCTCGATCGCTGCGTCGAAGCCGGCATGATCAGGGCCATCGATGTCGATCAGCCAAGTCCCGGCATCGTTATTCCCTTGCAAGCATGGTCGGGCTCGACGCAGATGTTCTGGGACAGCGATCTCGGAAAATCCATTGAGACCATCGCCTATTCGCTTTATCGCCGCCCCAATGCCGAACTGGAGGCGCGCGCGGACGCCATCATCGACATGTATGAGAAGCTCCAGCAGGAAGACGGCTATCTGAACGCCTGGTTCCAGCGCGTCCAGCCGGGACGCCGCTGGACAAACCTGCGCGATCATCACGAACTTTATTGCGCCGGCCATCTGATCGAAGCGGCGGTCGCCTATTATCAGGCAACAGGCAAGCGCAAGCTGCTCGACATCATGAGCCGCTTTGCCGATTACATGATCACCGTCTTCGGACATGGCGAAGGCCAGCTTCGCGGCTATTGCGGCCATGAGGAAGTGGAACTTGCCCTCGTCAAGCTCGCCCGCGTCACAGGCGAGAAGAAGTATCTCGACCTTGCCAAATACTTCATCGACGAGCGCGGCCAGGAGCCGCATTTCTTCACCGATGAAGCGCTTCGCGACGGCCGCGACCCCAAGAATTTCGTGCAGAAGACCTATGAATACAGCCAGTCACATCTGCCGGTGCGCGAACAAGGAAAGGTCGTGGGCCATGCCGTACGTGCCATGTACCTCTATTCCGGCATGGCCGACATCGCCACGGAGTACAATGACGACACGCTGACCGCGGCCCTCGAGACGCTCTGGGACGATCTGACCACCAAGCAGATGTATGTGACCGGCGGCATCGGACCTGCAGCCTCCAATGAGGGCTTTACCGACTATTACGACCTGCCGAACGAAAGCGCCTATGCAGAGACCTGCGCCTCCGTCGGACTGGTCTTCTGGGCGAACCGTATGCTGGGCCGCGGGCCGAACCGCCGCTATGCCGATATCATGGAAGTAGCGCTCTATAACGGCGCAATGGCGGGGCTGTCACAGGACGGCAAGACCTTCTTCTATGAAAACCCGCTGGAAAGCGCCGGCAAGCATCACCGCTGGACCTGGCATCATTGCCCCTGCTGCCCACCCAACATCGCGCGCCTGCTCGCCTCTGTCGGCTCCTATATGTATGCCGCCGCCGACAACGAGATTGCAGTCCATCTCTACGGCGAGAGCAAGGCTCGCATTCCCTTGGCAGGCGGTGTGACCGTCCAGCTGTCCCAGGGGACGCGTTATCCCTGGGACGGCGTAATCCGCTTCGAGGTCAATCCGGATCGCAACGCGACATTTGCGCTATCGCTGCGCATTCCCGAATGGGCCGAAGGCGCCACGCTCGCAATCAATGGCTCGTCGATCGATCTGGCAACTGTGACGATCGATGGCTATGCTCGCATCGAGCGCGAATGGCAGGTCGGCGATCGTGTCGACCTTACCCTTCCGCTTATCCCGCGCACGCTGTTTGCCAACCCGAAAGTCCGCCAGGATGCCGGGCGCGCTGCTCTCATGCGTGGGCCGCTCGTCTATTGTGTCGAAACAACGGACAATGGTCAGGACCTCAACGGCATTTCGCTCGCAGGTGACCCGGCATCTGCCAAGAGCGCAGAGATTGCCGCGCTGGAAGGAGCTATCGCACTCGACGTTGCCGTGACACGGGAGACGGCTGACTGGGGTACCGATCTCTATCGGACCGCACCGCCGAACAGCACCTCCTCGACGGCGCGTTTCGTTCCCTATCATCTCTGGGACAATCGCGAGCCCGGCGAAATGCTGGTCTGGATCCGCGCCGACCAGATGCAGCGCGGAGCCTGAGATGACGAAGAACGGCATGCGCCTGACAGGCGTGCGAAAAAGCTTCGGTGGGCTTGAGGTCATTCACGGCATCGATCTCGACATACCGGAAGGCGCATTCGTCGTCTTCGTCGGCCCGTCCGGCTGCGGCAAATCCACTTTGCTGCGCATGATTGCCGGCCTGGAGGAGGTCACGGACGGCGAGATTGCGATCAAGGGGCGCGATGTTACCGATCTCGATCCTTCCGAGCGTGGCATAGCGATGGTCTTCCAATCCTATGCGCTCTATCCGCATATGAGCGTGCGCGACAATCTCGGCTTCGGGTTGAAGATGGCACGTGTTGGAGCTTCGGACATCGAAGCTCGGGTCAAGGCCGCCTCGGCGATCCTCAAGATCGACCATCTGCTCGATCGCCGGCCGGGCCAGCTTTCCGGCGGCCAGCGGCAGCGTGTCGCAATCGGCCGCGCGATCGTGCGCAAGCCGGACGTCTTCCTGTTTGACGAACCGCTCTCCAATCTCGACGCCGAGCTTCGCGTCTCCATGCGTATCGAAATCGCCCGGCTGCATCGCGAGCTAGGCAACACGATGATCTACGTCACGCACGATCAGACGGAGGCTATGACGCTTGCCGACAAGATCGTCGTGCTCAGGGACGGCAGGATAGAGCAGGTAGGGAGTCCGCGCGAGGTCTATGAAGATCCCGCCAACAGCTTTGTGGCAGGCTTCATCGGATCGCCGCGGATGAACATGATCGAGGCGGAATGGGCCGGTAACGGCCTTGCAAGCACCGCCGGCGGCGCTATCCGGACTGACATCCGAGAAGCAAGCCTGTCATCCGGCGACAAGGTGGTGGTTGGCATGCGTCCGGAACATCTGACCGTCGTATCGGAAAGAGACGACGCCATTCGGGTCAAGGTCGATTTCGATGAATACCTTGGGGGGACCCGCTACCTCTACTGCCAAAGCGACGACGGCCAGAGTCTGGTTGCCGAGTACCGGGATGGACCGGAGATCCAGCGCGGCGACACCATCCATCTCCACTGTCATCCCTCGCGCCGCCGCTACTTCGACACACAAGGAAACCGCCTGCGCTGACCGCTCTTTGGCAGACTAACATCGGCGGATCATCTGCCAAGCGAGCTTGGCGATGCCCGAGCCTGTCAGCGCCCGGCGTAAACGACCACTTGGCGAGGTGGCTTTACGCCGGCGATCACGGCCCGTCGACATACGAATGCCAGCGTCACCGTTTCCATCGCCAATCTCTAATCTCCGGCATGTCCTCGCCATGCTGCCGGACATAGGCGTGATGCTCGACGAGCTTCGCCTCCAGGGCCTCCACGACGTCAGGCACTTTCTCTGCAAGGCCAGGGACACGGCTGATTGCTTCGAGCGCGAGATGGTAGCGATCGAGCTCGTTCAAAACGGTCATGTCGAAAGGGGTTGTGGTCGTACCCTCCTCGATAAAGCCGCGAACGTGGATGTTCCGGTGATTGGTGCGTCTGTAGGTCAAGCGATGAATGAGGTAGGGATAGCCGTGATAGGCGAAGATCACCGGCTTGTCCGTCGTGAAAATCCGATCGAACTCATGATGATCGAGCCCATGCGGGTGCTGCTCGGGATCTTGCAGGGCAAGAAGATCGACGACATTGATCGTGCGGATCTTCAGGTCGGGGATTGCAGCATGCAGCAGCATGACGGCGGCCAGCGTCTCCATGGTCGGAACGTCACCGGCGCAGGCCATAACGACGTCGGGCGCAATCGTATTGTCCTCGTAGCTTGCCCAGTCCCAAATGCCAGCGCCCGCTTTGCAATGGGCGATTGCTTCATCCATCGTGAGCCATTGCGATTCCGGTTGCTTGCCCGCCACGATGACGTTGATCCGGTCGTAGGTTTGCAGGCAATGATCTCCGACCCAGAGCAGCGTGTTGGCATCCGGTGGGAGATAGATGCGGACAATATCGGCCCGCTTGTTGGCGACGAGATCGACGAAGCCAGGATCTTGATGGGAAAATCCGTTGTGGTCCTGTCGCCAGACATGCGAGGTCAGGAGATAATTCAATGACGAAATCGGCTTGCGCCATTCGAGCTCGCGGCTGACTTTGAGCCACTTGGCATGCTGGTTGAACATGGAATCGACGATGTGGATGAAGGCCTCGTAGCATGAGAACAAGCCATGCCGTCCAGTCAGCAGATAGCCTTCCAGCCAGCCTTGGCAAAGATGCTCGCTCAAGACCTCCATCACCCGGCCATCGCGTGCCAAGTGGACATCGTAGTCCTCGATATGTTCCATCCAGACCCGGTCCGTCACCTCGAAGACGCTGCCGAGACGGTTCGATTCCGTCTCGTCCGGACCGAAGACGCGGAAGTTCTTCTCGTCGGCATTAAGTTTCAGCGTGTCCCGGAGATAATGCCCCAGGATCTCCGTCGATTGCACCTGCTTGCTGCCGCGGTCACCGATCTCGATCGCGTAATCCCCGATCGGCGGAACCCTAAGCTCCTTGCGCAGAAGGCCGCCATTGGCATGGGGATTGGCGCCCATACGCCTTGTGCCGCGGGGCGCGAGCGCCTTCAACTCTGCCTTGAGTTTGCCCTGCTGGTCGAAGAGATCTTCGGGATCATAGCTTCGCATCCAATCTTCGAGGATTTTTCTGTGGCCGTCGTCTTCCCGGCAATTCGACACCGGCACCTGATGGGCTCGCCAAAATCCCTCGACTTTCTTGCCATCCACCTCCTTCGGCCCCGTCCACCCCTTGGGGCTGCGAAGCACGATCATCGGCCAGCGGGGGCACGCCGCAGGCGCATTGCCTTCCCGTGCCGCATTCTGGATCGAGCGAATGCGATCGAAAACCTGTTCGAAGGTTGCGGCCATCTGCCGGTGCATGCTTGCCGGCTCGTGGCCTTCGACGAAAAATGGCTCGTATCCGTAACCTTCAAATAGATGCCTGAGATCCTCGTCGCTCGTGCGTCCGAGAATAGTGGGGTTGGCGATCTTGTAGCCATTGAGATGCAGGATCGGCAGCACCGCGCCGTCCCGGGCGGGATTGAGGAACTTGTTCGAATGCCAACTTGCGGCCAGGGGACCGGTTTCAGCCTCGCCGTCTCCGACGACACATGCGACGATCAGTTCTGGATTGTCAAAAGCTGCACCGAACGCATGGACGAGCGCATAGCCAAGCTCCCCGCCCTCATGAATGGAACCCGGAGTCTCAGGCGCAGCATGGCTCGGAATACCGCCGGGGAAGGAAAACTGCTTGAACAGACGCTGCAGTCCGTCGGCAGTCTCGGGAACCTCGGGATAGATCTCGCTGTAAATACCTTCGAGATAGGTGTTGGCCACCATACCGGGACCACCATGACCCGGTCCGCACATATAGATGATATCGAGATCGCGTGCCGTGATGATGCGGTTGAGGTGGGCATAGATGAAGTTCAGTCCCGGCGTCGTTCCCCAATGTCCGAGCAGTCGCGGCTTGATGTGCTCAGCCTTCAAAGATTCGCGCAAAAGCGGATTGTTCATCAGATAGATCTGCCCAACCGACAGATAGTTTGCCGCCCGCCAATAGCGGTCGATCAGGGACAGTTCCTCGGGCGAAAGCGGTGCGGCGACTGCGGTCATGTTCGTCTCCTCGTTTTCGTCACGCAATGAGCCCTATCGTCTCATCGGCGATCACTTGTTCCTCGTCGGTTGGAATCACGAATAGCTTGACGGCGCTGGAGGTTGCGTTGATCGAGATCAAATTGCGCTCATTTGCGTCTCCGTCGATCTCAATACCTAACCATTGCAACCTTTGCGCAACGCGGGCTCTAATCTCCGGCTGGTTTTCGCCGATGCCGGCGGTGAAGACGATCGCATCGAGGCCGCCGATCGTAGAGCACATTCGGCCGATCTCCCCGGCAATGCGCAGACAGAACAGATCGATGGCCTCGGCGGCTTCCGGACGCTTGTCCTGCAAAAGAACGCGCGTATCACCGCTGATGCCGGAAACGCCCAGCAGCCCGCATTCATGGTAGAGGAAGTCCTCGATTTTTTCAGGCTGATGCAGGCCGCTTCGCATCAGATAAAGCAGGGCACCGGGATCGAGCCATCCCGGGCGCGTTGCCATCGGAATGCCGTCAAGCGCCGAAAACCCCATGCTTGTGTCGCAACTGATCCCGTTTTCCATGGCGCAGAGGCTGGCGCCACTGCCGAGATGACATGCAATGACCTTGCCTCGTGCCACCGCCGGATCGATCTCATTGAGCTTCGAGGCGATGTATTTGTAGGAAAGTCCGTGAAAACCGTACCGGCGCACGCCGTCATCGTGCAACGCCCTCGGGATCGCAAGCCGCCTGACACTATCTGCTTGAGAAGAATGAAAGGCAGTATCGAAGGATGCGGTTTGCCGAATGTCGGGGCGAAGTTTTCGAAGCGAGCGAATGACGCGCAGCGCCTGCGGCTGGTGCAAGGGAGCGAGCGGGACAAGGCCCTCCACGCGTTCGATATTGGCATGGTCAAGCAATACCGGCCCTTGAAACTGCAGGCCGCCATGAACGATGCGGTGGGATGCCGCAAGTAGCGTGCCGGGGAGATGGCCAAGGATGTGATCGAGGGTCTCGCTGACGACGGAGACGAAATTCTCCGCGTTATCTCCTGTAAGCGTCTTTTCGTAACGGTCGCCTCTGATGGAGTAGGCGAGCGTCAACGGCGCCTTATCGAAGTCGATCTTTCCGCGACCGATATTCCTGGCATGGCGGCCCGTCTGTTCGAAGACCCCGATCTTCAGGGTCGAGGATCCGGCATTGAATGTCAGCAGGACGTCGTCGGTCATGATAAGCCTCGGATCAGAGGGTACTGCCACCCCAAGTTGGGGCATTTGCGCACGGAAGCAATCAAGCAAGCAGGCAGGCCCGTGCGACGCTATATCACAACTGATAGTTGTCAGTCTTGTGACAAAGCTGACGAGCTGTGCCTTGGTGGTACAGGCGAAAAATCATTCGCACTTCAGCAGTCTTGCAGCTCCGGACAGATGTGACGGACTGCCGCAACAGCCTCGCCGTGCCATTATCTCAGGAACTTCCTGAACCTTCCTAGAGCCAGGAAAAACAAAACCGTGCCGATAGCAAGCAAGGATAAAAGCTGCGGCCAGACGACATCGATGCCTGCGCCTCGAAAGAGCACGGCTTGCGCCAGAATGACAAAATGAGTGTTCGGCGCAAGCAGCATGATGTTCTGAATGATATCGGGCATGCTTTCGCGCGGTGTCATGGCACCGGACAGGACCTGCAGCGGCAAGAGCACGAGTATCAGGAGTAGGCCGAATTGCGGCATCGAGCCCGCAACGGTGGCCAGAAATATTCCCATTGCCGTCGTTGCAAAAAGCTGGAGCGCTGTTCCAAGCAGAAACAGCGCCATCGAGCCTTCGATAGGTACGCCAAGCAGCCCCTTGACCACCACGAAGACAGAGAAAGCCGTGGCAACCAGGACCACGAGCCCCATCGACCAGATCTTGCTCAGCATGATCTCCAGCGGGGTTACGGGCATGACGAGCAAATGCTCGATCGTGCCATGCTCCTTTTCACGAATGAGGGCGGCACCCGTCAAGACGATCGAAAGCATCGTGATCGAGGTGATGATGTTGTTGATCGAGCCGAACCAGGACTTGTTGAGCTGCGCATTGAATCTCGCCCGCAAGGTCAGCTCCACCGGCACGTTACTGGCAGCGCGATAGCGCTTCATGAACTCGTCGACCTCGCTCGTGACGATGGTCTGGATATAGCCGCTCCCGGAGAAAGCCTGGCTCATGCGGGTGGCGTCGACATTAAGCTGAATGGCCGGCTGTTGCCCCGCCATGACCTTGCGTTGGAAGTCCGGGGGGATGTTAAGCGCAAAGGTATCGAGGCCCGCATCCATTCGCTGATCCATCTCTGCGATGGAAATCTGCTTTGGCGGCACGAAATACGGCGGGTAGAACGCCGTGCTGATACGGCCCGACAGCGGCGACTGATCCTCGTCGACGATGGCGACAGCCGCGTTGTTCAACGTTTCCGGCAAGGCGCTGGAGCCGGTGTAGATCTGCAGCGTGAATGCATAGACGACGAGCAGGACGAGCATCGGATCGCGGGCCAGACCACGCAACTCCTTGATCCCTAGCTGCAGGATATTGGACAATGCCATGTCATCCCTCCTGCTTCTTGATAAGGAGCGTGCCCAGGATCGAAAGGATCGGGATCGCGATCAATAGCGGAATAAAGGAACCATAGAGGCCCGCAAAGTCGAGCGCCTTCGAGAAGGTGCCGCGAGAAATCGTCATGAAATAGGTTGCCGGATAGAGCTTGCCGATCAATGCACCTGCGCCCTGCAATGACGAAACCGGGTCGATCATGCCGGAATATTGCGTCGCAGGTATCAAGGTCAGTAGCGCAGTGCCAAAAATGGCCGCGATCTGGCTTTTCATGAAGGATGAGATGACGATGCCGATCGAAGTCGCGATGATGACATAGAGCAGCGCCGCCGTCAGATAGGTCAGATAGCTGCCGGTGAAGGGAACGCGGAAAACCAGCGTTGCAAAGGCTGTCAGCAGAACAAAGTTCAATACTCCCAACGCGATATAGGGCAATTGCTTGCCGAGCAGGAATTCCAGCTTACTGACGGGCGTGACGTATAGGTTGATGATCGAGCCAAGTTCCTTCTCGCGCACGACACTCAAGGCTGCAAGCATTGCCGGGATGAGCATCAACAGCAGCGGGATGACTGCAGGGACCATTGCCACCAGGCTTTTAACGTCGGGATTATAGCGAAAGCGCGTTTCGATCGTGAAGGCGCCTTGCGTCGCAGCCGGTCCGTAGAGCTCCTTTGCCTTGCGTGCCAGCCAACTGGTGTGCATGCCCTGAACATAACCCCTGACCGTTTCGGCCCGTTGCGGCATGGCTCCATCAATCCATGCGCCGATCTCGACATTGTCACCGCGCAATACGTTTCGTCCGAAGCCTGGCGGAATCTCGATGGCAAGACTGAGTTCGCCGTCGCGCATGCGCCGATCCATGTCCGCATAGTCCTTGATCGGTGGCTTTTCGATGAAGTATCGCGAGCCGGCGATATCGAGCACGTAGTCGCGGCTGATGGTCGAATCGTCGCGGTCGAGCATGGCGAAGGTCAAATCCTCGACATCGAGGTTGATGCCATAGCCGATCACGAACATCAAGATAACGCTCCCGAGAACGGCAAGCGTGCCACGAATGGGATCGCGCTGCAGCTCCAGCGCTTCGCGGCGCGTATAGCTGAACATCCGCCTAAAATCGAAGAGCCGTCGGCGGACCGGCATTGCGGGTGGCTCGTGAGCATTTGCCATCACGACAGGCTTGGCTTCTTCGCCTCGAACGATACCCGAGGCTTCCTCGAGATAAGCAATGAAGGCATCTTCCAGCGTCGCCGCGTCGCGGCTGCGGGCGATGGCCGCCGGCGTGTCGCTAATCAGCACCTTGCCCGCGTGCATCAGCGAAATTCGATCGCAGCGCTCGGCCTCGTTCATGAAATGGGTCGAGATGAAGATCGTCACATCGTCCTTGCGCGAGAGGTCCACAAGGATCTGCCAGAAAGCATCTCGCGCAACCGGGTCGACACCCGAGGTCGGCTCGTCAAGAATGAGAATGTCCGGCGCGTGAATCATTGCAACCGCAAGCGACAGTCGCTGGCGGATGCCGAGCGGCAGTGCGTCCGGCAGCGCATCCACCACATTGCCCAGCCCGAACCGATCCGTCATTTCGGCGATGCGTGCGGGAATCCGCTCTTCGGCCAGTTTGAAAAGACGGGCATGAAGATCGAGGTTCTGCCGGACTGTCAGCTCGCCATAAAGCGAGAAGGCTTGGCTCATGTAGCCGACCCGACGTCTGACCGCCATATCGCTGGCGTCGACCTTGCGGCCGAAAAGCTTGGCTTCGCCTTCGCTCGCGGCAAGCAGCCCCGTCAACATCTTCATCGTCGTGGTCTTGCCGCAACCATTCGAGCCCAGAAAGCCGAATATCTCGCCCTTTGGTATCTGAAAGCTGACATTGTCAACGGCAGTAAAATCGCCGAACCGCATGCTGAGGTGACTGGCCTCGATGGCGTACAAACCCTCAGCGGCCTTCGGACGTGGCGGAATGATGATCTCGTGATGGTCACGGCGATCGGCCTCCGGAAGCAGAGCGATGAAGGCAGCATCGAGATCGCTGGTCTGCGTGCGTTCAAGAAGTTGCTTGGGAGTGCCGGTATCAAGGACTTTGCCGGCATTCATCGCGATCAGCCAGTCGAACCCGGCCGCCTCCTCCATATAGGCGGTCGCGACGATGACGCTCATACCGGGCCGGCTTGTCCGAATGCTGCCAATCAACTCCCAGAATTGCCGACGCGATAGCGGATCGACGCCGGTGGTCGGCTCGTCCAGAATAAGCAGGTCAGGATCGTGAATGAGCGCGCAACACAATCCGAGCTTCTGCTTCATACCGCCCGACAGTTTCGCGGCCGGACGCTGCGCAAACGGTCCGAGACCGGTGCTGTCGAGCAATTCGGCAATCCTGGCTTTCCGTTCTTCCTTGCCTTGTCCAAAAAGGCGCCCGAAGAAATCGACATTCTCGAAGACGGAAAGGGTTGGATAGAGATTCTTGCCGAGCCCCTGCGGCATATAGGCAATCCGTGGGCATGTCCGGTCTCGATGCCGGGCATCGCTCATGTCTCCGCCGAATACCTCTACTCGTCCCGTCTGCACCGCGCGGGCGCCTGAAATCAGCGACAATAGGCTGGATTTGCCGACGCCATCGGGGCCGATCAAGCCGGTCATCCGTCCCGAAGGAATTTCAAGCGCGATGTTGTCCAGCCCAATCGCATTTTTGTAGACGAGCCTAACATCGGCCAGCCTGGCAACTGCGACGCTGCTCTTCTCGTCTTTCGGTATACGTTCGACCGTGTCCACCATGTCGTCAACCGCTACTTGACGAGGTTGCGTTCGAGATTGTCAGGCCACAGCGCCTGTGGGTCGAGACGGACATAGGCCATGCCGGGCAAACCCGTTTTGACATATTGGATGTATTTCTTCAGAAGCTCCTGAGGGATCTGGGCGCGAACGCGGAAGGTGAGCTTCTGCCGCTCCTCTTCGGTTTCGACAGTTTTTGGCGTGAATTGTGCAACGTCTGCGACGAACGAGACCTTGGCGGGAATCGTGTATTGCGGCGCCGCATCGAGAACCAGACGAACGTCCGATGCGATCGAAGTCCGGCCCGCCTGTTCTGTCGGCAGGAAGAACGTCATATAGACATCGCCGAGGTCGACGAGATTTAAAACCCGGCCGCCGGCTGCCAGCACTTCACCCGGCTGGGCAATGCGATATTGAATTCGGCCATCCCTCGGAGCCTTGAGCGTACTGTCGGATATATCCGTTTCTATGCTCTCAATTTCGGCCTTTGCCGCATCGACCGCCGCTTCTGCGTCCACCACTTGCGCCTTGGCGGCATTGATGGCGGCGTCTGACGCCGCAAGAGCTGCCTGTGCCGAGGCAAGCGTTGCTTTGGCAGCCTGCTCGTTCGCCTCACTGTCATCGACGATTTGCTGCGAGATCGTGTTGCTGCTCAGCAGCTGCCTGTTGCGGGCATTCGTCTTGCTTGCGGAATCGAGCTGGGCCTTGCGCTGTTCGATGACAGCCATCGCCGAAGTCTTCTCCGCCAGTCGTTGGGCAACAAGGCTATTCGCCGTGTCGATCGAGATCTGCGCGCGACGCAGCTGCGCTTCTGCCTGGCGCTTGCGAGCCTCGAGTTGAGCCGTATCCATTTGAGCGAGCGCCTGGCCGGCCGTGACGAAATCGCCCTCTCGGACCAGCAAATCCTGCAATCGCCCGGCGGTCTTGGTGGAAATGTCAATTTCGACCGCCTCAATGCGACCATTGCTTGCGGCAAAGCCGGCGGGAAGGCCGGGTGCATTGATCTTCGTCCATGCGTAATAGCCAGCCGCTGCAACAATGATAATGATTGCGCCTGCAAGCCAGGTCTTTCGCGAAACAGCCATTGCACTCTCCATAACCATCGGTCCGCACGCTCTTGGGCCGCGCACGCAAACTACTTAAATCTTTCAACTGCCCACCGCATGCCAGACCATCTAATCGGTATTTCGAAGCGGTTTCTTCTCAAGCATCTCCATGGTCGGCCTACGGCTTCATCGACTTGTTTTACAAGCGAAAAACGCAACCCATGAGCGCGACCAAACCGAGCAGATCGACAACGATTACGGAAGGCGCGTTCGCGAGTAGCAAGCAATACGCAAGCCTACCGGCCACATCGATGATCGCGGTTTTTCCAGGCTTCGTCGCCGTAAAACCGGCGGCGATCATCTCAAGGATGCCGGCCACCACGAGGGCGACCGCATCAATTCTACGCGCCGATAAGGCGCAAGGATCATGACCCGTCCCATCGAACAAGGCCGGGGCGGCTCATATCAGAATATGACGGTACCAAGTAGAGTTGTAGTTTTCAATGCCACAAACAATTCAAGCGAGTTTCGTTTTTTGGGGTCGATGTGCCCGGTTGTACCGCTTGGCAAAGAGCAATGAAAAGCGGGAGGCCGCAAGAGTAGTCGCCAGCGGCGAAGCGTCGCGGCCCATGCGACCAGCAATACGGGACCAGAATGAGGAAATCACTGGGTCGGCCCGGCCGACCAGAAACAAGCTCATCGCGGGGCCGTGCCCTTTGATAAGCTTGTGGTTAAGCGATACCCTTCTTGCAATCGAATTACGGATGCTTGTCGATATGCCTTAGATGACTAGCACCAATATCGACGGCAGCCCCAATCATAAATGGAGGCCCATTTGCGCAGAGATCGAGTGAATTCGGCCCTAGAAGGCGTCGCCGGCGTCTCGCCAGCTGCGAAGCAACACATGCAACTCTTCGCGATCCCTCTGGTCGAGCTGCGGTAGCCCTGGAACTCGAACCGGGCCGACATCCAGACCAGAATAGCTGACCGCCTCCTTGACGACCGTGACGTTCGTGCCGTTACGGAACTTGGTGCGCATGCGCTCGAAGGGTTCAAGCTTGGCCACGATGGTACGCGCAGCGGCAAAATCGCCTTTTGCCAGAGCAGCATGAACGGCAAGCGACAACTTTGGTGCCACATTGACCAGTCCGGAGGTGAAACCACGCGCGCCCGCTGCTGCAAATGTCGGTGCCCAGCTTTCGGCCAAGCCGCAAATGAACAATGCACCATTTGGATCGGAGGCGGCAATCGCCCGTGTGAGCAGCATCAGGTCGGTTGTCGCAAACTTGATGCCGACGATATTTCCGTGTCCGGCCAGCCGAACCATATCGTCGACGCCGAACCCTTCGGCACGGACGTAAGCAACAAGCGGCAGCGGCGAAGCCTCCGCCAAATCCCGGAAGTAATCGATCTGTGCCGCCGGTGCGGCAAACGGATCCACCGGTTGATGCGACATGACGGCCGAAGCGCCGATCGAAGCAGCGTCCTTCGCCATTCGGATGGCTTCGCGCAGCGAGCGGCCGATCGCCGCCGTGACCGGCGCCTTGCCGTCGACACCGGCGACTGCGGCTTCGTGGACACGGCGGATTTCGTCCGGCGTCAACGCATAGAACTCGCCGGTATTGCCGGCTGCAACGATGTTATGGATACCGGCAGCCGCGACGCGCTGGTAAACCCGAGCCGTTACCCTTGCTTCCACCTCGCCGCCGGCATCATAGGCCGTGACGGGAACACCGGATACGCCGGTCAACGCGTGCCGCATGATTTCTACGCTCATCTTCCTACCCTTACCCTTGTTACCGTTGAGACGGACCAAACATGCTTCAAGAGGCGCCTCGCCTCTTCCCGCGTGTCCTCAAACTCCCTAAACGCCCTGGAACATGCGGGCGCGTGCATTCAATATGTGACGCTTCATGGCATCGTGCGCTTCCACCTCCCGACGTGCAAAGATCGCCTCCACGATCACGGCATGCTCGTCCTGAACGCTGCGGATCTGTTCGGGCGTCCGCTTGAGGCTGAGACTTCGCGTGACGGAGTGGCCAATGGCGAAATGCGGCCTGAACAAGTCGCGGGCCGAAACATGAAATTGATTGCCGGTCGCCATCGCAATCGCATCATGCAGTTCCTGATCTTCCTCAGCCCCAAGCCTGCCTTCGCGCAGACATTGTTCAATCTTCTGCAGCGCAGCCGAGATCCGCTCCCTGTCGGCGGGCTGCCAGTTGCGGGCAGCAAGCTCCGCCGCTTCCGCCTCAAGCCCGGCGCGAAATTCGAAGAAGCGTTGAACATCAGCGAGCGATCCGACAGGCACCATCGTCAGAACCGACGAATCCGGCCTCTGTCGAACGTAAGAGCCCGATCCCTTGCGCGAAACGACCAAACCGTCGGTACGCAGCCGTTCCAGCGCATCGCGGACCACAGGCCGTGATGCACCGAACATTTCTGCAAGCCTGGTTTCCGCCGGCAGGCGTTCGTTGACCGGGAATTTCCCCTCCGCAATCATGGCGACGATCCGCTCATAGATGATGTCGCCGAAGCGCGTCGCGCCCGTAATGGGTTCGTTGGCGACAGCGAGTTTCATCATCATCCTTTGCAAATGCCAACCAGCGTTAGCCATAGAGCATGTCCTCGCAACAGACCTACTCAATCTGTAAATATCTGTCAATTTTTGTTATTATTTGCGAGATCCATACGGCCTCGACGCCACACCGGAGAGTTGCAATCGCGGTAAGCCGGAGGCTGGTTGCATCGACTGAGGCAAGGCCCGACTGAGGTCGAAATGGAAGGGATTCGATGCACCATGAAAAATTGTCGCGCGGCGTCAGCAAAGGTGCCGTCCTCGGCGGCATCGCGAGAATGGCGACACTGTCTCTGACCGCCGCTTCAGCGCGGCTGATGCGACTGACCAGGCACCCGCGCTGGCTGAGTTCGCCAAAGATCACATCCTCTCCGACGAAAGAGGCGGCGTTCGGCCGCCCCTTTCGTGGCTGAAGCTATCATATCGGCCTGCTCGCAATCATTTCGCGCTTGCGGCGCCTGAATTGCCAAGATTCTCACGGCGTGGATCCCTCGGTATCATGCGACCGATCACGAGAACCAACAGCGCCGCAGCCAGCAGACAAGCAGCAAGGAAGAACATCGGTGCGATCGTGCTGCCGGTCGAATCCTTGATCCATGGAACGACATTCTGGGCGACGAAGCCGCCGAGATTGCCGACGGAGTTGATGGCGGCAAGGCCTGCCGCGGCACCTGCCCCCTGCAGGAATCGCGATGGCAGGCTCCAGAACACCGGCTGCCCGGCAAATATGCCGGCGGCCGCGACGCATAAGAAGGCAAACTGCAGGGTGTGGTCGGGAACGACGGCGGAGAGAACGAGACTGACCGCACCAACCAGCGCCGGCAAGACGATATAGGGTGTCTTGGACTGCGCCTTGTCAGCCGCTGCGGGCACCGCATAAAGGGCGATCGCGACGAGAAGCCAGGGAATGATGTTCAGGAAGCCGTTCGTCGTGTTGCTGACACCGAAGTTCTTGACGATGGTCGGCAGCCAGTAGCTCAGACCATAGGCCGCCAACGGGAAGCCGACATAGCAAAGCGCCATCAGCAACACGCGCGGATTGATGAGTGCGCGGAATCCGTCGGCGGCATTCTTCTCCATGCTTGAATTTTCCGCCGCGAGCCGGTCCTTCAGCCATGCCTTTTCCGTATCGCTGAGAAACGACGCCTGGGCAGGCAAATCTGGCAGGAAAAAGAGCGTGATGATCCCTGCGATAATGGCGGGTATGCCGGTGACGAGGAAAACCCATTGCCATCCGGCCATGCCGTAAAGGCCGTTCAGATCGAGGAGCATGCCCCCCAATGGCGCACCGATCGCATTGGCGAAGGCGCTGAAGATCATGAACAGACCGACCATCGTGCCGCGATAGGCGGACGGGTACCACAGCGTCAGAAGATATAGAACGCCCGGGAAGAAACCCGCCTCACAGGCGCCGAGCAGGAAGCGGAGGATGTAGAACATCGTCGCATTCTGGGTGTAGGCCAACGCGACCGTGACTATCCCCCAGGATATCAGGATGCGCGCGAACCATTTGCTGGCGCCGAACCTGTCGAGAAGCAGGTTGCTCGGCACCTCAAAGATGAAATAGCCGATGAAGAACAGCGACGCGCCGAGACCATAGGCATATTCGCTCATGCCGAGATCGCCGACCATTTCCAGCTTCGCGTAGCTGACGTTCTGACGATCGATATAGGCGATCAGATAAAGGATACCCAGAAACGGCATGAGCCTCCAGGTGATCCTGGAGATAAGCTGCTTTTCATCAACCACGCCTCATCCTCCCAGAAAGATGGTTCTGATTGATGTAGATAGCGCAACTCGGCGTTTATCAATGCGCTGGACGGCAAAGCAACTTCACGCACCGAACCTGAGGGTGAAACAGGCAGCGACTGCCTCAAAAGCAAACGCGCGCCCGAACCGATCCCTCAGGCCACGCGTTCGAACTGCGTGCGAATATGTTCGATGTAGTGCTGGCCGGGCGACGACGCCTTGACCATGGCAAGCGCCGCCTTCTGCGGCACGCCGGTAAACTGGCGTTCCTCGCCATTCTTAAAACGGATGTAGAGCCGCCCGTCATCCGGGCGGAAAAAGACGGACTTGATAATTTTCGACGAAACCGGAAGTTCTTGCATGGGTCACCTCACCTTTATTGGGCTTTTCGCATAGAAACCCCAAAAGATGGGTGAAGTGACCTAGTTAATGAAAGATAGAGTTGTATCTGCGGATTTTAGCGATTGCCTTTCAAGAGCTTACTGCTCTTTTGGCAAGGCATCCTCGGCATAAAGCGCCGCAAATTCCGCACTCGGCGGTATCGGCTTAATGATGTCGATCAGCACACCGTTCGGATCGGCGGTGATGAAGTGGCGCTGACCGAAGGCTTCGTCGCGAATGGCAAGCAAAATGGGCAGGCCGGCCTGCCGCACACGATCATAAACCGCATCGACGTCATCCACCTCGAAATTGAGCAATAGTCCTGCGACCCTCCCCCGACCCTGCTCCGGAATGGTCTCATGCTGCCCATCCAGAATGGCAAGGTTGATCGCGCTATCCTGCCCATGCTGCAGGTGCACATACCAATCGCTGGCGAAATTCTCCTGAAAGCCGAAATGCGTCCTGTAGAACGCCGCAGTCTCCTCGACGCGCTCCGTCATGATCACAGGGTAATAGCTCGTCACCTTCATGCTTCACATCTCCTTAAAAAAGACATACAGTCTGCCTGTACTTCTGCAAATAACATACAGGCTGCATGCATGCAAGATTATCGCTCCAATCGGGAAAGAACCGAAAAGACCAAGGCCGCGCTCATCGCAGCAGCGCGCGCCCTGTTCGTTGAAAAGGGTTATGCCGAAACGTCGACGCCGGAGATCGTGGCAGCGGCCGGCATTACGCGCGGCGCGCTCTACCATCATTTCGAGGACAAGCGCGCACTCTTTCGCGCCGTTGTCAGGGAGGAAGCGCTTGCCGTAACAGCCGCGATCGAGGCGGCGACGCCTGATCGTCTTTCGGCTGTCGATGCGCTGATCGCCGGCAGCAATGCCTATCTCGACGCGATGCGGGTGGGCGGCCGCACACGACTTTTACTGATCGAAGGCCCGACAGTGCTCGGCTATCTCGACATGAAGCAATTGGACGAGGAAACCACGGCACTTAGCCTGCAGCATGGGTTGGAAGCAGCGCTCAATCTGGACCACGCCTCCAACATCCCAGCCGACGCGCTTGCCGACATTCTTTCAGCAGCCTTTGATCGAGCAGCCCTTGCGGTCGATGCAGGCGGCAACGCGGATCGATATCGCGCAGCGATCGCGCATCTGATCAAGCATATTGCGGGCTGAGGGACACGCGCACTTGATGGCTAAAGATCGCAATTCGCTAGCCACGAAATTACCGGCTGCCTAGACTGTTTCTCTCCTTTGAAGAGTTCCAGCTCCTCATCCCTTCGCATATTATTTGGGCACAGCTGTTGCTTGACACTTTTTTAGACGCCTCCTATGATTTTTTACCAAATGATCAAAAAGCAGGGGAACTAAAAAATGACCAAGCAGATCATATTGACACGTCGTGCCGTCATCGCGTCCGGCATTGCACTCGGCGTCGGTGCGCTTGCACCGGCTGCTCGAGCGGCAGCGCCACTCAAAGTCGCCGGAATTCACGCCTCGCCAGTCGAAAATGCCTGGAATTCCTGTCTTCACAAAGCCCTTCAGGATGCAGCCAAGGAAGGCGTTATCGAATACGTCTTTTCCGAGGGCGTCTCGGGCACGGACTATCCGCGCGCCATGCGTGAATATGCGGAACAGGGCAACAAGCTGATTATCGGCGAGGCCTATGCGGTTGAAAAGGAAGCACGCCAAGTCGCAGGCGATTATCCGGACACCGCCTTCGTGCTCGGCTCGAGCGGCGAGGCTGCCGGCAGCAATTTCGGCGTCTTCGGCACGTGGAACTATGACGGCGCTTATCTTGCGGGCATGCTCGCCGGCAAGATGACCAAGTCGAATGTCGTCGGATCCGTCGGCGCGGTTCCGATCCCCGAAGTCAACATGCTGATCAACGCCTTCGCCGCCGGCGTCAAGGCGGTCAATCCGAACTGCAAGCACCTCGTCTCCTTCATCGGCACCTTCTTCGATCCGCCCAAGGCGCGTGAAGCAGGTCTCGCTCAGATCGACGCAGGTGCCGACGTTCTCTTCGGCGAACGCATCGGCACGGCGGATGCCGCCAAGGAACGGCATATCAAGTCCGTCGGATCGCTGATCGATTACACGCCGCGCTACCCAGACACCGTCTTTGCCAACGCCATGTGGTATTTCCGCCCTATTCTCAACGCCGCCATCGCAGACGTTGCCGCCGGCAAGCCAGTGGGCCGCAACTACACGGCCTATGGCCTGCTAAAAGAGGGCGGCAGCGATATCGTCTATGTGAAGGGCGTCGCACCGGCGGAAGCGGAAGCGGCAATGGAGAAGGTCCGTGCGGACATCAAGGCCGGCACCTTTGAAGTTCCGAAGGTGCCGGATCAGCCGAAGTAGTCCTCCGGTTCGATCATGAGCAGCCCGTCATTCGCCGACGCCACGGAGCTGGCCGGCGCAATCAAGGCCGGCAAACTCGCCTGCATGGACGCCATGCAGGCAGCTCTTGCTGCCTGCGCCAAGCAAGCTGAGCTTGGCGCCATCACCTATGTCAATCCTGAGGCGGGGCTTGCGGCAGCGCGCGCTCTCGATCAGGAGGCGTCGCTGCATCCGGAACGTTTTGCTGAGCGCAGCTTTACCGGGGTGCCGACGGTTGCCAAGGATCTCGGCGGCCCTTTTCCGGGACTGCCGGTGACGGCGGGCTCTCGGCTGTTCACGCGCACCGGCCAGGGCGCTGACAGCGACCTGGCCGGCCGCTTTCGCGATGCCGGCCTCTGCGCCTTTGGCTTGAGCACCAGCCCGGAATTCGGCTTCTCCCTCGCGTCCGAGCCGGCGATCGGCCCGATCTGCCGAAACCCGCTGGATCCAAGCAGAACCGCCGGCGGCTCCTCGGGTGGTGCCGCGGCCGCAGTCGCCGCCGGCATCGTGGCGATTGCCCATGCGACGGATGCGGGCGGCTCGATCCGCGTGCCGGCCGCCTGTTGCGGTCTTGTCGGACTGAAGCCGACACGCGGCGCCGTGCCCGCCGGCCCGTCATTCGGCAATCATCTCGGCGGCATCGCCAGCGAACTCGCCGTGACCCGCTCCGTGCGCGATACCGCGCGGATCTTCGATATCGTGCGAGGTCGAACACGAGGGCCGTTCGCGGATATCAGCCAATTCCCGGCCAACAAGGGTAAGCTTCGCGTTGGACTTCTGAAAGGCACCGGGCAGCGCTATGCGATCGAGCCGGACCGGGCCGAAGCGGTGGAGAGAGCCGCCCGCTTGCTCGAGAAAAAGGGAAACGAGTTGGTATCCCTTCGCTGGGACGAGATGAAAGGCGCCGTTGAGGCCAGCGCCCGCGCCTTTGGCGATATCATTTCCGTCAATATTGCCAGCCTGATTGACGATCTCGGCCTGGACATGCGTGCCGCCGAGATGATGACGCAGGCCTTCATCACGCGCGGACGCGTCATGCCGGCAGCAGCACTTTGGAGCTCGCTCAATGGTGCCGTAAGGGCCAGCCGCAGTCTGTGGGAGATCTTCGACAAAGTGGACGTCATCGTCATGCCGATGCTCGCCTCGGCACCGCCACCGATCGGGTCTTTCCCCACGGATCATTCGGACACCGAGCTGCATCTTGAGCGCATGACATCCTTTGCGCCGCTTGCCTCGCTTGCCAACATATCCGGCTTTCCGGCGATCACGCTCCCCTTCGGCGAGGATGCCGAAGGATTGCCGCTGCCGGTCCAGCTGATGACACCCATGGGTGAGGATAACCTCTTGCTGCAGCTTGCATCTGTGCTCGAGGCCGAGCAACCTTGGCAGCACCGCTACCCGATCGCAGGATTTCCGACATGAGCATTCCTGTTCTGACCATCGAAGGTGTCAGCAAGCGCTTCGGCAACACGATCGCCAATGACAATATCTCGCTGTCATTGGGAAAGGGCGAGATCGTCGCCCTGCTCGGAGAAAACGGCGCAGGCAAGACGACACTGATGAGCATCCTCTTCGGACACTATGTGCCCGACGCCGGACGCATCCTCATCGACAACGTGGAACAGCCGCAGGGCAAGCCGCGCGCAGCAATCAGGGCCGGTGTCGGCATGGTGCATCAGCATTTCTCGCTTGCGCCGAACCTGACCGTCCTCGAAAACATCATGACGGGTACGGAGGCGCTCTGGTCGTTCAAGTCCCAAACGGCGGCGGCCCGCAAAAAGCTGCTGGTGATCTCCGAGCGCTTCGGCCTGAAAGTCGATCCCGATGCGCGCCTTGGCGATCTCTCGGTCGGCGAGCAGCAGCGTGTGGAAATCCTGAAAGCCCTCTACAATGATGCGCGCATCCTGATCCTCGACGAGCCGACCGCCGTTCTCACCCAGATCGAAGCGGAAAAGCTCTTCTCGACGCTGAAGCAGATGGCAGCACAGGGCCTCTCCCTGATCTTCATCTCTCACAAGCTCGATGAGGTTATGGCGACGGCGGACCGCATCGTCGTCCTGCGTGGCGGCAAGGTTGCAGCCGAAAGGCAGGCATCTCAAACCACCAAGGGCGAGCTTGCCGAACTGATGGTCGGACACCGCGTCACGCGCCCAACCCGGGAAAAAAGCACACCTGGCGCCATCGCGCTCGAAGCGCGCAACATCACGCTCAAGAGCGGCGGCGTCGAACGCTTGAAAAAGATCAGCTTTCATGTCCGCGCCGGCGAGGTTCTCGGCATCATCGGCGTGTCCGGAAACGGTCAGGCGAACCTGGGGCAGATTCTGTCCGGCACAGCAAACCGTACCTCGGGCGAGCTTCTTCTGTTCGATAAGCCCGTCGGCGATCTCGACGTCGCCGCGGTCATCGATGCCGGTATCGGGCGCATTCCGGAGGATCGGAATCGCGACGGCGCCATCGGCGAAATGGCAATCTGGGAAAATGCCGTACTCGAGCGCCTGTCCTCCTATTCGAAACGCGGACTGGTCGACAAAGGCGCCGGCATGGCCTTCGCGCAGGAGATCATCGAGGCATTCGACGTGCGCGGCGGCAATGCCGTGACCCGCACCCGCCTGTTGTCGGGCGGAAACATGCAGAAGCTGATCCTTGGACGCAATCTCCATGAACGCCCGCGCATCCTCATCGCCGCCCAACCGGCGCGCGGGCTGGATGAAGGCGCCGTCGCTGCCGTTCACGGGCGCATCCTGGAGGCTCGCCGGCAAGGCACGGCCGTTCTTCTGATCTCGGAGGATCTGGATGAAGTCATTGCCTTGGCCGATCGCATCCAGGCAATCGTCGGCGGACATCTTTCGCCGCCCATCGACGCCGACGAGGCGGATGCGCGGCTCCTTGGGCTGATGATGGCAGGCGAATGGAAAGAAAAGAGCGGGGCCGACCATGCGATTTGAACGGCGAGAGCACCGCCCACTCTACATGATGATCCTCGCACCATTGCTTGCCATCATTGCCGCGCTCGCGCTCGCCGGCATCCTGATCGCCATCGCCGGCGCGCCTGTCTTCGAAGCCTATCGGCGGATCTTGCTCGGCGCCTTCGGTTCGCGGCTCTCGGCAACGGAGACACTCACACGCGCAACACCGCTGATCCTGACAGGGCTTGCCGCCGCCGTCGCCTTTCGCGCCCGCCTGTGGAACATCGGCGCCGAGGGGCAATTCTATTTCGGCGCTATTGCTGTTGCAGGTTTCGGGTCGAAAATGCTCGCCGGCGTGCCCGGCCCCATTCTCATCCCGCTCCTGATGGTGATCGGCGCCATTGCCGGCATGGTCCTTATTCTCGTGCCGCTATGGCTGCGGCTGCGTTTTTCTGTCGATGAGGTCGTCACGAGCCTTATTCTGAATTTCATCGCCGTTCTCTTCGTCTCCATGCTGATCGACGGCGTGCTAAAGGACCCGACGGCGTTCGGCTGGCCGCAATCCCAGGCTCTTGTCGATCAGGCCATGCTGCCAAAGCTGATTGCCCGCTCGCGCCTCCATATCGGTTTTGCAATTGCAATCGTCATCGCGGCGGTCGTCTATTTCGTCCAGTCGCGCACCGTCTTCGGCATGCAATCGCGGGCAGCCGGCCTCAACCCGTCGGGCGCCGTCTTTGCCGGCGTTCGCCTCGGCTCGACCCTCGTCAAGGTCGCCTGTCTCTCGGGTGGGCTGGCCGGCCTTGCCGGCGCTATCGAAGTCATGGGCGTCAAAGGTTACGTCACCACCGATCTGTCGCCGGGCTTCGGTTATGCCGGGATCGTCGTTGCCATGCTTGCCAACCTTAATGCGCTTGGTGTCGTGCTTGCGGCGATCTTCACCGCAACCATGTTCGTCGGCGCGGACGGCATGAGCCGCAGCCTCGGTATCCCCACCTATATCGCCGACGTCACGGTCGCCCTTTCGCTACTGACCATGCTGATTGCATTGTTCTTCACGCAGTACAGGATCCGCCGATGAGCACGCTGGTCGACATCATTGCTTCTGCCGGGCTCTGGGCTGCCGTGCTCAGGATCGCCACACCGCTGATCTTCGGCACGCTCGGCGCGCTGCTTTGCGAACGAGCCGGCGTCCTCAATCTCGGCATCGAGGGCATCATGACCTTCGGCGCGATGATCGGCTGGCTCTCGGTCTATCACGGCGCCGACCTGTGGACCGGCCTTCTGATTGCAGCGATCGCCGGCGGCATTTTCGGGCTGTTGCATTCGGCGCTGACGGTAACGCTCGGCCTGTCGCAGCATGTTTCTGGCCTTGGCGTGACGCTATTCGCATCCAGCTTCAGCTATTACATCTTCCGGCTGGTCGTACCGGTTGCCGGAACGCCGCCGACCATCACCCCTTTCCAGCCGATCGCGATCCCCGGCCTGTCGACCCTGCCCTTCGTCGGCCCGGCTCTCTTCACCCAGACGGTACCCACCTATTTCGCAATCCTGGTCGCGCTCGTCATGGCCTACCTCATTTTTCGCACGCCGGTTGGGCTTGCCATCCGAATGGCGGGGGAAAATCCGCATGCCGCCGAGGCCCAGGGCCTCAACCCGATGAAAATCCGGTACGGCAGCATCATCGCGGGCAGCGCCTTGATGGGCATGGGCGGTGCCTTCCTGACCTTGTCAGCCTTCAACAGTTTCTTTCCGACCATGGTTCAAGGCCGCGGCTGGATCTGCATCGCACTGGTGGTCTTTTCGTCCTGGCGGCCGGGCCGGGCGCTGTTCGGCGCCCTGCTTTTCGCCTTCTTCGACGCATTCCAATTGCGCCTCCAAACCGCAGTTCAGGGTGTCCCCTATCAGATCTTCCTGATGACGCCCTACATTCTGTCCATCGTCGCCCTTGCCGTCATGAGCCGGCGAGCCCGCGTGCCGCAGGCGTTGATGCAACCCTATCGCCGTGGCGAGAGATAATCCGAGGAGCCATTCATGTTCGATCTGATCATTCGTAATGCCAATCTGCCCGATGGCCGCAAGGGCATCGATATCGCAGTCAAGGATGGCAAGATCGCAGCAATCGAAGCCTCGATCACCGCCGAGACCAGGGAAAAGATCGACGCGACCGACCGGCTGGTGAGCCCACCCTTTGTCGACCCGCATTTCCACATGGACGCGACGCTATCGCTCGGTCTGCCGCGAATGAACGTTTCCGGCACGCTCCTGGAAGGTATCGCGCTTTGGGGAGAGCTGCGCCCGATCGTGACCAAGGAGGAGCTTGTCGAACGGGCGCTGCGCTATTGCGATCTCGCCGTCACGCAAGGGCTGCTGTTCATCCGCAGCCATGTGGATACTTCCGACCCGAAACTCGTGACGGCCGAGGCGCTTCTTGAGGTCAAGGACAGGGTCAAGCCCTATATAGACCTGCAGCTCGTCGCCTTCCCGCAGGATGGTTATTACCGCGCCAAGGATGGCGTCGCCTCGCTTGCCCGCGCCCTCGACATGGGCGTCGACATCGTCGGCGGCATTCCCCACTTCGAGCGCACGATGGACGAAGGCCGGGCTTCGGTCGAAGCCCTTTGCAGGATCGCCGCCGATCGCGGTCTTCCCGTCGACATGCATTGCGACGAAACAGACGACCCGATGTCGCGCCATATCGAAACTCTGGCAGCCGAGACGGTTCGCTTCGGACTGCAGGGCCGCGTTGCCGGCTCTCACCTGACCTCGATGCATTCGATGGACAATTATTACGTCTCCAAGCTCATCCCGCTGATGGCGGAAGCCAGGATCAACGTCATCCCCAACCCGCTCATCAACATCATGCTGCAGGGCCGGCATGACACCTACCCCAAGCGGCGCGGCATGACGCGTGTACGCGAGCTGATGGATGCGGGCCTCAACGTTTCATTCGGTCATGACTGCGTGATGGACCCCTGGTATTCGATGGGCTCGGGCGACATGCTCGAGGTCGGGCACATGGCAATCCACGTCGCGCAGATGGCTGGCATCGAGGACAAAAAGAAGATCTTTGACGCCCTCACCGTCAACTCCGCCAGGACGATGGGTCTTGAGGGATATGGGCTGGAAAAGGGCTGCAATGCCGATCTCGTCGTCCTGCAAGCCGTCGATACGCTGGAGGCACTTCGCCTGAAGCCCAATCGCCTTGCCGTCATCAAGCGCGGCAAAATCATTGCCCGCTCGGCACCTCGCATCGGCGAACTCTTTCTCGATGGCAGACCGCAGAGGATCGACGGCGGGCTCGACTACCTGCCCATCCAGAAATAGGCGGGGGCTGATCGGCAGGTCTCCTGCGATCGATCCGAGGCTCAGTCTTGCTCTCCTTGCGCGAGGAAATTTCGCGGGGACTGCATTCTCAATGCCGTGCCAATGTTTCATCCAAAGCCACGTGTTTTCAGTGACGTCGATCGCTCGCTCCAGGCCATTCCTCCGCATCTGCAAGTCACTTATGCAAGACTGACTTAAAAACTGCTATGCAACTAACATGTCAGTATGATACGCACTGATCTCATAAGATCGGGAGGATCGGATGAGAGAGAATTTTGGCCTGTCGGCCGCCTTGGCAACACCCTTTGACGCCGATGGCGAGATTGCCATTTCAGGTGTGATCGAACAGGCGAGGCATTGCCTTGCCAATGGCTGCAACAGCGTCACGCTGTTCGGCACGACGGGCGAAGGCGCCTCGATCGGAATGCAGGAGCGCCAGCAGGTTCTCACGGCAATGCTGGAGGCCGGCATAGCGCCCAAGCAGATCGTCATGGGTGTTCTGGTCGATGCCGCCGAAGACGCCTCGGCGCAGGCCGCGCAGGCGCTCGCACAAGGAGTTCGCGGCATCCTTCTCGCTCCACCATCCTATTTCAAGAATGTCAGCGACGACGGGCTCTTCAAATGGTTCGCCGCCGTTTTCACCATGCTCGGCACCCACGCCCGCGACGTGATCGTCTACAACATTCCGTCGGTAACGATGGTGCCACTCTCCGTTTCTCTCGTCGGCCGGCTGCGTGCGGCATTTCCGGAGGTGGTGGTCGGCGTCAAGGATTCCTCCGGCGACTGGCCCTATACGGAGACGCTTCTGAAGACGCATGGTGACCTCATCATCCTGATCGGTGACGAACGCCATCTGGCTCGCGGCGTCCGCCTCGGCGGGCAAGGTGCGATTTCGGGCATGGCGAACCTGCTGCCCCGCGAAGTGCAGGCCATGGCCGAGCACGGCGCCGATGACGCCAAGGTCGAACGTTTCGTTGGAGAGCTGCTGAACTATCCGATCATCCCGTCCATCAAGGCGATCCTTGCCCGCCTTGCAGATGACGCGAGTTGGCTTGCAGTTAGGCCGCCACTCGTGCCAATGAACGCTCAGGATTCCGACAAGATCTTTGCTGCCTTCGACGCATTGTTTCGCGCCAGGGCGGCCTAACCGAACAGCCCGGAGCTGCCGATGGACGGACTAGGCGAACAACCGACGTTGAGAGAGAAGGCCTATGAGAGCTTCACGCGCCATCTTCTCGCGCGCGACGTCCGCCCCGGCCAATTCATCTCCCAGCGCCGCCTCGTCGAGCTGACGGGGCTGACGCTCGGAGCGATCCGCGAGCTGATCCCTCGTCTGGAAGCGGAAGGGCTGATCAAGACGGTTCCGCAGCGCGGGTTGCAGATCGCCCATATCGATCTGGATCTGATCCGCGAAGCGTTCCAGCTTCGTCTCTTCCTCGAGAAGGAGGCGGTGGCACTGTTCACCTATTCGGCGTCGGACGACACGATCGCCAGGCTTTTGAAAGATCATCGCGATATTGCCGATGCCATCCGCTCCGGCGACAACTCTCCGGAACTCGAGCTGCATGCGCAGTCGGTGGACTGGGGCATGCACGACGCCTTCATCGACGCGCTTGGAAATACGATCATCTCGAATGCCTATCGCGTCAATTCCATCAAGATGCGGCTGATCAGCCAGGACAGATTCCGCATCAACGGCCATGTCGGGCCGGTCATGGAAGAGCATTTGAAAGTGCTTGAGGCGATAGAACGACGCTCGGCCGATGAGGCTGTGACGGCTCTGGTGTCACACATCGGCGGGGCGCGGGACCGCGCATTGAAGATTTGAACTGGTTTGAATAACAAGGCCGCGAATGAGGAGATTCTCGGCCACAAGAGGAGGAACAGAATGTCATCGTCATTTTTCAATCCGACACGCCGCGGCTTCATGGCCGGTACGGCAGCACTTGGAGCTGCAAGCCTTCTGGGTGTCCGCACCGCCTCGGCAGCCGTGGACTGGAAGCGTTTTTCCGGCACGACGCTTGAAGTCAATCTGATCAAGAGCCCGCGTAGCGAAACGATCCTCAAATACCTAAGCGAGTTCGAAGCGCTGACCGGCATCAAGGTCAACGCCGAAGCGACGCCGGAGCAACAGCAGCGCCAGAAGACCACGATCGAACTTTCCTCGGGAAAGCCAAGCTTCGACGTCGTGCATCTGAGCTATCACGTCCAGAAGCGCCAGTTTGAAAAAGGTGGTTGGCTCGCTGATATCAGCGGCTTCATGAAGGATCCGTCGCTCACCGATCCGTCGCTGACGGAGAGCGACTTCGCCGAGGCCGGCCTGAAGTTCGCCAAGGACACTGCGGGCGTGATGCGCTCGCTGCCGTTCTCGGTCGACTAC
>NZ_JAELUG010000009.1 GCF_016429255.1 Rhizobium sp. ASV8
CGATGTTCGCGGCCTGCGAAATCACTTTCACAAGCAGGCGCAACCCATTGATCGGGGATTCTATTTCAGCCAGCCGGCCATACGCTCGGTGGCCTCTTCAATCTCGGCGTTGGAGCCTGCGTAGGAGATCCTCATCACCCGATGCCCTTCGACGGGATCGAAATCAAGGCCAGGCGTGGCAGCGACATTGATTTCAGCCAGCATCTTGCGTGCAAACACCATGCTGTCATTGGTGAAGCGGCTGACATCGACATAGGCGTAGAAAGCGCCGTCCATTGGCGACGCGATGTGAAAGCCGATCTCCGGCAGGCGGCGCATCAGGAAATCGCGGTTGCGACCATAGCTCTCGCGATAAACATCGAGCTCGGCACCGGCTCCGAGCGCGGCCTCGGCGGCGATCTGGGAAAGTTCGGGCGCGGAGATATAAAGGCTCTGGGCAACGCGCTCGACGGGCCGCACCAGCCGCTCCGGAAGAACCATCCAGCCGATGCGCCAGCCTGTCATGCAATAGTATTTCGAGAAGGAATTGATGACGATCGCCTCGTCCGTCAGTTCCAGCGCGCTCGTCTCTTCACCGACGAAGGTGAGCCCATGATAGATCTCATCGGAGATGAAGGCGATCGAACGCTCCGCGCAATAATCCGCGAGCGCCTTCAGCGCCGCCCTGCCCGTCACCGTGCCTGTCGGATTTGCGGGGCTTGCCAGCAACACGCCCTTCAGGCGCTTGCCGCTCGCCGTCTGCACTGCCTCAAGGCTTTCCGGCGTCAGCGTGAACTGTGTCTCTTCCGTCACCGGCACTTCCACGACATCGAGGCCCAATGCGCCAAGGATGTTGCGATAGGCGGGATAGCCGGGACGAGCGATGGCGACGCTGTCGCCGGCGTCGAACAGGGTCAGGAACGCAAGATTGAAGCCGGCCGACGATCCGGTCGTGATCGCGATGCGCTTCGGGTCAATCGAAAGCCCGTGGCGCGTCTTGTAGTGCGCGGAGAGCGCCTGACGCAGTGCCAGCGTCCCGAGAGAATCCGTATAGCCGATCCGGCCATGATCGAGGGCCGCACGCGCAGCCTGCAGAGCCGCCTGCGGCGCCGGATAGGACGGCTGGCCGACTGCCATCGAAATGACAGGGTGCCCGGCTTGGCGGCGTCGCGTCGCCTCGGCCAGCACATCCATGGCGTGGAAGGGTTCGACATCGCTGCGCTTGGATAGGGAAAACAAGATCAATTCTCTCTCGGATCGGATCGTCCTGCGACATTTGCCGCAATATCGGTGCGTTCACAATCCTGCGATTGCGGCTTTGCCGTGAAAATTCCTGTTTCTGGAAATAGGCATACGCCGTAAATTGCCGATCCATATTTGCGGATGTTAACCCGACGGTGCTATGCCGCATCCGAGAATGAAGTCTCCGCATGAATCAAACGAGGACCCAATGACCTTTTCTTTCAAGAGCCTGCTGACGGTTTCGGCGATTGCCCTCACAGCATCCTTCGCCGCGATCCAGCCCGCCGCCGCGCTGGACGAGCAGCAAAAGAAGGAAATCGGCGAATTCATCAAGGAATACCTCGTCGATCATCCGGAAGTCCTGCTGGACGCGCAGGCCTCGCTTGAAAAGAAGCAGGACGAAGCCCGCCTTGCTCAATCGGCCCAAGTGATCACCCAGAACAAGGATGCCATCTTCAACTCCAAGGACGATGTCGCGATCGGCAATCCGAAGGGCAGCATTACGGTAGTGGAATTCTTCGACTACAACTGCACCTATTGCCGACACGCACTTGGCGACATGGACAAGCTGCTGAAGCAGGACAAGGATATACGCTTCGTGCTGAAGGAACTCCCGATCCTTGGAGCGGATTCGGTCGCTGCATCGCGCGTTTCGGACGCCTTCCGCAAGCTCGCTCCCGAAAAATATGCCGAATTCCATCACAAGCTGCTGAGCAGCGACGGCCGCGCATCGGAAGACAGCGCTATCGAAGTCGGGACATCGCTCGGCGTCACCGAAGCGGCGCTTCGTACGGAAATGGCGAAAAGCCCCAACAACGACATGATCAAGGCAACATATCAGCTTGCAACCGATCTCAACGTGACGGGCACTCCGGCCTATGTCATTGGCAACGAAACCATTTCCGGCGCCATCGGGCTTGAGGCCATAAAGGAGAAGATCGCCAACGTCCGCAGCTGCGGCAAGACCTCCTGCTGACGCTTTTATCCCGGCGTCTTGCGCCGCGTTCGGGGCATTACCGAAATCCCGTCTATTTGGACAAGGCTCAAAAATGCCAAAATCGCGGCGTTTCCACATCTAGAGACGCGCAACCTACGCTCCGGGGCTTTCCTATGAGGCCTCGGGAGTCTATAGGTTGCGCTGTACTTTGACGGAACCACTGATGGCGCAAACTATTTTTGTCCTCAACGGACCCAATTTGAATGCTCTCGGCAAGCGCGAGCCGGGCATCTATGGCGGCAAGACGCTCCAGGATATCGAAGCAGACTGCAAGTCCGTGGGCGAAAGCCTGGGCTTCATCGTCGATTTCCGCCAGAGCAATCACGAAGGCGTGCTGGTCGACTGGATGCACGAGGCAGGCGACAAGGCTGCCGGCGTCGCGATCAATCCCGGCGCCTACGGGCATACGTCGATCGCGCTGCACGACGCTATCCGCGCGATTTCCATTCCCGTGGTGGAGGTGCATATCTCCAATATCCACGCCCGCGAAGAATTCCGGCACAAATCGATGATCGCGCCCGCCGCAAAGGGCGTGATCTGCGGTTTCGGACCTCATAGTTACATCCTGGCGCTCCATGCGCTGAAATCCATCACCCAATAACAAAAATACAGGGCAAGAAATCCTATGGCTGAAAAGAAATCGGGTATCGACCAGGCGCTCATTCGCGACCTCGCCAACATTCTCAACGACACGGATCTGACGGAGATCGAAGTCGAACAGGAAGATCTGCGCATTCGTGTGTCTCGCGCAGGCAACATGCAGTATGTGCAGGCTCCGATCGCGGCTCCCGCTGCCTTTGCTGCTCCTGCCGCCGCAGCACCGGCTGCCGCAACAGCAGCCCCGGCAGGCAAGACGCGCAATCCTGACAACGTCGTCAGCGCACCGATGGTCGGCACTGCCTATCTGGCGCCGGCTCCGGGCTCGGCCGCCTTCATTCAGGTCGGCTCGGTCGTCAAGGAAGGCCAGACCCTCCTCATCATCGAAGCGATGAAGACGATGAACCAGATCCCTGCGCCGAAGTCCGGCACGGTAACCGAAATCGTCGTTCAGGACGGAAGCCCTGTCGAGTACGGCGAAGCCCTCGTAGTCATCGAGTAAGCCCATGCCCATGATTTCGAAGATTCTCATAGCCAATCGCGGAGAGATCGCTCTGCGCGTGCTGCGCGCCTGCAAGGAGCTCGGCATTGCGAGCGTTGCGGTGCACTCCACCGCCGACGCTGACGCGATGCATGTTCGGCTTGCGGATGAAAGCGTTTGCATCGGCCCGCCGCCGTCGCGCGAAAGCTATCTCAACATCCACCAGATCGTTGCCGCCTGTGAGATCACCGGCGCCGACGCTGTGCATCCCGGCTATGGTTTCCTCTCGGAAAACGCCAAGTTCGCCGATATTCTCGAGGCGCACGGCATTACCTTTATCGGCCCGACGGCGGACCATATCCGCATCATGGGCGACAAGATTACCGCCAAGACCACCGCACAGCAGCTCGGCATCCCGGTCGTTCCCGGCTCCGATGGCGAAGTGAAGACCGAAGCCGAAGCGCTGAAGACGGCACGCGAAATCGGCTATCCGGTGCTCATCAAGGCAACTGCCGGCGGCGGCGGCCGCGGCATGAAGGTCGCACGCACGGAAGAAGACCTGATCGAAGCCTGGTCGACGGCTCGCACGGAAGCGGCTGCGGCTTTCGGCAACGAATCCGTCTACATGGAAAAGTATCTCGGCACGCCGCGCCATATCGAAGTTCAGGTGTTCGGCGACGGTGAAGGCAACGCCATCCATCTCGGCGAACGCGACTGCTCACTGCAGCGCCGTCACCAGAAGGTATGGGAAGAAGCCAATTCCCCGGCCCTCAACGTCGAACAACGCATGAGGATCGGCCAGATCTGCGCCGACGCCATGAAGAAGCTGAAGTATCGCGGTGCCGGTACCATCGAGTTCCTCTACGAGAACGGCGAGTTCTACTTCATCGAAATGAACACTCGCCTGCAGGTGGAGCATCCGGTGACGGAAGCCATTACCGGCATCGACCTCGTGCACGAACAGATCCGCGTTGCCTCCGGCGGCGGTCTTTCGGTGACGCAGGATGAAGTGCATTTCCATGGTCATGCCATCGAATGCCGCATCAATGCCGAAGATGCGCGCACCTTCGTCCCCTCGCCCGGCACGATCACGCACTTCCATGCGCCCGGCGGTCTTGGCGTACGTATCGATTCCGGCGCCTATCAGGGCTACCGGATCCCGCCTTACTACGACAGCCTGATCGGCAAGCTGATCGTGCACGGCCGCACCCGCGTCGAATGCATGATGCGTCTGCGTCGCGCACTCGACGAGTTCGTCGTCGATGGCATCAAGACCACCCTGCCACTGTTCCAGGATCTGGTTTCCAACCAGGATATCGCCAATGGCGATTACGATATCCATTGGCTGGAAGACTACCTGGCCAAGACCTCGGCCTAGCCTGTGCCCGGAGCGCGCGGCAAACGTCCCGGTGTTACTCCGGAGATACTGCTGCGCGCCTATTCCATCGGGCTTTTCCCGATGGCGGAATCAGCTGACGACCCCGAGATTTTCTGGGTCGAGCCGGAGCTGCGGGGGATCATCCCGCTCGATACGTTCCACATATCCAAAAGCCTGGCAAAGAAGATCCGTCAGAGGCCCTTCGATATCCGCTTCAATACGGATTTCGAGGGCGTGATAGCGGCATGTGCCGAACAGACGAGCGGTCGACCGAGCACCTGGATCAACGACACCATCCGCTCGCTTTACGGCGTCCTGCATCATCTCGGTCATGCGCATTCCGTCGAGGCATGGGAAGGCGACACGCTGGTCGGCGGTCTTTATGGCGTATCGCTGGGTTCGGCCTTCTTCGGCGAGAGCATGTTCTCCCGCCGCACGGACGCTTCCAAGATCTGCCTCGTCTACCTGGTCGAGCGCCTGCGGCAACGCGGCTTTACGCTTCTGGACACCCAGTTCACCACCGAACATCTGAAGACGTTCGGCGCGATCGACATGCCGAAGGACGACTACGCAAGGATACTCGAAAAAGCGATGGAATCGCCCAATCTGAGCTTTTTTAGCGGTTGATATTCTCTTTGGGCGAATTGATTCCGATCAAGATCGCCCTAAGTTCGCCTCGACATCCGGAGGTAGAATATTGAAGAACCATCTTGCAATCATCGCTCTCGCAGCTTGGGCCTTAGCAACGCAGGCCGATGCCAAATCCTTTCACGACATGTTCGGGGTCGAGCCGCCGGCCGGGCCGCAAGGCACGGTGCTGAAGCAGCTGAACTTCCAGCAAGGCGCAATCAAGCTTTCCTCGGCAAATGCAACGCTGAATGTCTGGGATCAATTCTACTATCTCAATCCGAATGACGCGCGAAAGGTGCTGGTGCAGCTCTGGGGCAATCCCGAGAATGCCGCAAGCTCCACGCTCGGCATGATCTTTCCCGCAAAGTACTCGCCGATCGACCAGCAGTCATGGGGCGCACTGATCGACTATGAAGACAGCGGCCACGTCTCCGACGACGATGCAGCCGAGACGGATTACAACGCTCTGCTGAAGCAAATCCAGGATGCTATCAAGGAGGAGAACCCGGAACGCGAGCAACAAGGCTACGATCCGATCACCCTCGTCGGCTGGGCTGAACCACCGCATTACGACAAAGCGAGCCATGCCCTGCACTGGGCCCGCGACCTGATCTTCGGCAAGGATGCGAACGGCGAGCATACGCTGAACTACTCCGTCCGCGTTCTCGGGCGCGAGGGCGTTACCGAGCTTGAGTTCATTGCCGGGCTTAACCAGCTGCAACAGATCAATGCCGCTATTCCGAACGTCATCAATACCGTGCAATACGACAGTGGCAAACGCTATGCCGACTTTGTCAACGGCGACAAGATCGCGGCCTACAGCATGGCGGGCATGATCGCAGCCGGCGCCGGCGTAAAAATCGCAGCGAAGCTCGGATTCCTTGCCATCGTTCTCGGCTTCTTCAAGAGTTTTGGCGTAGCCCTTCTCGCGCTGAAGAAGGGCCTGATCGTCGTCTTGGCGGGTGTGGTCGCCGCCGGCCGCAAGATTCTCGGCCTGTTTCGTCGCAAGGAGAAGACGGACAGCGAAAACAACTCCTGACGGACTTTGGAGCAGTCCCAGCAAAAGCGCGCGGCGGCTTTGCGTCCGGAATTACCTGGAAATAAAGAGATAGAGCATTTTTACGGCTCTATTCAAGGCGGAAGCCCTCCAGAGGCTTCAAACTGCGGTTGTTATTTGCTATCGCTCGACGCGAAGAGCATTTGCGCGTCGAGGTTTCACTTTGCCTTTGTAACTACCGGTCTCATCCAGTTTCACCCAATGCGTCGGGGCGACAAGCCGTCGTCCGATGCTTATTCATGTCCATCGGGTGGTGGCCTGAGACCGGTTTGGCATTGTTCCAACGCGCCCTGCGCAGCCATTGCTGTCTCAGCTCTTCAGCCGTCCCGCATACATCGCCATGCCGTGCCCTGACGGGCTAGTCTTATCGCCAGCTTGGTGGACTTCCAAACGGAAGACCAAGACGGTATGTGCAATATTCTTCGGGTCCGATGGACCATTTGTCCCCAGACTGCGCCGCAGCCATGGATCGCCTGCAGCACTTGCGGATGCTTCAAACCCTTCAAATCGAGCGGCAAGGTCAGGCTCAATGCCAATGGCCGAAAACTCGATGCCTGGCTGATCTACAAATGCTTACATTGCGATAAGACATGGAACAGAACGCTCTTCGAGCGCCGAAACCTTCGCGATCTCTCCCCCGCCACGCTGGAGGCACTGCAGCGCAGTGATCCGGATTGGGTTCGCAAACAGGAATTCGATGTCGAGGCCCTGAAACGGAAGACAAAGCGCATCGAGGAGCCGCCAGATGCGGTCGTTTCAAAAGAATGGATCAGTGAGGCGAGCACTTGGACAGCCCTCGAAATCGAGGTGGTGGCTGAATTTTCCGCCAACCTTCGCCTCGACCGCTTGCTAGCGTCGGAACTGTCGATCTCACGCTCGAGGCTTCAGGCTCTCCACGAAGGAGGCAAGCTGAAGGCTCATCCGAATCACGAGATCGTTCTGCGCAACAGGCCTAAGGACGGCACAAGGATCATTCTCGACCTATCGGATGCCGTCGATCGCCACGCGATCGGAAGTGCCGCGATTCATCGGGAAGGGTTGTAAAAATTTCGCCCGCGGGAGCAAGGCTCCCGCGGGCGGTCACTTCACGTTAAAATCTTGAAATCGATCACTTCGCGCCGGCAGTATCCGGCGCGGGGACGTCGGACTTCTGTTTGCACTCCTTCAGCCAGACGTCATATATCGGATGCTCTACGGCGTTGAGGCCAGGGCTATCTGCAAACATCCAACCGGTGAAGATGCGGCGGATGCGGCGATCAAGGGTGATCTCATCGACCTCGACGAAGCCATCAACCTTCTGCTGTTCGGTGTCGTCTCGCGAGTAGCAAGCGCGCGGCGTTACCTGCAACGCGCCGAATTGCACGGTTTCGTTGACATACACATCGAAGGTGGTGATGCGGCCGGTGATCTTGTCGAGGCCGGAAAATACAGCAACGGGATTGGCGATACGGGCCGCCTCGGCTGAAGGGGCCAACATGATGCCGACAAGGAGAGCGACGCCTGCTCCCGATATTGCACGCAAAGAAGCGCTCCGCGTGAAAACCGTCATATCCGCCAATCTCCGCTTAGTCTCGGTCAAAGCGCCGAGCAAGAGCCGGCTTATGTCGCGCCTAAAGCCAAATTGTGGCCAAAGGACGAGCCGGGCCTTCTTGCTCAGTTACAATGGGCGTGCTCAGTTACCGGGGGTCCAGGCGTCGTAGTCGCCGGTCACGCGCGGACGCTCGCCGGCAACGGCCAGTGAGCCCGGCGGACGGTAAGCCTGCGGCGTGCCAGTCTGGTTGGCGCGATGATCCTTCTGCCATTCCTTGGCGACGTACTTGTCCTTGCTCGGCGGAACGTCGGTGCGGTGATGCATCCAGCCGTGCCAGCCCGGAGGAATAGACGAGGCTTCGGCATAACCCTTGTAGATCACCCAACGCTTGGGGAGACCGTAGGAGGACATGCCGCCTTCGTAATAGACGTTGCCAAGCTCATCCTCGCCGACACGCTTGCCAAACCGCCAGGTCGCAAAGCGCGTCCCCATGGTCTGACCATTCCACCAGGTGAAGGTTTGTACGATGAGATTCCACATGTCTTTTCCTCGATACCCGCTGAAAGGCGAGCGATACCAGAATTCAGTCGTTTGCTTATGCCGCCACCGGACCGGCTTGTCCAGTGATTCCAGCAGGCAAACTGGTTCATTTCAATGTCATCTTGAAGCCGAGATGGGTCGGCTTGAAACCCAGTCTCTCATAGAAGCGGTGTGCGTCCTTACGTACCGCATTCGAGGTTAGCTGTACCATCTTCATGCCGCGGCCTTTTGCCTCGTCGATGCAGAAATTGATCATCGCGGCGCCGATCCCCTGCCCGCGCAGTTCCGTCCGTGTTTGTACGGACTCGATTATCATGGCGGAAGATCCCCTAGCGTGCAGCGAGGTCACAACGATCGTCTGGAACGTGCCGACGATCTCGCCAGCAAGTTCGGCCGCATAGAGCGTCTGGTCGGAAGATGCGGCAATAGCGCGAAACGCACGCAGATAGTCGTCGTAAGCAGAGGGGTCAGTCGTGTCGCCATGGCCGCCCATGGCGTCGGCAGCAAAAAGGTCGATCAGGGAGGGAAGATCGGATTCTTTCGCTTCGCGGATTGCTAACCGGGCATCTTCCATGAATGATCTCGTCTATTCTTTCAGTGCCCTGCCAACGGCTTCTCGAATATCACCGTCGGCAAACCCGATTGCCCCTGCCCGCTATTGTCCGAACGGCCTACTTCGACAAAGCCATGCGCCTTGTAGAAGGCGATTGCAGGCTCGTTTTGCAGGTCGACCTCGAGGCGCATGATTTCAGCGTCCGGAAAGCATGTTTCCAGTTCGGCGAAGATATCGCGACCGATACCCTGGCGCTGATGGCGGGGGCTGACATAGAGCATGTGGAGCATGACCGTCTTGGTCATCTCCTTGGACATGGCGGCATAGCCCATGCCGCCGATCGTCCGGCCGTCATCGGCAACCAGGAATTCGGAATTCTTGTTCGCCAGCCGGGCCTTCAGCGCTGCTGGCGAGTGCCATGAAGCGTGCAGCTCGCCGACCTTTTCCGCCCCATAGATATGATCGTAGGTGGCATGCCAGGTTTCGCCGAGCAGAGCACGGACCTTTTCCAGATCCTGCTCGCCGGCGGTGCGCACGAAGAACACCGATTATTCCTCTTCGATGCCGAGCTTGGCCTTGACCAGCGCCTGTACGGCCTGCGGGTTGGCCTTGCCGCCTGTCGACTTCATCACCTGGCCAACGAACCAGCCGGCAAGCGTCGGCTTGGCCTTGACCTTGGCGACCTGATCGGGATTGGCGGCGATGATCTCGTCCACGGCCTTTTCGATGGCGCCGGTATCGGTGACCTGCTTCATCCCACGCGCTTCGACGATTTCGGCGGGATTGCCGCCTTCAGTCAGCACGATTTCGAACAGATCCTTGGCGATTTTCCCGGAGATGGTTTCAGCCTTGATGAGATCAATGATCGCACCGAGCTGGGCGGGCGAAACCGGAGTCTCTTCAATATCTTTGCCTGATTTGTTCAAGGCGCCAAGCAAGTCGTTGATGACCCAGTTGGCAGCCATCTTGCCGTCACGGCCGGCGGCGACGGCTTCGAAATAGTCCGCAATCGCCTTTTCCGAAACCAGAACGGAAGCATCGTAGATCGAGAGGCCAAGTTCGCGGACGAACCGCTCCTTCTTGTCGTCAGGCAGCTCCGGCAGGTGCGCGGCAAGTTCCTTGACGAAAGCATCGTCGAATTCAAGCGGAAGCAGATCCGGATCGGGGAAATAGCGATAGTCATGCGCATCTTCCTTGGTGCGCAGAGAACGAGTCTCGCCTTTGTTCGGATCGAACAAGCGAGTTTCCTGATCGATCTTGCCGCCATCCTCCAGAATGCCGATCTGGCGGCGTGCTTCGTATTCGATCGCCTGACCGATGAAACGGATGGAGTTGACGTTCTTGATTTCACAGCGCGTGCCGAACTCGCCGCCCGGACGGCGCACGGAGACGTTGACGTCGGCGCGCATCGAGCCTTCGTCCATGTTGCCGTCGCAAGTGCCGAGATAGCGCACGATCGAGCGCAGCTTGGTCATATAGGCTTTCGCCTCGTCAGCCGAGCGGATGTCCGGCTTGGAGACGATTTCCATCAGCGCGACGCCGGAGCGGTTGAGATCGACATAGGACATCGTCGCATGCTGGTCATGCAAAGACTTGCCCGCATCCTGTTCCAGATGCAGACGCTCGATGCCGATCTCGATATCTTCGAACTGACCCTGACGATCCGGCCCCAGCGAGATGACGATCTTGCCTTCGCCGACGATCGGATCCTTGAACTGCGAGATCTGATAACCCTGCGGCAGGTCGGGATAGAAATAGTTCTTGCGGTCGAAGATCGAACGATTGTTGATCTGTGCTTTCAGGCCGAGACCCGTGCGCACGGCCTGCTTGACGCATTCCTCGTTGATGACGGGCAGCATGCCGGGCATGGCGGCATCGACGAGCGAGACGTTGGAATTCTGCGGCTTGCCGAACTCGGTCGAGGCACCGGAGAAGAGCTTGGAATTGCTCAGCACCTGGGCATGGACTTCCATGCCGATAACGATTTCCCAATCGCCGGTGGCACCGGGAATGAAGCGTTTCGGATCTGGCGTACGGACGTCGACAAGGGTCATTGGAAGCTCTTGAAATGCTGTTCTTCTGAACTTTGTGAGGTAGAGCAATTGGCGTGATGGCGCAAGGCTTTCGGCGTCACTGGCACGCTATATGCCCGGTCCGTAAGCGCCGTCGCTCTCCTCGACCAGCCATTTCGAAAGTCCGACAGTCGGGACATCGCTGTCAAGCTTCGGCGAGTAGACGATCGACAACCAGTGGATCCCATAGCCACGCGCCTTGAAGAAGGCGATGGCATCGGTGTTTCCGGCATGGCTCTGCAGCGAAATTTTTTCCAGCCCCTGCTCGCGCACATCCTGCTCGATCCGCGCCAGAAGCGCGGACCCAAGGCCGCGCCTTTCAAAATCAGGGTCGATCCAGAAATCCGAGATCGCCTCGTCGAGCGCCTCGCGCGCGGCCCATCCCACCGCTTCGCCATTCAGCTCGATGACCGTGATCGTCAGCCAGAGATTGCGGGTGAAATTCGAAAAGGCCTCGCTTGCGCCTTCCAGCAGCTCGCCGGTGCCACCAATCGCGCCCATGGCCTTCTGCCAGGAGCGCAGACCTATACTCGCCAACACCTCGGTTTCACCCTCATGAGCATTGCGAATGTGGATCATCTAGCCCCCGCTATTTCAGCTAGTAAAGCACCTGGACACCGCTTTTTCCAGCGGCGAGATTCAGAGACAGGCCTCGCAGCGCCGGCGATCGATGCGGTTGAAGCTTGACTGCCGAGCGCAACCTGTTTTACACACGGCGTCTCAACGGAGTTTTTATGTCCACCTTTTGTCTGTCCCGGTAAAGGCCTCGCCCGCAAGTCTCCTTGCGTGCCGGGCCTGAAAAACGAAGCCCCGACTTCCCCTAAGGGAAGCTTCGGATCGTTTTTATGCGTCCTCTCGGGCGCTTGACGGATTAAGACAACAATGGACATTTCCCGCGCTGAACAGCGCATCCTGCACTTGCTCGCTCAAGGCGGGCGCATCGAAATCGAACGCACCGAAAACAAGAAGATCGAAACCGTCTTTTGCTACACGCGCGACGGCTGGGTCTATCCCGGTTTCGACATTGAGCTTTTTCGAAGGCTGAAACGCCTCAAGGCTATCAAATCCACCGACGGCCATCCCTACCGCATCAGCGACAAGGGATTGCGGCTGGTGCGATCACAGCTGGACAACAGGTAGAAAAAGCGTGAGAGCCGCCCAATGGGCGGCTCTCACCGATTTATGTTGCTCACATGAGAAAGCGACTGGCGTTCAGAATGTCCTGATGATCTCCGTGACCCGATCGCCCCTGCGATCGCTTTCCTGTTGCACCGTATCGCGCCTTTCGTTCATCGAGGCGATCTGATCCTCACTATCCGCCAGAGCTTTCAAATAGCGCTTCTGTAGATCGCTTTTGTCCGGTACGGCGCCGAGATTGCGTCTTATCCGCTCCTGCTCATTGACGGTTTTCTCGATTTCGCTATCGAGGCTCGCCAATTCGTTCTGGACGGCGACCTGCCTTTTGCGCGCGTCGGCAAGCTCTTTCAGCTTATCCGTGAGCGCCTTGTCATTGGTCGAGGCCGACCAGCCGAGCAACATGTCCGGCTCGACATCGACAAGCGCATAGCTGTTGCTCTGAAGCTGCTCGTCGACCGCCGTCAGCACCTTTTCCGCGCCTGCCGGCACGACCGCCTTGAGCCGCTGATGCGTTGCCGTCTTGCCGAAGCTTTCAGCCGAGGAGAACGACCAGCCCTCTCTAATCGGATGCTCGATGATGACCGTCCTTTCGCCGTCAAGCGCGCCCGATACGGTGTATGTCGTCGTCTGGCGATATTTGACGGTGGCGTTCATGACGCCGTCGGCAACCTTCAGGGAGGCGATTTCCTCCTTTGGGGTCTGCTGTTCGCTGATCGAAACCTTGCGATCGGTCGCGAAACTGGCGAGGCGCGTATCGTCCTTCGGCAGCGCCGAGAGTTGGGAGTCGCCGATATAGCCGGCCTTGCTGTCGTACAATGTCAGAATTCCCGCCGGCATGCTGACGCCGGTGGTGTTCTTCAGCATGACAGCGGCGATGGGATTGCGCAGGCTGCTGCCGGCCCGATACATGTCCACCATGTCGGCTTCCACATCCGCATCCATGATCGGCACCGACAACGTGTCGCCATTGGCGAGATCGTAAATTCCCGGAAGTTCGAAGGTAGCCGAGATATCGCTTTCCGTAGCAGCGGCTGGATTTCCCGCGGCAATTTGCATCGCCTCTCCCGCCCCCGCCAATTCGTCGGTCGCATAGGCCGGGGCGTCCGCCATCTTTCCGTCCACACTCTTCATCGCCCGTCGCGGAGCGGGCATTGCCGGCGCCTCTATACTCGAGGCCAGCTGCCGCCTGTTGGACAGATCGCCACTATCGGGACCGAGGACATTATTGGACGCCGTGTTGACAGGCACCTCCTGCCTCTCCCTCCAATAGAGCTGATGCAGCCCCTGCCTCAACGTCACCGGCTCGGCCGAGGTCAGCGTCAGCTTGATGCCTTTCCAATCCTCGCCGCTGGCATTTTCCAGCACCGTCCATGCCTGCAGGCGCGCCTTGTCTTTTCCGTCGATGACAACCTTGTAGGCCGTCTTCCAGATAGGAGACGGCACGACATAGGTGAGGCCTATATCGCCGCTGCTCTTCGCACCATTCACCCTGATATCGATGGCGCGGGTGCGGTCGTTCTTGCCTCGGGCGATGGCTGCCGTCGCCTTTGCGAGCTTTGCTCTTGTGTCCGGGTCATCAAACCGGACTGACGCGTCCTCGCCGAGCGTCAGCGTCTCAACGGCGCCATCCTTGTCGATGACGGTCAGCAGATAAGCCGTCGCCTTCTCGTCGGCCTTTCTTGCCTCTATCCCGAGAATGCTGCCTTCAACGGTCTTGCCACCGCTGGTGACCGCCACCCTGGCGCCCTGCATCGACGTCAGTAGCGACGGCACGGAGGAGAGCGCTTCCAGACTGAATGGCAAGCCCTTGAAGGTTTCCTGCAAGGGGTGCGGACCCGCCAGCGCCATGCCGGCGACCGAACCCGCAGCCCCATTGACCACAAGGCTCTTCAGGATGTCGTCGACCTGATCGAGCGGCACCTCGATCCGGATCACGCCGTCGCTATTGACATCGGCCGATCGCGAAACCTGGGCCAGACCGCCCGAAGACAGGGTTATGGATCGAATAGCCCCATTGTCAGCCGCCAGCGAAATCGCTGGAAAAGACGCGCCAAGGAGCAGGATCGCCGTGACTTGCTTGAGCATGAAGAGACCTTCCGATTCGGTTGCAGAGAACGAGACCAAGCGGCCCGCTGCAATTTATGATCGTATTTCGGTCTAAAGTGTGATGGCGTTCGGGCGGAATATTGGCACCTGCAAAAAGGGCCGCTCGGATTTCCGGGCGGCCCTTCCAATAGTTGGTGTCAAACGTGGCGAAGCACGACGAGGTCGTTCATCAAGCCACTCATGCCGCCGTGGATCGTGAGTTTACCACCACTTTGCCGGCGTGAACTTGCCAGCGGCCTGTTCGATGACGTGGGCGGTCTTGAAGAGGGTTTCTTCTTCGAACGGCTTGCCGATGAGCTGCAGGCCGAGCGGCAGGCCCTTCGAGTCGAGGCCGGCGGGGACGGCGATGCCGGGCAGACCGGCCATGTTGACCGTCACCGTGAAGATGTCGTTGAGGTACATCTTCACCGGATCGGACGCGAGATCCTCGTCGGCGATACCGAAGGCAGAAGACGGCGTGGCGGGCGTCAGGATCGCATCGACGCCGGCGTTGAAGGCAAGTTCGAAATCGCGCTTGATCAGCGTGCGGACCTTCTGGGCGCGCAGGTAGTAGGCGTCGTAATAGCCGGCCGACAGAACATAGGTGCCGATCATGATGCGGCGCTTTACTTCCTGACCGAAGCCGGCAGCGCGCGTCTTTTCATACATGTCGACGATATTGTTGCCATCGATGCGCAGGCCGTAGCGAACGCCGTCATAGCGGGCAAGGTTCGAAGAGGCCTCGGCGGGCGCGACGATATAATAGGCCGGCAGCGCGTACTTCGTGTGCGGCAGGGAGATGTTGACGATCTCGGCACCGGCATCCTTCAGCCAGGCGATGCCCTGCTGCCAGAGCGTCTCGATCTCTTCCGGCATGCCGTCGACGCGATATTCGTTCGGGATGCCGATCCTCATGCCCTTCAGCGACTGGCCGAGCGAGGCTTCGTAATCCGGCACCGGCAGGTCGACAGAGGTGGTATCCTTGGCGTCAACGCTTGCCATCGACTTCAGGAGTATGGCGGCGTCGCGTACGTCGCGGGCGATCGGGCCGGCCTGGTCGAGAGACGAGGCGAAGGCAACGATGCCCCAGCGCGAGCAGCGTCCATAGGTCGGCTTGATACCAACGGTGCCGGTGAAGGCGGCCGGCTGGCGGATGGAGCCGCCGGTGTCGGTTGCGGTGGCACCGGCGCAGAGATGCGCTGCAACGGCAGCGGCCGAACCGCCCGACGAGCCGCCCGGAACGAGCTGTTGGTTGGTGCCTTCGGCGCGCCAGGGGTTGATGACCGGGCCGTAGTACGAGCTCTCGTTGGAGGAGCCCATGGCGAACTCGTCCATGTTGAGCTTGCCCAGCATGACGGCGCCGTCGTTCCAGAGGTTCTGCGTAACGGTCGATTCATAGCGCGGCTTGAAGCCGTCGAGAATGTGGCTGCAAGCCTGGGTATGGATGCCTTCGGTGCCGAACAGGTCCTTGATCCCAAGCGGAATGCCTTCGAGCGCACCGGCATTGCCGGCGGCGAGGCGTGCATCCGAGGCCTTGGCCATCTCGCGCGCCTTGTCGGGCGTGACAGCGATATAGGCATTGATCTGACCGTTGGCGGCATCGATCGCCGAGATATAGGCCTCGGTCAGTTCGGTGGCGGTGATCTGCTTGGCGCGCAGCTTGTCGCGGGCTTCGGCAATGGTCAGGCTGGTCAGTTCGCTCATTTTGTTTCGCTTCAGATCTGGAATTGGGCAACGGGTCGGAAAGGGCTCGGCAGGAACCGTTATTCGACGACTTTGGGCACCAGGAAGAAATTCTGATCGGTATTCGGTGCGTTCGCAACGATGTCGGCGGCCTTGTTGCCGTCTGTGACTTCGTCGGTGCGCTTCTTCATTGCCATCGGCGTCACCGAGGTCATCGCCTCGACGCCATCGACATTCACTTCGGAGAGCTGCTCGACGAAGCCCAGAATGCCGTTCAGCTCGCCCATCATCCGCTGCGCTTCGTCTTCATTGACGGCGATGCGGGCAAGATGGGCGACGCGTTTGACAGTGGCGAGATCGACGGACATGGCATTCTCCGGATAGGATTTTTCTCACTCGCTATAAAGGCCATGTCCGCCATACGCAACGGGTATCGTTAGGCAGAAACGCTCTCGCCAACCTTCGGCGCGGCAACTGCGGTCTTGGAGCCTTCCATGCCGGCGATGAACTTTTCCGGGGTCGCATCGATGATCGGGAAAGTGCCGTAGTGGCAGGGAATGGCGGTCTTGAAGTTAAAGAAGCGCTGGCAGGCGAGCGCGGCTACGGCACCGCCCATGGTGAAGCGGTCTCCAACAGGCAGGATGCCGATATCGGGCTGATGCAGTTCATTGATGAGAGCCATATCCGAGAAGATGTCGGTATCGCCCATATGAAACAGCGTCGGCTCGTCGTCGAAATGCAGCATCAGGCCGTTCGGGTTGCCGAGCGCATGGGAAACGCCGTCCTCGGTGATCTGGGCTGAGGAGTGCAGCGCATTGGTAAAGGTTGCCGAGAAACTGCCGAGACCGACGGTGCCGCCGGTATTGCCCATTTCCAGCTTTTCGACGCCCTTGGTGCTGAGCCAGGAGGCAAGATCGGCATTGGCGAGAACAACCGCACCCCTATCCTTAGCGATCTGAACCGTGTCGCCGACATGGTCGGCATGGCCATGCGTCAGCAGGATATGCGTCACGCCTTCGGCTGCGTCCTTGATGTTGAGGCCGGCAGCGGCAAAGGAAGAATTGTAAGTCAGGAAAGGATCGATCAATATTTTTGCCTTGGCCGTTTCGATACGAAACGCGGCGTGGCCGAGCCAGGTGATCTTCATTGGATTGCTCCTTAGCACTTGTTTTGAAATGGAATGCCGGTGTCCGGAGCATTTCCGGTGGAAACACTCCTTCGATTTGCTCTTCCGCATTTCCGCACGCAAAACCGCTGTGTGCTTCTGCTGGAAATGTTCTAGGAGATATCCGAAACCATCGCAAAGAAAAGCGGCTTTGGCTTCAATTTGTTTTGACAGGAGCGAGACCCCGATGACGACGCTGACCATCGAAGACCTAGCCGTGATGCTCCTGCCCGGTCAGGCCGTTGCCGGGCTCGATCTCGGCACCAAGACGATCGGCCTTGCCATGTCCGACCTCGGCCGGCGCTTTGCGACGCCGCGCCCCGTCATCAAGCGGGTAAAGTTCACGCAGGACGCCGAAACATTGCTTGCCTTCGCCGAGAAGGAAAAGGTCGCGGCCTTCGTCATAGGGCTTCCGATCAATATGGATGGCTCAGCCGGGCCGCGCGTGCAGGCAACGCGCGCCTTCGTGCGCAGCATGTCGGAAAAGACCGCCCTGCCCTTCGTTTTCTGGGACGAGCGGCTTTCAACGGTCGCGGCCGAACGGGCGCTTCTGGAAATGGACGTTTCGCGTGCCAAGCGTGCCGAGCGCATCGACTCGGCGGCGGCGAGCTTCATTCTTCAGGGAGCGTTGGACAGGCTGTCGGCGCTCGGCAGGGCTACCTTGACGGATCCCGACGCCTCCTGACGGCGCTTCCACCACCCAATAATGGCGGCGCGGCGTCGAAAGCCGAAGATCGCGAACACAAGCAGACTATCGAAGGCGATGGCGCGGGCAACGAGCGGCGGGATGGTCTCAGGTGGAATGCCGAGGATCTTGCCGTAGATGTCGAAGACCAGATCGTGCCCCTGCCGCGTCAGCATGAAGATGCCGAAGCTCATGTCGTAGTACGACAGATAATACCATGCCCCGAGGAAAGAGACCGGGGCGGCCCAGCAAATCAACAACCACTTCATGCGGTACCTCTTCGACGCTGAAATTGCGTCGTGCCAGTCGAAAGGACGAGCCAGTTCGACAGCGCCATGGCGCTCAACACCATTGCGGGCAGCGTTATATCTAGTGCGAGCACGGCGAAGAACATCATCGCCGTAACCAGAAACACTAATTTTGCGGGTTTCGACCCCATGGCTGCACGCTTGATGGTTAACTAATCGTCTCCTAACACTGACGAGTTAACCACTGAGGCGCAACGTAAACCATTTGTTAAGGTTAACGGCCGGGCGGGCTTGTGGATATCCCTCCCCTAGAGCATGTCGCGCAAAAGTGTGCAGCGGTTTTGCGACTACGACATGCGTGAAATCAAAGAGCGAAAGCGCGTGAAGCGAATCTTAGAGATCGTGACGCGCTTTAGAGCCGGATGGTTTTAGGTCTGTTCGACATAAAATCTGAATCCGCTCTAGAATCGAAAAGTAGAGCATGATGTCGTCCGAAAACCGCGTACACTTTTCGGCATCATGCTCTGGTGAGCGGCATCAGCCGTAGACGCCGCGCACGATCCGCTTCAGGGCGATTGCTGCCTTCTCCCAGTCCTTGCCGTTCTTCAACGGAAGACCGGCGCATTGGTCGCTGACCGCCGAGGCAAGCACGATATGCTGGATGGCCGCAAAGATCATGGCGTTGACGGCCTGGGCATCGACGCCCTTCGGTGGCACCAGCGAGCCGCGCATGCGCTCGATCCAGCCGGCTAGCGCCTTAGAGCGCGCTTCCGAAAGGCGACGGACCTGCTCGCTGCTTTCGGACACTTCCCAGGCAACGATGCGGCGCATCAGCGGGTCGGCGCGCAAGGCATCGAGAAACAGCATCGAGAGCCGCTCCATAAGGTCGCCGTAGGTCAGCAGGAACATGCCGCCGGTATCGTCGGGAATGCGATCCTTGACCCAGCCTCCGAGATCCGTACCGATGGCTTCCACAAGGCCGTTGAGACCGCCGTAATAGCGATAGATCAGCTGCTTGTCGCAGCCGGCGCCGCGCGCCACGGCGTTGATACCGAAATTCTGGAACCCCTCCTCCGCCAGCAAGCGCTTGGCGGCATCAAGAATCACCTGCTCGGTTGCGGCGCGGTTGCGCACCCGTTTTTCCGGAGCAGGTGCCTCAAACGGGATTTTAACGGCTGCATTTGCAACGGCCATCGACTCGCCTCCAATCTGTCACCGATCGGTGATTAGCAAGTAGAGCCCGCCTGAACAACAACGCGAAGGGTGGCGATATCGCCCAAGCCGGCGAATCCACAGATTAGAGAAACTGACCAAACCATACGGTCGTTTCGGACGCCACGCCTGGCGGCAGCTCGACGGGCACGAAACCGCGCGACGACCAGAAGCGAATGCCGCCGTGATTGCCGGAGTTGGCGCCGAGATGAACGCCCTTGATGCCGTTGGCCCGGGCATTCTCGAGCCAGCGATCCAGCAATGCCGTGCCCACGCCTTTGCCCTGGGCGCGCGGCAGCAGATTCATATGAATATGCGCCGGGAACCGCTCGACGAGGATCGCGGGCGCATGCTTGGGATGATGGATTGCCGATATCCGCTGCTGATCCGCATCCCATAGCGACGGATCGCCTGCCGGATCGGCATAGCGCGGGCGCAATGCCGGCCACCATTCGCGCTCAAGCCGTTCATCGAAGCCGATCGTGTCGAAGGCACCGGCAATATAGCCGAAAACACCCTGCTCATCCTCGGCGACGAAAACCTGTTCGGGAAGAAGTACGGCGTAGGGTGCGGAATAAATGTGCCCGATCAGGCGACCATCGCGGTGGAGCGGCGTCGCATCCTTGCCGGCGTCGCCCGTCGAGAGCGAGATGGCGTAGAGCTGGTCGATATCCTCGGATCGAACGTTTCGAATGGAAGCCATGGTTACGTCGCCGGCGGATATAGGAGATCGACGATGTAGCTGGCGTCGAAGCGGGCATCGAGCATGCCGTAGGTCGCACGCCAGCCACCGGCCAGTCGGGTTTCAATGAAAGCATCGGCGATCTTGCCTGCACCAAGGCGATAAAGCTCGGCGGCACCGGCTGCGAGCGCCATCTGCTCGACCAGCAAGCGGGCAGCGCCCTCATCCTGCTCGCAAAGCGCCATGGCTGCGCGCAGGACTTCGATGGTCTTCTTGCCGGCAGGTCCGAGATCGCGGGCAAGGCCGGCGAACACGGTTTCGAACAGGTCCTTGCCACGGTTCAGCACGCGCAGAACGTCGAGCGCCATGACATTGCCGGAGCCTTCCCAAATCGCGTTGACGGGAGCCTCACGATAATGACGGGCGATCGGACGCTCCTCGATGTAGCCGCTGCCGCCGATGCACTCCATGGCCTCATAGATCAGAGCCGGTGCGATCTTGCAGCACCAGTATTTTGCAACCGGCGTCATGACGCGGGCATAGGCGGCGTCTTCGCTGCTGCCGCTTGCCTTGTCGAAGGCTTCCGCCAGGCGGAAGGCAAGTGCAGTCGCGGCGGCGACGTCGAGCGCCATGTCGGCGAGCACGCGCGTCATGATCGGCTGCTGAACCAGCATCTTGCCGAAGACGCTGCGGCCGCGTGCATGATGCACGGCTTCGGCGAGTGACGCTCGCATGATACCGGCGGAGGCCAGCGCGCAATCGAGCCGCGTCAGCGTCACCATATCGAGGATCGTGCGGATACCGCCATCGGGCGCCCCGAGCAGGAAACCGAACGTATCGGTGAACTCGACTTCCGAGGAAGCGTTCGACCGGTTGCCGAGCTTGTCCTTCAGCCTCTGGAAATGCAGGCCGTTGGCGGAACCATCCTCGAGCAGCCGCGGCACGAGGAAGCAGCCCATGCCGTCCTTGGTCTGGGCAAGCATGATGAAGGCATCGCTCATCGGCGCCGACATGAACCATTTGTGGCCCGAGAGCCGGTAGATTCCGTCGCTCACCTTTTCGGCGCTCGTTTTATTGGCGCGCACATCGGTGCCGCCCTGCTTCTCCGTCATGCCCATACCGATGGTAACGGCAGTCTTCTGCATGGCGGGCTTGTTGGACGAATCGTATTTGCGCGAGAGAACCTTCGGCGCCCAATCCTTCTGAACGGCCGGAGAGGCCATCATGGCTGCCACGGAGGCGCTGGTCATCGTCAGCGGGCAGAGATGGCCGCATTCGAGCTGTGCCGTCAGATAGAAGCGCGCGGCGCGTACCTTGTGCGACTGCCCCTTGGCTTCTGGATCGGCTTGCGCATCCCAGATCGAGGAATGCAGGCCTGATGCCATGGAGCGGCGCATCAGCGCGTGCCAGGCCGGATGGAATTCGACCACATCGAGACGTTCGCCACGCGGGCCGTGCGTGCGCAATTGCGGCGTGCCCTGGTTCGCCATGCGTGCCAGTTCCTGCGCCTCGTGCGAAGTGACGAAACGGCCGAGCTGCTCCAGATCTTCGCGAATCGAGCGCGGCAGGCCGGAGGTCAGATCGACAATCAACGGATCGGAACGATAGGCATTGATGCCGGACCAGAGGCTCGGCTGGTTCAGATCGGCAAATGGGTCGTCAGTCCGGGTCGGTTGGGTCATATTTCGCTTTTAGAGCAAGAGGGTTGCAAAAGGAAACCGGAAGTTTTGTCTCCTAACAGCATAGGTGCTGTAGCGGGATTCGGGCGAATTTGCATGGGGAACAAGCAGGCTCTTCGCATGCGCGCGCTTGCCCCTTTCGCGCTCCCTCTCTATAGACGCCCTGACGACATTCAGAGGGCAGGTCCATGGTCTTCTTTCCCCACCGCCACCTCATCGGCATCAAAGGCCTTACCGAGCAGGATATAAGCTATCTTCTCGACAAGGCGGACGAAGCGGTCAAGATAAGCCGCCAGCGCGAGAAGAAGACGTCGACGCTTCGCGGCCTCACGCAAATCAATCTCTTCTTCGAAGCATCGACACGCACCCAAGCTTCCTTCGAGCTGGCCGGCAAGCGGCTCGGCGCCGATGTGATGAACATGTCGGTCGGTAACTCCTCCGTCAAAAAGGGCGAGACGCTGATCGATACGGCGATGACGCTGAACGCGATGCGGCCCGACGTGCTCGTTATTCGCCATTCGAGCGCCGGCGCTGCCGCGCTGCTGGCCCAGAAGGTCTCCTGCTCCGTGGTCAATGCCGGCGACGGCCAGCACGAGCATCCGACCCAGGCTCTGCTCGATGCGCTGACGATCCGCCGCGCCAAGGGCAAGCTTTCGCGCATCATCGTCGCGATCTGCGGCGACGTGCTGCATTCGCGCGTTGCCCGCTCCAACATCCTGCTCCTGAACGCCATGGGCGCGCGCGTCCGCGTCGTCGCGCCTGCGACGCTTCTGCCAGCCGGCATTGCCGATATGGGCGTCGAAGTCTTCCATTCGATGAAGGAAGGACTGAAGGATGCCGATGTCGTGATGATGCTGCGGCTGCAGCGTGAACGCATGTCCGGCGCCTTCGTGCCTTCGGTGCGGGAATACTATCACTTCTACGGGCTCGACGCCGAGACCCTCAAGGTCGCCAAGGAGGATGCGCTCGTCATGCATCCCGGTCCGATGAACCGCGGCGTGGAAATCGCTTCGGAGGTTGCCGACGGTCCGCAGAGCGTCATCGCCGAACAGGTGGAGATGGGCGTCGCCGTGCGCATGGCCGTCATGGAGACACTGCTTGTTTCACAAAACCAAGGACCTCGCAGCGAGGGAGCCGGCGCATGAGCAACTCGATCGTCCTCCAGAATGTCCGCATCATCGACCCCTCGCGTAATCTCGACGAAGTCGGCACGATCGTTGTCGAAGACGGCGTGATCGTCGCCTCCGGCAAGGATGCAAAGAACCACGGAGTTCCCAAGGGCGCCGCTGTTCGCGATTGCAACGGCCTCGTCGCCATTCCCGGATTGGTCGATGCCCGCGTGCATGTCGGGGAGCCCGGCGGTGAACATCGTGAAACCATCGCTTCCGCCAGTCGCGCGGCAGCGGCAGGCGGCGTGACCTCCTTCATTATGATGCCGGACACGGATCCGGTCATCGACGATATTGCGCTTGTCGAGTTCGTCCGGAAGACGGCGCGGGATACGGCCGTCGTCAATGTTTATCCGGCTGCGGCCCTCACCAAGGGTCTCGCCGGCGAGGAAATGACGGAGATCGGCCTGCTGCGGGAAGCCGGCGCGGTTGTTTTCACCGACGCCCATTCCAGCGTCCACGACAGCCAGGTTCTGCGCCGTCTGATGACCTATGCGCGCGAATTCGGGGCCGTCATCTCCTGCGAGACGCGCGACAAGTATCTCGGCGCAAACGGCGTCATGCATGAAGGCTTGCTGGCGAGCTGGCTCGGGCTCTCGGGCATTCCGAAGGAAGCGGAATTGATCCCGCTGGAGCGCGACCTGCGCATCGCGGCGCTGACGCGCAGCCATTATCACGCAGCCATGATCTCCGTGCCGGAATCGGCCGAGGCCATCCGCCTCGCCCGCGCACGCGGCGCCAAGGTTACCTGCGGCATTTCGATCAACAATCTCGCGCTCAACGAGAACGACATCGGCGAGTATCGGACCTTCTTCAAACTCTATCCGCCGCTGCGCTCCGAAGACGACCGCACCGGTATGATCGAAGCTCTGGCCGATGGCACGATCGACATCATCGTCTCCTCGCATGATCCGCAGGATGTCGATACCAAGCGGCTGCCTTTCGGCGAAGCGGAAAACGGTGCCGTTGGGCTGGAAACGCTGCTTCCGGCAGCGCTGCGGCTTTATCACAGCGGACAGGTCAGTCTGATGCGTCTCGTCGATGCGCTCTCAACGCGGCCGGCACAGATCTTCGGGCTCGCTGCGGGCACGCTGAAGCCCGGCGCCAAGGCCGATATTGCACTTGTCGATCTCGACGAGCCTTGGCTTGTCGCAAAAGACATGCTTCTGTCGCGCTCGAAGAATACACCCTTTGAGGATGCGAGAATGAGCGGCCGCGCCGTGGCAACCTATGTTGCCGGCAAGCTGGTTCATAGCCTCTAGGACAGGCCCGGAGCTTACGGAGAACAAGACGTGATGGCGGACTTCTGGACTTGGCAGCTTTCCCCGCAAACCGCGCTGGCCGCCCTCGTCATCGGCTACCTGCTCGGCTCCATTCCCTTCGGCCTGTTGTTGACGCGCATGGCCGGGCTCGGAGATGTGCGCAATATCGGCTCCGGCAATATTGGCGCGACCAATGTTCTGCGTACAGGCAACAAGGGGCTCGCTGCAGCGACCCTTCTGCTCGACGCCTTCAAGGGCACGGCCGCAGTCCTGATCGTCGCACACTTCTTTGGCGAGGATGCCGGCGTACTGGCCGGCTTTGCCGCCTTCATCGGCCATATCTTCCCGGTCTGGATCGGCTTCAAGGGTGGCAAGGGTGTGGCGACCTATCTCGGCATCCTGCTTGGCCTGGCGCCGCTGATGGCTCTGATCTTCGCCATCATCTGGCTGGTCATCGCCTTCACCACCCGCTATTCCTCACTTTCCGCGCTGGTTGCAACCCTTGTCATCCCGGTTGTATTGTGGATATTGGGCGTCGATAAGATCGCCGCCGCCATGGCGTTGATGACCATTATTTCCTGGTACAAGCACAGGGCCAACATTGCCCGCCTCACCACTGGGACGGAAAGCAAGATCGGAGCGAAGGGGTAATGGACGCAGGCAGCGCAAGACGAACCGGAGTTGCGCTGACCGAAAAACAAAGGATCGCCTGGCTCAGGCTCATCCGTTCCGACAATGTCGGCCCGTCCACCTTCCGAGACCTCATCAATCACTACGGCTCCGCCGAGGCGGCGCTTGCCATGCTGCCGGAGCTTTCGCAGCGTGGCGGTTCGACGCGCGCCGTCCGTATCGCCGACGAGCGCGACGCCGTGCGGGAGCTTGAGGCGGTGCATCGCTTCGGCGCACGCTTTATCGGTATAGGGGAACCGGACTATCCTCCCGCCCTTCGCGAAATCGACGGAGCGCCGCCGCTTCTTGCGGTCAAGGGCAACATAACAACAGCGACGCGGCCGGCGATCGGCGTCGTCGGTTCAAGAAACTCTTCAATCAGCGGCGCCAAATTCACTGCCATGATTGCGCGTACCTGCGGTGAAGCCGGATATGCCGTGGTCTCCGGCCTGGCACGCGGCATCGATACGGCAGCGCATCGCGCCAGCCTCGCGACCGGCACCATGGCCGCTATGGCGGGCGGATTGGACCAGCCCTACCCGCCCGAGAATATCGGCCTGCTCAACGAGATCTGGGACGGCAACGGCCTTGCCGTCAGCGAAATGCCGTTCGGTTGGGAGCCGCGCGCTCGTGATTTCCCGCGCCGCAATCGCCTCATTGCCGGCATCTCGCTCGGCATCGTTGTCGTCGAAGCGGCAACGCGTTCCGGTTCGCTGATCACAGCCCGGCTCGCCGGAGAATTCGGCAGGCTTGTCTTTGCCGTTCCCGGCTCACCGCTCGATCCGCGCTGCGAAGGGACGAACGGATTGCTCAAGGACGGCGCGATGATCGTGACGAAGCCGGACGATATCGTCGAAGCGCTACGACCGATGGCAGAGCCCGATCTCTTTCATCCCCGCCCACCGGAAGCGCCGGTCGAACGAAGCAAACCGATCTCCGTGCCGCCAGACGATGCCGAGCGCGATCGCATCGTCGAGGCGCTCGGTCCGACACCGGTCGAGATTGACGATATCGTCCGCCACACCGGCCTGCCGATATCGGCCGTTCACTCTGTTCTGCTCGAACTGGACATGGCCGGCCGGCTGCATCGCCATCCCGGCGGGATGGTGTCGATCTCCATGCTGGATTGAAAACTGTGACACGCATACCAATTCTAAGCTTCGCATCGCCGCGTCGATGGCAAAAATTGCCTTCGCCTCTTGACCGCGACGAATTCCCTGTCCATGTCGGAGAGCCGAGAAGACGGAAAAACCCGGTTTCTTCCGCGCCTTGCTTAGGCGCGACCTCTTATTCAGAGACTTAATGATGAATGTTGTAGTGGTGGAATCGCCTGCCAAGGCCAAGACAATCAACAAATATCTGGGACCCGGATATAAGGTTCTTGCTTCCTTCGGCCATGTGCGTGACCTGCCCGCCAAAGACGGTTCAGTGCTGCCGGATCAGGATTTCGAAATGCTTTGGGAAGTCGATGGCGCTTCGCAAAAGCGCATGAAGGACATCGCCGACGCGGTGAAATCCTCCGACGCCCTGTTCCTCGCGACCGACCCGGATCGCGAAGGTGAAGCGATCTCCTGGCATGTGCTCGACCTCCTCAACAAGAAGCGTGTCATCAACGGCAAGCCGGTGAAGCGCGTCGTCTTCAACGCCATTACCAAGAAGGCCGTGCTCGACGCGATGGCCGATCCGCGCGATATCGATGTGCCGCTGGTCGATGCCTATCTCGCCCGCCGCGCCCTCGACTATCTCGTCGGCTTCAATCTGTCGCCGGTCCTGTGGCGCAAGCTGCCGGGCGCCCGTTCGGCCGGTCGTGTGCAGTCGGTCGCACTTCGCCTCGTCTGCGACCGCGAATCCGAGATCGAGCGCTTCATTTCTGAAGAATACTGGAACCTTTCGGCGATTCTGAAGACGCCGCGCGGCGATGAATTCGAGGCACGCCTCGTTGCTGCCGACGGTAAGCGCCTGCAGCCGCGCGCAATCGGCAATGGCGAGGAAGCCGGCAAGCTGAAGGCACTCCTCGAAGGCGCCGCCTATGTCGTCGACAGCGTCGAGGCAAAGCCGGTCAAGCGTAACCCAGCACCGCCCTTCACGACCTCGACGCTGCAGCAGGCCGCCTCCTCGAAGCTCGGCTTCTCGGCCTCACGCACGATGCAGGTCGCGCAGAAGCTTTATGAAGGCGTCGATATCGGCGGCGAAACGGTCGGTCTCATTACCTATATGCGTACCGACGGTGTTCAGATGGCGCCGGAAGCGATCGAGGCGGCACGGCACGCCATCGCCGATCAATTCGGCAACCGCTACCTGCCGGAGAAGGCACGCTTCTACTCGACCAAGGCGAAGAACGCCCAGGAAGCGCACGAAGCCATTCGCCCGACCGATTTTGACCGCACGCCGGACCGCGTCCGCAAGTTCCTCGATGCCGACCAACTGCGGCTCTACGACCTGATCTGGAAGCGCGGCATCGCCAGCCAGATGGCATCGGCCGAGATCGAGCGCACCACCGTCGAAATCCTTGCCGACAATGGCGGCAAGAAGGCCGGCTTGCGCGCGGTCGGCTCGGTAATCCGCTTCGACGGCTTCATCGCCGCCTACACCGACCAGAAGGAAGACGGTGAGCAGAGCGACGATGCCGACGACGAAGATGGCCGTCTGCCGGAGATCAATGCGCGCGAAAACCTCGCCAAGCAGAAGATCAACTCGACGCAGCATTTCACCGAGCCGCCGCCGCGTTACTCTGAGGCGTCGCTGATCAAGAAAATGGAAGAGCTCGGCATTGGCCGTCCCTCCACCTATGCCGCGACGCTCGCGACGCTGCGTGACCGCGACTATGTGACGATCGACAAGCGCAAACTGCTGCCGCAGGCCAAGGGCCGGTTGGTAACGGCCTTCCTCGAAAGCTTCTTCACCAAATACGTCGAATATGATTTCACTGCCGAACTGGAAGAGAAGCTCGACCGTATTTCCGCTGGCGAATTGAACTGGAAGGACGTGCTCCGCGACTTCTGGACCAATTTCTTCGCGCAGATCGAGGATACCAAGGAACTGCGCGTTACCAACGTGCTCGACGCGCTGAACGAGGCGCTGGCGCCGCTGGTCTTCCCCAAGCGTGAAGACGGCAGCGATCCGCGCATCTGCCAGGTCTGCGGCACCGGCAATCTTTCGCTGAAGCTCGGCAAATACGGCGCCTTCGTCGGCTGCTCGAATTATCCGGAGTGCAACTACACCCGCCAGCTTTCTTCCGAAGGCGGCGCGGAAGCCGAATCCAACGGCTTGAACGAGCCGAAGGCGCTCGGTCAGGATCCGGTTACCGGCGAAGAGCTGACGCTGCGGTCTGGCCGTTTCGGACCCTATATCCAGCGCGGCGACGGCAAGGATGCAAAGCGCGCTTCACTGCCGAAGGGCTGGAAGCCCGAAGAGATCGACTATGAAAAGGCGATGGCTTTGATCTCGCTGCCACGCGATATCGGCAAGCACCCGGAAAGCGGCAAGATGATCTCGTCCGGCATCGGACGCTATGGCCCCTTCCTGCTGCATGACGGCAGCTACGCCAATCTCGAAAGCGTGGAAGACGTTTTCACCGTAGGCTTGAACCGCGCCGTGACGCTGATTGCCGAAAAGCAGAGCAAGGCGGGCGGCGGCAGGGCACGCGGCACGCCGGCAGCGCTCAAGGATCTCGGCGAACATCCTGACGGGGGCGGCTCGATCACGGTCCGCGACGGCAAGTATGGCCCCTATGTCAACTGGGGCAAGGTCAACGCTACCCTGCCGAAAGGCACGGACCCGCAGGCGATCACGGTTGAGGAAGCCCTGGTTCTGATCGCCGCGAAGGCCGGTAAGAGTGGCGGCACCACCAAGAAGGCGCCGGCCAAGGCGAAGACCGCGGCCGCCGGCGCAAAAGCGACGAAAACGACCGCCAAGCCGAAGGCTGCTGCGAAGAAGCCTGCGGCCAAAACGGCAGCGAAAAAGAAGAGTGCAGAGTGAGCAGAGAACCGCGCGGCAGGAACCCATCGTCGGAACGACGCACCGGCAAGCCCGGTCGCGCCGGTAAGGCAAGCGGTGACGCCGAGCCGATGATGGCAATCATCCACGGCACGTTGCCGCCTCGCGAGGTCATTCTACGCTTCATCGCCGACCATCCGGAACAGGCTTCCAAGCGCGAGCTTGCCAGAGCCTTCGGGCTGAAGGGCGAAAGCCGCGTTGCGCTGAAGAACCTGCTGCGTGAGCTCGAAGAAGAAGGCATGGTGCAGAAGAGCCGCAAGTCGCTCATCCGCCCCGGCGCGCTGCCGCCGATCGCCGTTCTCGATATCACCACGCGCGACAAGGATGGCATGCTGATCGGGCGTCCTGCCGAATGGGCCGACGAAAACGGCGTCGCTCCGGCTGTCATGATCAAGCAATCCTCCTCGCCAGCAGGCCGCAACGGCAAGGGCAAGGCGCCCGTCGCCGGCATGGGCGACCGCATTCTCGCGAAGATTTTCGCGGCAACGGATCGCGGCGGCCCGGCCTATACGGCCCGCATCATCAAGGTTCTGGACAAGCGGCAGGGCGCCTCCATGGGCGTTTTCCGCGAAACGCCCGGCGGCGGTGGCCGGCTGATGCCGATCGAGCGGCGCGGGGAAGAAATGGTGATCGACCCCGATTATACCGGCGGCGCCAAGGACGGCGATCTGGTCGAGGTCGAAGTGGCCCGTCTTGGTCGTTTCGGCCTACCCCGGGCGAAGGTGCTGTCAGTCGTCGGTTCCGTCGCCTCGGAGAAGGCGATCTCGATGATCGCTATCCATGCGCATGGCATCCCGCATGTCTTTCCGCCTGCCGTCATTGCGGAGGCCGATGCGGCCAAGCCCGCGACGATGTCCCATCGCGAGGACTGGCGCAGTCTGCCGCTGATAACAATCGATCCGGCCGATGCCAAGGACCATGACGACGCCGTCTATGCCGAAATAGACCCCTCGCCCGACAATCCCGACGGCGTGATCGTCACCGTCGCGATCGCCGACGTCTCCTGGTATGTGCGCCCGAATTCGCCGCTCGACCGCGAAGCCTTGAAGCGCGGCAACTCGGTCTATTTCCCCGACCGTGTCGTGCCGATGCTGCCCGAGCGCATCTCCAACGACCTCTGCTCGCTCAAGGAAGGTGTCGACCGCCCTGCTCTTGCCGTGCGGATGATCTTCTCCAGGGAAGGACGCAAGGCCGGCCACACCTTCCATCGCATCATGATGAAGAGCGCCGCCAAACTCTCCTACCAGCAGGCGCAGGCAGCAATCGACGGTCAGCCCGACGACAAGACCGGACCGATGCTGGAGCCGATCCTCAAGCCGCTCTGGCACGCCTATAACATCATGAAAAAGGGCCGCGACCGCCGTCAGCCGCTCGAGCTCGACATGCCCGAACGCAAGATCCTGCTGAAGCCCGACGGTACGGTCGATCGCGTCTTCGTGCCGCCGCGCCTCGACGCGCACAAGCTCATCGAAGAGATGATGATCCAGGCCAACGTCGCGGCGGCCGAGACGCTCGAAAAGCGGAAGCAGGCGCTGATCTACCGCATCCACGATGGCCCGACACTCGCCAAACAGGAGATCCTGCGCGAATTCCTGGCGACGCTCGGCATATCGCTTGCCAAGGGTGGTAATGTCCGGGCCAACAGCTTCAACGGCATTCTCGAAAAGGCTGAGGGCACGCCGCATCAGACCATGGTCAACGAGATGGTGCTGCGCTCACAGAGCCAGGCGATCTACAGCCCGGATAACATCGGGCATTTCGGCCTGAACCTGATGAAATACGCCCACTTCACCTCGCCGATCCGCCGCTATGCGGATCTGATCGTGCATCGCGCACTGGTCGGCTCGCTCGGCCTCGGCGAAGGCGGCATCACGCCGGACGAGGAGGCATCTCTCGACGATATCGCCGCCGAGATCTCCACATTCGAGCGCCGCGCCATGGCCGCCGAACGCGAAACGGTGGACCGATTGATCGCCCATCACCTGGCGGGCAAGGTCGGCGCGGAATTCGAGGCCCGCGTTGGCGGCGTCACCAAATCGGGACTTTTTGTCACCCTGCCCGACTATGGCGCCGACGGTTTCATCCCTATATCTACGCTCGGCACCGATTACTTCATCTACGACGAAGCGCATCAGGCGCTGACCGGAGAGAAGACCGGGCTCGGCTTCCGTCTTGGCGACGACGTGACCGTAAGGCTGGCAGAAGCCGTGCCGCTGGCCGGAGCGCTGCGCTTCGAAATGCTGAGCGACGGGCGGCCGATGCCGACGGCGGTGCGCTCCTTCCACAAGGCGACCCGCCGCAACAAGGGCCAGGCGCGCAAGACGCCCGGGACCAGACCGCCGCGCGGCCGCCGATAGAGGAAGGTCGCCGGCAAGAAGGAAGAGCATTCATGACGGGCAGTCCATCCGATTCTCCCATCCGCTACGGCGGCGCTGATCAAAGCGAGCGCCCGCTCGGTCGATCGATTGTCCGCGGCATGCTCAATCGCTGCCCGCGCTGCGGCACGGGTAAGCTCTTCGGTGCCTTCCTGAAACCGGTCGACAGTTGCGCCGTATGCGGCGAAGAAATCTTCCATCAGCGGGCGGACGACCTGCCGCCTTATATTGTGATCTTCGTTCTCGGCCATATCGTCGTTGGCGGCTACATGATGACGGACATGGCCTTCAAGCTGCCTATGTGGGTGCATCTGGCCATATGGGGGCCGATTACCGTCATTGCGGCGCTCGCGATCATACAGCCCATCAAAGGCGGCGTCATCGGCCTGCAATGGGCGCTGCGCATGCATGGCTTCGGCGGCCATGACGACAGTCCGGACGAATGGGACCAGGGAAACGGCCGATCGTGAGCATGCCGGTCAGCCTATGTCCCATGCCCGCGAAAGAAATCGCGGCCTCTCCGTATTGCTGCGCCCACCCATCCGAAACCGCTAGAGCCGGATGATTTTAGGTCTGATCGACCTAAAATCTGAATCCGCTCTAGGAACCAAGAAGTAGAGCATGATGTCGTCCGAAAACCGCATACACTTTTCGGGATCATGCTCTATCGATTTGCCGCATATTCGTGATTCGCAGGAATTGCTTTACCGGCAACGGCTTGACACGAGCGGCATTTCTTGTCTGAACATGCCGGGCGTCGAATGGATCATTCTGGGGGAATAACCGATCTCATGAAAGCCGACCCGTCACCTGAAATTGGCCGAGCCGTGGCTTTCTGTGTTCCACGTTTCGATCGATTCGCCCGCCATGCGCCCCAAGGATCCGTTTATGCTTGAACCGACGAACGGCAAGGCCGGCCATGTCGAAGAAATTCACTGGCCCTCGCTCGTCGCCGCCATCGCGTCCGTATCGGCCGTGGGCATTGCCATTGGGTTGGGCCTGCCGCTTCTCAGCATCATTCTGGAGAAGCGCGGCGTTTCCTCAAGCCTGATCGGCCTCAACACGGCTATGATGGGCGTAGCGGCCATGCTCGCCGCCGTCATAACTACCAAACTCGCGCATCGCTTCGGCGTCATACAGACCATGATCTGGGCAGTCGTGCTCTCCGCATTGAGCTCGCTGGGCTTCTACTACGCGGAGAACCTCCTTCTGTGGTTCCCGCTGCGCATCATCTTCCACGGATCGACGACGACGCTCTTCATCCTGTCGGAATTCTGGATCAACGCCGCCTCGCCTCCGTCCAAACGCGGCTTTGTGCTCGGCCTTTACTCCACCGTATTCTCGCTTGGCTTTGCCGCAGGTCCCCTGCTCTTCTCGCTCGTCGGCAGCGAAGGGATCATGCCCTTCATCATCGGCGCCTGCATCATCCTGGCTGCTGCCATTCCGATCTTCATCGCACGCAACGAAAGCCCGCCCGTCGACGAGAAGCCTGAACTGCATTTCGTACGCTATATCTTCCTGGTGCCGACCGCGACTGCGGCAGTATTCGTCTTCGGCGCCGTTACCGTCGGCGGCGGCTCGCTGTTTACCAGCTATGCGACGCGGCTGGGTTTCAACGAATCGCAGGCGGCGCTGCTCCTGACCGTCATGGGCGTCGGCAATTTCGTGTTTCAGATCCCACTGGGACTACTCGCCGACCGGATGCGCGACAAACGGCCCCTGCTCTCGATCATGGCCACCATCGGCCTTGTCGGCGCGCTTCTGTTGCCGCTGCTGGCCTCCAACTGGATCCTTCTCGCCATCATCCTGCTCTTCTGGGGCGGATGCGTTTCAGGCATGTACACGGTCGGCCTCAGCCATCTCGGCACGCGGCTCACCGGCGTCGACCTCGTGGCGGCCAATGCTGCCTTCGTTTTCTGTTATGCGATCGGCATGGTTCTCGGGCCACCGGCGATCGGCACGGCGATGGATCTGGCCAATCCGAGCGGCTTTGCCTGGGCTGTGGCGTTTTTCTTCGGTCTTTATGTCCTGCTTTCGGGGATACGGCTGCTTTTCATGGGCAACAGAGGTTGACTTTTCAGGCGCGATTTGTATTTTCGCGCCAGAATTCGCCGTGGACCACCGCACTGGCCGTCCACGGCGTTCATTTTTATTAAAGGCAGGACGACCATGGCCAAGGCTACCACTATCAAGATCAAGCTGCTGTCGACGGCCGACACCGGTTTCTTCTACGTCACGACGAAGAACAGCCGTACGATGACGGACAAGATGACGAAGACCAAGTACGACCCGGTTGCTAAGAAGCACGTCGAGTTCAAGGAAACGAAGATCAAGTAAGTTTCCTAAACCTAGGGTTTCAAGAAGGCGCAGCCTGCTGGCTAGCGCCTTTTTTGTTGTGCGCTGCTTTCATCAAAGCGACTCAAGGGTCTTCGTCATTCAAGATATGCCGGAACGCCGGTCGCATTGCCTGACCAAAAGAAAAACGCCGCCTTCGAAAACCGAAGAGCGGCGTTTTGAATTTGGGGGCCGGCTAGCATGCAAAACGGCACGAGGAACCGTTATCTTTTGCCTGCCAGCCGACCGACCCCACGACCCAGGAGATGCGGCGGACCTGAGCATCATGGGGTATCTCGAAGCCCTGAGGGCCTGTCTCTGTACGGGACTAAATTCGCGCGAAATCGAAAGAAAATCAACTAATTCTTAATGATGAAAAATACCTGTCTGTTCGGATGGTTAAAATTCAAGTCTTAAATGACATGATGTTCTTACAGAATTAACAAACCAAACTTGAATCTCAACCAAGAATAAAAACTTATCCCCGGCATCTTTGGCAAATCATAAATACTTATATTTAAGAAAATGTGCACAGACAAATAAGAATTCACTTACGGGAAGCCTATCTTCTGCGTCGAAATTAAAAAATCTCAAATATAACGATTTTATATAATGGAATATTCGACCTAAACCGAGGTCACTCTCGCAAAACCAGCAAGCGGTTCCAATAATCAATAAAACTGAGAAGTTTATCTCTTTGCCGGGCCGAAGCACCTATAGGCGATGCACAAGGTTCGGAACCGCATCAGGGCTGTTCAAAACTTGGGAATTCCCCTCAATACTCATTGGGAAATTCACCTATTTTGGCCCATTATCGGTCAGGCAGCCGAAGCGACCACTCTGTTGCGTCCGGCTCTTTTCGCCTCATAGAGAGCTTGATCGGCCTGCTTCATCAGTTGCTCCGGTGTCTCAACAGTCGTCAAACGAGACGATATTCCGAAGGAGGCCGTGATGTTAAGCGCCACACCGCTATCCCGCAGCCGCACCGGCATGTTTTCTACCGCTGCGCGCAGTCGCTCGGCGACGACGGCGGCGATGTCTGCAGGCGTATCCGGCATCACAACCACAAATTCCTCGCCACCATAACGACAGGCGAGATCGGCGCCTCGCACGGTGGACCGGATGCGTGTGGCGAATTCCTTCAGCACCTCGTCGCCGGCATCGTGACCGTAGGTGTCGTTAACCAGCTTAAACCGATCGATATCGGCGATCAGGACGGAGAGCGGCCGAGCCCGCGCCAGCGACCGATCGAAAAGAACCTTTAGATGATTGTCCAGATATCGCCTGTTGTTCAGGCCCGTAAGCCCATCGGTGACGGCCAGCTCGATGGTGTGCTGCACGCTGGCGCGCAAGCGATCATTGTAGCGCTTCCGCCGTATCTGCGTCAGGCAGCGCGCCACCAGCTCGTTCGGATCGATCGGCCGCACAATGTAGTCGTTGACGCCGAGATCGAGTGCACGGACGATCATGTCGTCGGCCCCCTGCTCCGTGACGAGCAGAACCGGAAGGAAGCGCGTGCGCTCCAGCGAACGAAGCTGCGAGCAGAGCCTTAGCGGATCGTAGTCATCGAAATTCGAATTGACGATAACGAGCTCGAACGGGCGCTCGGCCGCCTCGAACAGGGCTGCCTGCGGGTCGGACATAGCCGTCACCTGCGCGATCGGCTTCAACGCTCGTATGATGCGCTCCTGCGAATTGGCGCGACTATCGACAAGCAGGACATGCCCGAGGTCGTCAGCGCGGCCTTCACCGGCGCGAAGCAGGTCATCGATGCCGAAGTTACGCGCGGTCTCGTTGCGCATGTGCAACTCGTCGCTCAGCGTTTTCAGGCGAAGCAGGCTCTTGACCCGCGAAATCAGCTGCAGATCGTTGACCGGCTTGGTCAGGAAGTCGTCAGCCCCAGCCTTCAGGCCGCGCACACGGTCAGCCGGCTGATCGAGCGCGGTGACCATCACGACGGGGATATGAGCGGTGCGCGGATCGGACTTCAGCCGCTCGCAGACCTCGAAGCCGTCCATGCCAGGCATCATGATGTCGAGCAGGATGAGGTCGACCTGGGTGCCCGCGCATATGGCAAGCGCCTTCAAACCATCCTCGGCCGTCAACACCTCGAAATACTCGGCCAACAGCCGCGCTTCCAAAAGTTTTACGTTGGCGGGAATATCATCGACTACCAGAATGCGTGCGGTCATCAGCTCTTCCCCATGCTCAGGCGTCGCCGAGATAGGTTTTGATCGTCTCAATAAATTTTGGCACCGAAATCGGCTTGGAAACATAGGCTTCGCATCCGCCCTGGCGAATGCGCTCTTCGTCGCCCTTCATGGCAAAGGCCGTGACGGCGATCACGGGGATGACGTGAAGATCATCGTCTTCCTTCAGCCATTTCGTAACTTCCAGCCCGGAAACCTCCGGAAGCTGAATATCCATGAGGATAAGATCGGGGCGATGCTTGCGTGCGAGATCGAGCGCCTCCATACCATTGCGGGTCTGGATCGTCGTATAGCCGGACGCCTCGATCAGATCGCGAAAGAGCTTCATATTCAGCTCATTGTCTTCTACAATCATTACCTGCTTAGGCATGGAAAACTGTCCCTGCATCCGGTATTGCATCCATTCTCTCGAAATATAGGGTCGCGAGGAACCGATTCCACAAATACTTGAATCGCACATTACCGGGATTTGGTTGAAAAATAGGTAAATCACCCTTCAAAATGCAAAGTAACTTCAAGAGCCCGAAGAAGAATGCGGCGGACCCGCAAGAGACAGCCATTGCGGTACTCGGCTGGCTGGCCAACGAGCCCGACATGTTCGGCCGCTTTCTGGCCCTGACGGGCGTTGCGCCCGCACAAGTGCGCGACGCAATCAACGAGCCTGCGTTTCTCTCAGGCATGCTCGACTTCCTGATGAACCACGAGCCGACGCTGCTGGCCTTCTGCGAGGCGAGCGGCATTTCGCCCGAAGCCGTTGCGGCTGCCTCCACGCACTTCTCGCCGCCCGGCCTCGCCTCCGGAGAATATTGACTATGGACGCCCCGCTTGAATTCGACGTATCGCATATCCGGCTGCACGACCGGCCATTGGTCGTTTGCGATGTCGATGATGTCGTTCTGCATTTCTTTGCGCCTTTCCTGACATTCCTCGATGAAGCGGGTCATGAATTCCTGCCGCGCTCCTTCCGGCTGACGGGCAACATCGTCTCCAAAGTCAACGGAACGGCACTCGAGGAAAAGGACGTGCATCGGCTCATCGATTCGTTCTTCGAGGCGCAAGAGCGGTGGCAGACCCCTCTCGATCTCGCCGTCGATACGCTCGGCGACGTTTCTAAGGATGCCGACGTCGTTTTCCTCACCGCCATGCCGCCCCAGTTCTGGGCTCAGCGGCGGCGCCTGCTCGACCGTCTCGGGCTTGCCCAACCGCTGCTTGCGTCGCTGCAGCCGAAGGGACCGATCGTACGGTCGCTTCATGCAAACCGCGCCTTGCCGGTCGCCTTCATCGACGACATGGCGCACAATCTGCATTCGGTCAGCGAGCATGTTCCAGATTGCCTCCTGATCAATCTCAAGCCGGATTCCATCGTTCACCGCATGGCGCCGGCCGCACCGGCGGGGATCCCCGAGGCAACCGAATGGAGCCACGCTGCGGCCCTGCTTCGGGCTCATATCGTCAGCTGAAGCCAACACCCGTATCAGAGGACGAGGCGCATCAGCGGACGCCCGTCCTTGCGTTTGGCAACCTCTGAAAACCCGGCGGCCTCGAAGATGCGCAGCGAACCGACATAGAGGCCGACGGACTTCGACTGTTTGGTGCGTTCGATCGGACAGCCCTCCAATAGGCGCGCGCCGGCAGCCTTGGCAAAATTCACGGCTTCCGACAGCATCCGATGGCTGTATCCCTTGCCGCGATCTCTGGAATTCATGAAAAAACAGCTCACGGCCCAGATGGAGCTATCTTCGGCATCGGCCGGATCGAGCGGGCTCGATACCGTTTTCTGGGAGTTCCATTGCGGCAGTTCGGCGCGTGGGCCCACCTGCACCCAGGCAACAGGACGCTCATCGAGATAGCCGAGAAGGCCGGGAGGCGGTCCCGCGGCAATGCGCTCCTGCATAAACTGCTTCTTCGCATCGCCGTCCATCGTCTTGCGTTGCGATGTCGGAATACGGAAGTGCGTACACCAGCAGCCGTAGCACGCGCCACTCGGGCCGAAGAGCGTCTCGAAATCGTCCCAGCGATCCCTTGTCAAAGGCCGCACATTTAAGTTCTCCACACCTGCCTCCTCCCATATTTTCCCGCTTGAGACTCGCAAAGTTAGACCATAAAGTGGCGATGTTCAATTTTTGTTCTCACTACATGACCAGTGTGCCCGACAAGATTTCCGGTTTCTGTCGCGATTGCTTGAGCGAGCAATCGGCCGTGCGGACGCGTTGTCGAGCCTGCGGCAGCCCCCGCCTTGTCTACCATCGCGAGCTCCATGCACTGACGCTGGCGCATATCGATTGTGACGCGTTTTACGCCTCGATAGAAAAACGGGACAATCCGGAACTGGCGGACAAGCCGGTTATCGTCGGCGGCGGCAAACGCGGCGTCGTCTCCACCGCCTGCTATATCGCCCGCATTCATGGCGTGCGGTCGGCCATGCCGATGTTCAAGGCCCTGGAGGCCTGTCCTCAAGCGGTTGTCATCAGGCCGAACATGGAGAAATATGTCCGCATCGGTCGGGAAATCCGAGGCATGATGCAGGATCTGACGCCCCTCGTGCAGCCGCTTTCGATCGACGAAGCCTTTCTTGAGCTAGACGGCACCCAGCGGCTCCACCACGATCCTCCGGCTCGCACCCTTGCGAAATTCGCAAAGCGTGTGGAACAGGAGATCGGCATCACCATTTCCGTCGGTCTTTCCTACTGCAAGTTCCTCGCCAAAGTGGCTTCCGATCTGCAGAAGCCGCGCGGTTTCTCGGTCATCGGCCGGGAAGAAGCGCTCTCCTTTCTCGAGCCACGGTCGGTCACCACGATATGGGGGGTCGGCAAGGCCTTTGCCGCAACGCTTGAAAGCGACGGCATTCGCACCATCGGCCAGCTTCAGGGCATGGAGGAAGGCGACCTCATGCGTCGCTATGGCGTCATCGGGCAGCGGCTTTTCCGCCTCTCGCGCGGCATCGACGACCGTACTGTTCATCCGAACGAGGCGGCCAAGAGCGTAACGTCAGAAACGACTTTTTTCGAAGACATTTCAAAGTATGACGATCTCGTGCCCATCCTGCGCGATCTCGCGGAGAAGGTCTCGCGCCGACTGAAGCGCAGCGGCATTGCCGGCCAGACGGTAGTGCTGAAATTGAAGACCGCCGACTTCAAGATCCGAACGCGCAATCGCCGGCTCGAAGATCCGACGCAGCTGGCAGACCGAATCTTCCGCACCGGCCTGCGGCTGCTGGAGCCTGAAACCGACGGCACGAAGTTCCGTCTGATCGGCATTGGGGTCTCCGATCTGGGCGATGCCGCACGCGCCGATCCGCCGGATTTGATCGACGAACACGCCACCCGGCGTGCGGCGGCCGAAGCAGCCATGGATAAGCTTCGAGAAAAATTCGGAAACAAGACGGTTGAGACCGGCTACACATTCAGCGATAAACGCCAAAAATAACAATGGCTTAATTTTAACTCACCGATCAGAGACATTTGGTCCCGCCAAAAATCGTCGCGTGACGCGCGCGATTCTTTAGCTCGAAAAGCTCGGATTCAAACTTTCTTGGTAAATTTCTATTAGGACTCAAATTCTGTAACTTCCGAACGGCGCGGATTCGCCGTCGATTGTGTTTTGCGTACGGGTTCCTATGCGTCTATCGGCTGTATCGACCATTCTTCTTGCCTGCCTGACGATATCAGGCTGTGCCGCTCGAGGTGAGCGCGAAGCCGCGCGAGCCACTCCTCCTTCGAATGAATTGACCAGCTCCATCGCTAAGACCGGCCGGCCGGTGCCGTCGGTCGAGATCGGCGAAACGGTTTCGCGCGTCGAACGCCAACAGGCGCTCGCGGTGGCGATGCCGACCAATCTGCGTCCGGAGGGGCTCATGCCCTCCGACCAGAGCGACGCCGACGCTCCCGTGCCGCTGCAGCGGCCGCTGGCCATGCTCTCACCGTCCAACCCGGTGCCCCGCTCCTTGCGGCAGCAGCCGATGCAGATCTACAGCCATCGCTTCCGCGATGCCAAACCGATCAACTTCGGCACCTCCACTTCACCGCGGAAACTGGCCGTTCATGGCGTCGACGTTTCACGCTGGCAGGGTGATATCGATTGGAACACGCTGCGAACCCAGGGCGCCAACTTCGTCTACATCAAAGCGACCGACGGCGGCGACCATCTGGACCCGATGTTCAAGAAGAACTGGCGGGCCGCCCAGCAGGCCGGCCTGAAGCACGGCGCCTATCACTTCTTCTACTGGTGCCGGACCGCCGGAGAGCAGGCCGACTGGTTCATTCGCAATGTTCCGCGTGAAGCCGGTGCCCTGCCGCCCGTCATCGACGTCGAATGGAATGGCGAGTCGAGCTGCAAGCGCCGCCCCTCGCGCGAGCAAGTGCTGGCCAAGATGCAGGTGTTCATGGACAAGCTGGAAAAGCATTATGGCCAGCGTCCGATCGTCTACACCGCGCCGGATTTCTATCGCGACAATCTCACTGGCGAGCTGCTCAACTACCCATTCTGGCTGCGCGCTGTCGCGCAGCATCCGTCCAAGGTCTATCCCGGCCGCAAGTGGGTGTTCTGGCAGTATTCCGGCTCCGGCGTCTCCCATGGCGTCGACGGCAGGATCGATCTCAATGCCTTCCACGGCAGCGAGCAGGACTGGCATAATTGGGTAGCATCCAGCGTCCATTGATCTCCGGATCTTCCTTGATGAATGAGCGCCGAGGCAGGGTTGCCAACCTTGCTTCGGCGTTGTCGTATCCGGCTCATCGATAGGTAAACCTCAAGCTTTGGCCCGAAGAGCCAAAGCACTTCTTTTCAGAAAGTCTTCCTTAAACTTCGAAGTCTAACCTTGGTCATTACGAGTATTGCGTTTTGGTTGTGTCTATGAAGCCATTTTTCTTGATTGGGCTTGCGCTGCTTTCAGCCACCGCCCTCTCGCAGCCGAGTTTTGCTGCGTCGGATGCCCGCACCCTGCAGATCGTCGTCTCCAAGGACAGGCAATCGCTTGCCGTCTATGACGGCGACCAGGTGGTGGCGACATCGAAGGTCTCGACGGGCAAGCGCGGTCATACGACCCCAAGCGGGATCTTCTCCATTCTGGAAAAAAAGGTCTATCACGAGTCAAACCTCTATTCCGCTTCCCCTATGCCGTTCATGCAAAGGCTCACCTGGTCCGGGATTGCGCTGCACGAATCCAATTCGGTCCCGAACTATCCGGCCTCACACGGCTGCGTGCGTATGCCGAAAGCCTTTGCAAAGACGCTCTACCAGATGACCGAGCGCGGCGTGCATGTTGTCATTGCCGACCAGCCGCTGGTGCCGCAGCCGTTCGAGAATTCGATGCTCTTCCAGCCGCAGGCCGCGCCGCCGCCGGCGTTGTTTTCAGAGATCGAGTTGCGCCCCACGACAGCAAGCTTCATGCCGCAGGCTCAATCGCTGCAGGTGGCGACAAACGATGTCACTTCGATCAAGATCCCACCAGCGAAGGCAATCGTCGCCCCGCCTGCCGACCTTGCTCCGCTTAGCATCCTGATCACTCGGCGTGGCCTGCGAGAGAATGTCCGAGACCTGCAGGAGTTGCTGAACGACATGGGCTTCATAACCGGCACGCCGGACGGCATGCTCGGGCCTTCCACAGTGCAGGCCATCGAGGACTTCCGGAAGGCGCACGATATCAAGGCGACGGGCGGCCTCGTCAGTCCTGCGCTGATGAAGGCGGTCTATGCCGCGGCCGGCAAGGGCGAGCCGCCGAATGGCGCGATCATGGTCCGCCAGAACTTCAAGCCTCTCTTCGAGGGGCCGGCCATCATTGCCGAGCCGCAAGAGGCACTCGGCGTGCATTTCTTCACCGCCAATGCGATCGACCGCATCAACGGCAAGGCCGACTGGTTCGGTATGACGCTGGAAGAGGATTTGAGCAACAAGGCAAAGAAGCGGTACGGCATCACCAGCGAGGAGCAATCACAATCGCTCGATGCCGCCGGACAGGCGCTTGGCCGCATCACCATTCCCGACGATGTTCGCCACCGCATCGAAGATCTACTGACATCAGGCTCGTCGCTAACGATCTCGGACACTGGCGTCGGCCCTGAAACCGGCAACGAAACCGATTTCATCACCATCACCAATAGCGGCGCACTCGGCAAGAAGGGCTAAAGCCCTTCCGGCAGAGCCACTCTAGACAAGCTCGACATCGATGACACCCGGTGCCGTGCGCAATGCGGCCGCGATTTCCGGCGTGATGCGGTACTTCTCCGGAAGCGCCACCTCGACCTCACGCGAACCTTCCTCCTTGATAACGATGAAGGAGACCAGGCCATCGCCCTTGGCGTTCAGATGCGCAGCGACCGCCTTAAGCGGCCCTGCATCGCGGATGTAGACGCGCAGCGCCTTCTGCATCTGCAGCGATTTCTCCTCCAAGGACTGTGCCGTCTGCAGACGCAGGCTGATGCCTTCCGGCCGCTCGTCCGCCTGAGCGGTGATCACGAAGGATTTGCCGACTTCCAGGACGTCGCGATACTGATTGAGCACTTCGGAGAAGAGCACGGCTTCGAACTGGCCGGAAGCGTCCGAGAAGACAAAGATGCCCATCTTGTTGCCGGTGCGGGTCTTGCGCTCCTGCTTGGAGATCACCGTACCGGCCAAGCGGCCGTTGCCCGCGCCCCGCTTCACCGCCGCCGAGAAATCGGCAAAGGGCTGCACGCGCATCTTGTCGAGCACGCTCTTGTATGTGTCGAGCGGATGGGCGGTCAGATAAAAGCCGAGCACCTGGAATTCGCGCAGCAGGCGCTCCGAGGCGAGCCATGGGGTATAGGGAGGGAACGAGATCTTCTCAGGCCCGGAGGCAGCGCTTCCGAACATATCGTGCTGGCCGCTGCGCTTGTTTTCCTGCGCCACCTGCGCATAGCCCATGATGCGATCCAAGCCGGCGATCAGCTGGGCGCGGTCGATCTCGAAGCAATCGAAGGCGCCGGCGCAGATCAGGCTTTCCAGAACGCGGCGATTGATCTGCTTTGGATCGATGCGCAGGCAGAAATCCTCGATGCCCGCAAACGGCTGATCGCCCCGCACTTCGACGATGTGTTCGACCGCGGATTCGCCGACACCCTTGATGGCGGCCAGCGCGTAATAAATGCGGTTTTCACCGGTCTGGAAATGACGGAACGACGTCTGGACCGATGGTGCGATGACCTCGATTCCGAGGCGCTTGGCATCCTGACGGAAATCGTTGACCTTTTCGGTGTTCGCCATATCGAGCGTCATCGACGCTGCCAGGAACTCCACCGGGAAATGCGCCTTCATATAGGCGGTCTGGTAGGAGACGATGGCGTAGGCCGCCGCGTGCGACTTGTTGAAGCCGTAGTTGGCGAACTTGGCGAGCAGATCGAAGATAACGTCCGACTGCCCCTTAGACACACCGTTCTTGACGGCGCCATCGACGAAACGCTCGCGCTGCTGGTCCATCTCCGCCTTGATCTTCTTACCCATGGCGCGGCGCAGAAGGTCGGCTTCGCCGAGCGAATAACCCGAGAGAACCTGGGCGACCTGCATCACCTGTTCCTGGTAGACGATAACGCCCTGCGTCTCTTTCAGCAGGTAATCGATCTTCGGGTGGATCGATTCGATCTCCTCCTCGCCATGCTTGCGGGCATTATAGACCGGGATGTTTTCCATCGGACCGGGACGATAGAGCGCCACGAGCGCGATGATGTCCTCGATGCAGTCGGGGCGCATACCGATGAGTGCCTTGCGCATGCCGGCACTTTCCACCTGGAACACGCCGACCGTTTCGCCGCGCGAAAGCATCTCATAACTCGGCGTGTCGTCGAGCGGGATGCTAGCGAGATCGATCGAGATGCCACGCTTGGCGACGAAATCGACGGCCGTTTTCAACACCGTCAGCGTCTTCAGGCCGAGGAAGTCGAACTTCACGAGGCCGGCCTGCTCCACCCATTTCATGTTGAATTGGGTGACCGGCATGTCGGAGCGCGGATCGCGATACATCGGCACCAGCTTCGACAGCGGACGATCGCCGATAACGATACCGGCCGCGTGCGTCGAGGCGTGGCGGTAGAGACCCTCGATCTTCTGAGCGATATCGAGAAGGCGGGCGACAACCGGCTCCTTGTCCGCCTCCTCCTGCAGACGCGGCTCCTCCTCGATCGCCTTGCTGAGCGGCGTAGGATTGGCGGGATTGTTCGGCACCAGCTTGCAGATCTTGTCGACCTGGCCGTAGGGCATTTCCAGCACGCGGCCAACGTCGCGAAGAGCGGCGCGCGCCTGAAGCGAACCGAAAGTGATGATCTGAGCCACCTGCTCGCGGCCATATTTGGCCTGCACGTATCGGATCACCTCTTCGCGGCGATCCTGACAGAAGTCGATGTCGAAGTCCGGCATCGAGACGCGTTCCGGATTGAGGAAGCGCTCGAACAGCAGCGAGAAACGCAGAGGATCGACATCGGTGATCGTCAAAGCATAGGCGACCAGCGAGCCCGCACCCGAGCCGCGGCCCGGGCCGACCGGAATATCGTGCCGCTTGGCCCACTTGATGAAGTCGGCAACGATCAGGAAGTAGCCGGGGAATTTCATGCGCTCGATGACGCTGAGTTCGAACTCCAGCCGGTCGCGATATTCCTTTTCCTCGTAACCAGGCGCCATGCCGAGCGAGGCCAGGCGTTGGTCCAGACCTTCAACCGCCTGAGCACGCAGTTCCGCCGACTCGGCGCGTTCCGCCTCTTCGGCATCATCCGTCGCGCCGGTGAAGCGCGGCAGGATCGGCTTACGGGTCTTCAGAACGAAGGAGCAGCGCCGGGCGATCTCGACAGAGTTTTCCAGCGCTTCGGGTAGGTTGGCGAAGAGCTTGGCCATGTCGGCCCGGCTCTTGAGGTAATGATCGGGCGTCAGGCGGAAACGCGTGTCGTCGGAGACGATGGCGTTATGGGCGACCGCCATCAGCGCATCATGTGCATCATAGTCGTCACGCGTCGGGAAAAAGGCTTCGTTGGTGGCGACCAGCGGAAGCTCATGCTCATAAGCCAGGTTAAGCATCTTGTGTTCGTGGCGGCGGTCATAGGTGCCATGACGCTGCAATTCGACATAGAGCCTGTCGCCGAACAGTCGCTTGAGCGTCAGAAGCCTGGAGAGCGCTTGCGGGGCATGCCCGTCTTTCAAAGCCATATCGACCGGTCCGCCCAGGGAGCCGGTAAGAGCGATCATGCCCTCTGTGCCGATCTCTTCCAGCCAGGACGTCGTGACGTGAACGGCACTATTGCCTTCTCCGCCAAGGTAGGCGCGGCTGACGAGATCGACGAGGCGTTCATAACCCTGTTCGGTTGCAGCGAGCAGGACGATGGAAGGAAGCTTGGCAAGAGCCTGCTGCGGCCCACGCTTCTCGCCCTCGCCGCCATCTTCCATGTCGATCGACACCTGGCAGCCGATGATCGGCTGCAAACCCTCGTCCATCGCCTTCTGCGAGAATTCCAGGGCGACAAACAGATTGTTGGTATCGGTAATGGCGATCGCGGGCTGCTTGTCGGCGGCCGCCTTTGCCAACACCTTCTTGAGCGGCAGGGCGCCTTCCAGCAAAGAATAGGCCGAATGAACACGAAGGTGGACGAATTCCGGCAGGCCATCGATCGGCGCAACCTCTACACCGCTGCTACCCGTATCCGCCATTTCGTACCCTTCCGCATGCTAAGATGAATCGGCGGTATTTTCGACATTGCGGAAGACAAAGTCCAGAAGTTGCTCCCGCTAAATACGGAAGCAGCATGTGCATACAGAGATAAAACTCACATCGCCATCATGATGAGAGAAAAGCTGGCAACGAACATCACGATGGAGGTGAATGCTGCAACGTCTCGAATGATATCGGTCATTTACGCGCTCCTTACTCGTTATGTTTCTTATTTGTTCTATTTTTGTTCGGGAGTCAATAGATGCATCAATAAATTTCATTCTCCGCTTTTCCGGCCGCCGATAGACGCCTTAACAACCCGGCTTTATGCAGGGAAAAACGGAGAGAACACGATGAAGTCACTTGCCTGCGCGCTCATTCTTCTTACGGCTGCAAGTACTGCTCATGCGGAGGACGCCAGCCCGCCGGGCCGCATCATCGATGCGGCGATCGGCGACTGGAACAAGGACGGCAAGCCGGATCTCGCGCTTCTGGCGGCCCCGCCTGCGGGCGATGACGCCGACAACCCGATCGGCATCTATATCTATCTGCGCGATGACGAACACTCCTTGCTAAAACTGGTCGCAAGCGCACCGCACAAGATATGGGGCAGCGTGGAGCCCGGCGGTATCGTCGGACAGGAACCGTCGATCTCGGCGTTGCCGAATGGTTCCATCTCCATCGTCTCACAGAACGACAGTATCGGGCGCGATCGCTGGACGCAGACATTGACGCTCGCCTATCGCAATAACAGCTTCGTTGTCGCAGGCTATACCTACGAATCCCATGACACGCTCAATCCCGAGGAAAGCCACAGCTGCGACTACAACGTGCTGACCGGCAAGGTGACGAAAGACGGCAAGAACCTGAAGGCGGAAGCCCTGAACGTCACCATCCAGGACTGGCAGGATGATGTCGGTCAGAAGGCGTGCGATAGCGGCAAGTAGTCGCCAATGTTCTCTTTTTGTTCTTTACAAATCTCACGACCGATGGCATTTTGACCACTCACCAAAATTGGAGAGGGTCATGCCGGATCTTGCCGAGCTGAACGATTTCATTGTGACCGCCAAGGCCGAGACCTATGTCGGTGATGGGGAGAGGCTGCCGCCCTGCCGAAGCGGTTCGCATGATATCGGCTATGCAAGCGGTCGGTGGCGCTATCTCGACAGCTACTTCGGCGGCACGGATTTTTGTGGACAAGAGGTCGTCTGGCATGACGACCAACCGATTTGGGCCATGAATTATTTCGGCCATATCGTAGAACCGGGCCTCATCGATGGGCACCGGGCCGGCATGGTCATCAAGGCCGCCTTGCTACGGCTTTATCTCGATGAAAAGCGATTCCTCGGCGATTACCAATTCGAGCATTCATTTGGCCGTTACGTCGATCGCAGTACCGGCGGATGCGACCACTTTATCGGCCACGAGGCCATCATGGTGGATGGGCGAAAGGCCTATGAGCTTGACTATCGCGGCGGCCTGATCGTTCCGTAGCGGACGATCAAACTTCCACCACCTTGCCTTCACTCAGCGTCACGCGGCGATCCATGCGAGCAGCAAGCTCGTGATTGTGCGTGGCGATCAGCGCAGCGAGACCGGACTGGCGCACCAGGGCTTCGAGTGCATCGAAGACGTAATGAGCCGTCGCAGGATCGAGATTGCCCGTCGGCTCGTCGGCCAGCAGCACCAGAGGCGCATTGGCAACGGCGCGGGCAATCGCAACGCGTTGCTGTTCGCCGCCGGAGAGTTCGGCTGGACGATGGTCACCGCGATGGCCGATACGCATGTAATCAAGAAGCTGGGCAGCGCGAACACTCGCATCCTTGCGCGAGAGGCCGGAGATCAGTTGCGGCATCATGATGTTTTCGAGGGCCGAGAATTCGGGCAACAGATGATGGAACTGATACACGAAACCGATTTCGCTGCGACGAACTGCCGTACGCTTATCGTCGGACAGGCTTTCACATGCCTGGCCGTTGATCAGCACTTCGCCACCATCCGGATGTTCCAGCAAACCGGCCACATGCAGAAGTGTCGACTTGCCCGTACCTGATGGAGCGACCAGAGCCACCATCTCGCCGCTGTGCAGGGCAAAATTGGCATTCTTCAGGATCGACAGCTGCGTATCGCCCTGCCCGTAGTGACGCTCCACACCAGAGAGCTGGAGAACGACGTTGCGTTTGATCAAATGTGGATTCCTTATTCGTAGCGCAACGCCTGCACCGGATCGAGCCGCGAGGCACGCCAGGCCGGAAAGATCGTGGCAAGGAAAGACAGCGTCAGAGCCATCACGACGACGGAGATGGTTTCACTCATATTCATCTTGGCCGGCAGCTTGCTGAGGAAATAGACCTCCGGATTGAAGATCACCGTGCCTGAAATCCAGGAAAAGAACTGGCGGATGGATTCGATGTTCAGGCAGACGAGAACACCCAGCAGGACGCCGGCAAGAGTTCCTACCACGCCGATGGCGGCTCCCGTCATGAAGAAGATACGCATGATCGAACCCGACGTCGCGCCCATCGTGCGAAGGATGGCGATATCGCTACCCTTATCCTTCACCAGCATGATCAGACCGGAGATGATGTTCAGCGCCGCCACCAGAACGATCAGCGTCAGGATCATGAACATCGTATTGCGCTCGACCTGCAATGCCGAGAAGAAGGTCTCGTTCACCTGCCGCCAGTCCGTAAGGAATATCTGCCGGCCGGCGGCCGCCTCGATCTTCGGCCGGAGATCATCGACGTCATCAGGGTTGCTGACGAAAAGCTCGATCTTCGCGACGACGCCTTGAGCGTTGAAAAAGAGCTGGGCTTCCTCAAGCGGCATGAAGACGACGGAAGAATCATATTCCGACATGCCGACTTCGAAGAGACCGGAAATCGTGTAGGCTTTCACGCGCGGATTGACACCGAAGGGCGTGACGTCGCCGTCGGGCGCCGTCAACGTGATCTGGTCGCCAACCGTCAGGCCCAGCTGGCGCGCAAGCCGGCTGCCGACCATTACGCCCTGCCCCGACGCAAAGCCGACCATGTCGCCGGCAACGATATGATCGGAAACCGTTTTCAACTTGGTCAGATCTTCGGCACGGATGCCGCGCACCAAGGCACCGGTGCCGGAGCCGCCGCGCCCGGACGCGAGCGTTTCGCCCTCGACCAGCGGCAGCACCATGGTGACGCCGGGAACTGCGGCAAACTTCTTAGCCAGCTCGGCATAATCGTTCAGCGGCGAATCGATCGGCTGCACGACGACATGCCCGTTGAAACCCAGGATCTGCTTGAAGAGTTCGGCGCGGAAGCCGTTCATGACGGCCATGACGATGATCAGCGCCGCAACGCCGAGCATGATCCCGACCAGCGAGAAGCCGGCGATGACCGAAATCGACGCTTCCTTGCGCCTGGAGCGCAGATAACGCCAGGCCACAAGTCGTTCGAAACCGGAAAACGGGCGAGACGATGGGCTGGCCTTGAACGAATTTTCCTGCTGTTCCACTGCCGCGCTCACCGCCATTCGCCTTCCATCCTATCTACAGGCTATCAGCCTGCCAACCGCTTGATTGCCGCTTCGACCGTCATCGTTTCGCGAGCGCCGGTCTTGCGGTCCTTCAGTTCCACTTCGCCGCCTGCGATCGAACGCGGGCCGACGATGATCTGCACGGGGACGCCGATCAGATCAGCCGTGGCGAATTTCGTTCCGGCGCGCTCGTCACGATCGTCGAACAATACGTCCTTGCCGGCTTTCGACAGTGCGGCATAGATCGTTTCGCAAGCATCGTCACAAGCCTGATCGCCGGCCTTCATGTTGATCACCACGACATCGAACGGCGCGACCGAATCCGGCCAGATGATTCCGTTCTCGTCATGCGATGCTTCGATGATGGCGGGAACAAGGCGGGTCGGACCGATACCGTAAGATCCCATGTGGACAGCATGCTCCTTGCCGTCGGGACCTTGCACTTTCGCGCCCATCGGCTCGGAGTATTTCGTGCCGAAATAGAAGATGTGGCCAACCTCGATACCACGAGCGGACAGGCGCTCGCCTTCCGGAATGGCATTGAAAGCGGCTTCGTCATGCATTTCCGAAGTGGCGGCATAGACAGACGTCCACTTGTCGAAGATGCCCTTCAGACCCGCAACGTCATCGAAATTCGTATCTTCGCCCGGAATGTCGAAATTGACGAAATCCTTGTGGCAGAAAACTTCGGACTCGCCGGTATCGGCGAGAATGATGAACTCGTGGCTCAGATTGCCACCGATCGGGCCGGTATCGGCGCGCATCGGGATGGCCCTCAGGCCGAGACGGTTGAAGGTACGCAGATAGGCCGCAAACATCTTGTTATAGGAATGAACGGCGTCTTCCTGCGTGAGATCGAAGGAATAGGCATCCTTCATCATGAACTCGCGCGACCGCATGGTGCCGAAGCGCGGACGAATCTCGTCACGGAACTTCAGCTGAATATGATAGAGGTTCAGCGGCAGGTCCTTGTAGGACTTGACGTAGGACCGGAAGATGTCGGTGACCATTTCTTCGTTGGTCGGGCCGTAGAGCATGGGCCGGTCCTGCCGGTCCTTGATGCGCAGCATTTCCTTGCCGTAGGCATCGTAGCGGCCGCTTTCCTGCCAGAGCTCGGCCGACTGCAAGGTCGGCATCAGCAGCTCGATGGCGCCCGAACGGTTCTGCTCCTCGCGGATGATCTTGTTGACCTTGTCGAGCACGCGCTTGCCGAGTGGCAACCAGGAATAGATGCCCTGCGACTGCTGGCGGATCATGCCTGTACGGAGCATAAGCCGATGAGAAACGATTTCAGCCTCTTTAGGATTTTCCTTCAGAATGGGCATGAAGTAACGAGACAGACGCATGACGCTTGTTCCACATGGTTTGGCGATCCGCTCTTTGCGGAATCGTTAGCAATTTATGTACTTAAGGCAGTTCATAACTGCTTCGGCGCAGGAAGGAAACCCGCATTCTCTATGAGGGGATTTGGGCGAACGCCCCGGAATGCGGGCGATGCGGCCCATTTTTACAATTTCGAAAAAACGCGCATTTATAAGGATTTAAGACGAGAAGCTGTCAACAGAAAAATTCTGCGCGACTGTAGCAAAAAAGCAAAAAAACAGATGACAAAGCTCAATGTTTGAGCTAATTTTAGCTCACAAAAGAGGCAGGAAGGTTAAATTCTTGCCGTTTCGCGGTCAAGTCTTGGGAGGATCAGATCTTAGGCGCGCTCGCTCGCTGCCCCGGTAACGGATAAGGATCACGCGATACTTTAAAACAAGGCTTATAGCCTTGTTTTTTTTTGCTTTTACTCTGGCGAACTCTACCCAGCTGCTTGTTTGGGAAGCATTGGAGATTTCCGCCGCCCGCGCCTCACAATCACGATCTGCTGCCTCTTTGCTTCACGCGGATGACAGGCGTGTGACAAATTGAAGGCGATTGCGCGGCGATTGGAATTCGCGCGCTGCGACAGGCGGTTCCGATCCCGCTACTTGTCGAAAGTGGGAACAATTTTCGGAATGGAGTCGATGCTCAAGCCGAAATAATGCGAGGCGATGTACCAGGCGCCATAGATGATGGCTGACACCAGTGTGGTGAAGAATATCACCCTTGCGGCGCGAAACTTCGTGGGGGCGCTTTCGACGGTTCCGAGAACCACGTTCTTGTCTTCCGCCTGTGTGCGCAAACCGAACGGCAGGACGGCAAAAAGCGTAATCCACCAGATGATGAAATAAACCGCGAAGCTTGCTGCAATCTGCTGGGCCATAGCACTCCCTCGGAACGGCCTAGCTCCCCCAAGGAAGCCCTAAACCGCTCGACCTCACTGTTTTGAGCAATTCCGAACAGAACGCCGCCGCGCACTCATTCTGGAGTTACCCTGGAGACGAGCCTGCTCGTCTTCTCCTCTTCCGAGCTGCTTATAGGGGCAAAGCAGTTGTCTTTCAAAGCGCCCGTGCAACGCTTTAATGTCACACTTGCTCAAGCTCGATCAAAGTACCGAAGAAATCCTTCGGATGAAGGAAGAGCACCGGCTTGCCGTGCGCGCCGATCTTCGGCTCGCCATTTCCAAGCACGCGGGCACCCGCCGCCAATAAATGATCCCGCGCGGCAAGGATATCGGCAACCTCGTAGCAGATATGATGCATGCCGCCATCCGGGTTCTTCGCGAGGAAGGCCGCGATCGGCGAGGCCTCGCCGAGCGGCTCAAGCAGTTCGACCTTGCTGTTTGGCAACTCGACGAAAACGACCGTCACGCCATGCTCGGGCAATGCCTGCGGAGCCGACACCGCTCCGCCCAGCGTCTCGCGATAGGCGCGACTGGCGGCGGCAATATCCGGAACGGCCAGCGCGACATGATTGATACGTCCAAGCACGGAACTCTCCTCCCCGTTCAAATGGCGAACGTCAGCCGCCGGTGCGCGTAACGAACACGGTCACGAGAGGCTTCTTTCCCCAGCCCTGATTGGCGGCGGCCCGCACCGCGCGGCGCGCCGCTTCCTGCAGCATGTCGAGATCCTTGCGACGAGCGCGAGGAATGCTTTCGATGGCGCTGACGACGGCGTCGAACAGCGTGTCTTCCATCTCGTCACCCTCGTCGTCATAGGCCGGCAAGCCGATCGGCACGACATCCGGATCGCCGACGATGTCATAGCGGGCATCGAGCACGACATTGACGGCGACGTGGCCGACATAGGAAAGCTTCTTGCGTTCGCCGATCCCCATCTCGTCGAAATCGCCGATCAGAGTGCCATCCTTGAAAATGCGCCCATGCGGCGCTTCACCGATGACCTCAGCCGGCCCTGGTGCAAGGCGCAATATATCGCCGTTGCGCACGCGCGGTACGCTGGAAATGCCGCTCTGTTCGGCAAGTTCCTTGTGGGCGGTCAGATGGGTCGCTTCGCCATGCACGGGAACGACGATCTTCGGCCGCGTCCACTCATACATCTTCTGCAGTTCGTTGCGGCGAGGATGCCCGGACACGTGCACAAGCGCCTCGGCATCCGTCACGATATGTATACCCTGCTCGATCAGGCCGTTCTTGATATCCTGAATGGCCTTTTCGTTGCCTGGGATGGCGCGTGAGGAGAAGACGACGATATCGCCGGCGGCTAGCGCGACATTGCGCATTTCATCGCGTGACAACTTCGCGAGCGCCGCACGCGGCTCGCCCTGGCTACCCGTGAGGATGACCACGACCTTGTCGCGCGGGATATAGCCGTACTCATCTTCGGCGATGAACGGCTTGATGCCTTCCATCAGGCCTACATCGCGAGCGACGTCGACGACACGCTTCAGCGAACTGCCCAAGAGCAGCACTTCGCGACCGGCGGCTTCGGCGGCCTCGGCAACGGTCCTGATACGGCCGACATTCGACGAGAAGGTCGTGATGGCTACCCGCCCCTCGGCGTCCTCGATGATCTTGCGCAGGCTTTCGGAAACGTCCTTCTCCGAAGGCGAGACGCCATCACGAAGCGCATTGGTGGAATCGCACATCAGGGCCAGCACGCCCTCGTCACCGAGCTGACGGAAGCGGGTTTCGTCGGTCAACGGCCCGAGCGACGGCTCGTGATCGATCTTCCAGTCGCCAGTATGGATGACGTTGCCGACCGGCGTGCGGATCATCAGCGACATCGGTTCCGGGATCGAATGGTTGACGGCGACGCCTTCGATCTCGAAGGGACCGACATTGATGCGATCGCCGGCCTTGAACGGAGTGATCGGAATCTCACCCATGGTCTTTTCGTAGTCGCGTTTGGCTTCCAGCAAGCCGGCAGTAAAGCCTGACGCATAGACAGGGACGTTCAAACCCGGCCAAAGATCATTCAGTGCACCGTAATGATCCTCATGCGCGTGAGTGATGATGATGCCCTTGAGGCTCTTGCGCTCCTTGGCCAGGAAACGGATGTCAGGCAATACCAGATCGACGCCCGGCAGATCCGGCCCCGGAAATGTCACGCCGCAATCGACCATGATCCACTGGCGGTGCTCCGGCGGGCCATAGCCGTACAGAGCGAGATTCATACCGATTTCGCCGACGCCGCCGAGTGGCAGAAACACCAGTTCGTCTTGCTTCGCCATTTCGTTCCCAACCATTATCTAAGAAAAACATCGCCCGCCGCGATCGGCATAGTCCTGCCGTCCCCGGTTTCGAGCATCAACAAGCCATTATCATCGATTCCGACGAAATGGCCCAAAATCGACCGGTCAGGCAAATTCACGGTGATCCTCTCACCGATGCCGCAGGCCGATTCCCGCCAGCGGGCAGTGATTTCGCGCACGCCTTCGCCCTTGTTCCATACGAGAAGTACGTCGGCCATCGCCGCATAGAGATGCGCAAACAGTTCTTCTGCCGAAACCATGGAGCCTTGCTGGCGCAGACTGGTTACCGGATACATAGGATTGTCCGGCATGGTCGTGACATTAATACCGATGCCGATGACCAGCGCATAGCGCCCATCGGGCAGCGCTTCGCCTTCGATCAGGATGCCGCAGGTCTTCTTGCGGCCGATCAATATATCGTTGGGCCACTTGATTTCAGCCGGCTCGGCTGCGAGCGGCAGCACGCTGCGCACCGCATGATGCACCGCAACTGCTACCGCCAGCGGCAAAGAGCCAAGACGATCCATCGGCGCGGGGTCGATCAGGAGAAGTGATGCGTAGAGATTGCCGGGCTCTGAGACCCATGGACGGCCGCGACGGCCACGTCCGCCGGTCTGGCGCTCGGCGGTCACCCAGAGGTTTCCGGCATCGCCAGAGCGTGCCCTTTCCAGGCACACGCTATTTGTAGAGGAAGTCTCTGAAAGGGCATCATGCCGGAAGTCGTCGAGCGACTTCCGGCTTTTCATATCAGACGCCATCAAAACAGCGTCGCGGCTGCCAGGTCGGCAGCACCACCGATTGCGCCGCCAAAGAAGACATAGGTGATGACGAACAGACCCGAAAGGCCGAAGACCAGACGCAGCGAGCCAGCCGTGCGTGTGAATTCGTCCTTGGCTTCGTCAAACCACATCACCTTGATGACGCGCAGATAGTAGTAAGCACCGACGACCGAGGAGAGAACGCCGATGACGGCGAGCGCATAAAGATGCGCCTGGATGGCGGCGACGAAGACGAAGTACTTCCCGAAGAAGCCCGCCAGCGGCGGAATGCCGGCCAGCGAAAACATCAGCGCCGTCAGCACGACCGCCATGAAGGGATTGGTCGCGGAGAGACCGGCGAGGTCCTCGATCGTTTCAACCTGACGGCCGTCCTTGCGGCGCATCGCCATGATGATGGCGAAGACGCCGAGGGTCATGACCATGTAGATGACCATGTAGAGCATGACGCCGGAGACGCCCGTCTTGGTGCCGGCTGCAAGGCCGACCAGCGCGTAGCCCATATGGCCGATCGACGAATAGGCCATCAGTCGCTTGAAGTTGCGCTGACCGATCGCCGCGAAGGCGCCGAGCACCATTGAGGCGATCGAGATGAACACGATGATCTGCTGCCAGTCGGCCAGCACCGGGTGGAAGGCGGTGACGACGATACGGGTCAGGATCGCCATGGCGGCAACCTTCGGCGCACCCGCGAAGAAGGCGGTGACCGGGGTCGGAGCGCCTTCGTAAACGTCCGGCGTCCACATGTGGAACGGCACGGCAGAGATCTTGAAGGCGAGACCAGCGAGAACGAAGACCAGACCAAAAACGAGGCCGAGCGAGCGGGTCTCGGCACTCAGCGCCGTTGCGATCGCGTCGAAGGTGGTGTGGCCGGTAAAGCCATAGACCAGCGACATGCCGTAGAGCAGCATACCGGAAGACAGCGCGCCAAGGACGAAGTACTTCAGGCCGGCCTCGGTCGACTTCAGGCTATCGCGGTTGATGGCGGCCACAACGTAGAGCGCCAGTGACTGCAACTCCAGCGACAGGTAGAGCGAAATCAGGTCATGCGCCGAAATCATCAGCAGAATGCCGAGGGTCGCCAGCAGCAGGAGCACAGGGAACTCGAAGCGATCGAGCTGTTGCTCGCGCGCCTGCCCCATGCTCATGAACATCGCGACGATCGAACCGACCAGCGCGACGATCTTCATGAAGCGAGAGAAGCCGTCGGCGAGATAGGCACCGCCATAGGCAAGGCCCTCGCCCGGAACGAAGATGATCCAGAGACCGGCCACTGCGAGAACCGCAATGGCAAGACCGGTGACCGTGGGTCCCGACCGCTCGCCCGAGAAGACGCCGATCATGAGCAACGCAAGTGCACCGACCGCGAGGATGAGCTCCGGAATGGAAAGATGCAGGCTTGCAAGAATTGTGTCAGCAGTCATGTCGAATAGGTCCCGTCATCAATTCATCGACAGCGCAACATTCTGCGCAGCGTGCAGGGCAGCGGTATAGTTATTTACCAGCAGATCCACCGAAGCGGCCGTGGCATCGAAGATCGGAGCCGGATAGACGCCGAAGAGGATCGTCAGGGCGATCAGCGGATAGAGGATCAGCTGTTCACGCGGCGACAGATCGAGAAGCTTCTTCAGGTTTTCCTTTTCCAGCGCGCCGAAAATGACGCGGCGGTAGAGCCATAGCGCGTAGGCGGCCGACAGAATGACGCCGGTGGCGGCAAAGAGCGCAACCCAGGTGTTGGCGCGGAAGACGCCGATCAGGGTCAGGAATTCGCCGATGAAGCCGGAGGTGCCGGGAAGACCGACATTGGCCATCGTGAAGACCATCATCGCAACGGCGTATTTGGGCATATTGTTGACCAGGCCGCCATAGGCCGCGATTTCGCGGGTATGGGTCCGGTCGTAGATCACGCCCACGCAGAGGAAGAGTGCGCCCGAGACGATGCCGTGCGACAGCATCTGGAAGATCGCGCCCTGAACGCCCTGCTGATTGGCCGCGAAGATACCCATCGTCACGTAGCCCATGTGAGCAACGGACGAGTAGGCGATCAGCTTCTTGATGTCTTCCTGCATCAGCGCCACCAGCGAGGTGTAGATGATGGCGATCACGGACAAGGCGAAGACGAGCGGCGCGAAATATTCCGACGCATTCGGGAACATGCCGAGCGAGAAACGGATGAGACCGTAACCACCAAGCTTCAGAAGGACGCCGGCCAGGATGACCGAGCCTGCCGTCGGCGCCTGAACGTGCGCGTCGGGAAGCCAGGTGTGAACCGGCCACATCGGCATCTTCACCGCGAAGGAGGCAAAGAAGGCGAGCCATAGCCAGGTCTGCATCTGCGGCGGGAACTTGTAGGCCAGAAGGGTCGTGATATCGGTCGAACCGGCCTGCCAATACATCGCCATGATGGCGAGCAGCATCAGCACCGAGCCGAGCAGCGTGTAGAGGAAGAACTTGTAGCTGGCGTAGACGCGATCCTTGCCGCCCCAGACACCGATGATCAGGAACATCGGAATGAGGCCGGCTTCGAAGAAGACGTAGAAGAGCACGATATCCAGCGACACGAATACGCCGATCATCATCGTCTCGAGGACGAGGAAGGCGATCATGTAGTCCTTCAGCCGCTTTTCAACCGAGAGCCAGCTTGCCAGCACGCAGAAGGGCATCAGGAAGGTCGACAGGATGACGAACAGCATCGAGATGCCGTCGACGCCCATGTGATAGCTGATGCCGCTGGTCAGCCATTCATGCTTTTCGACCATCTGGAAGCCCGGATTCGCATTATCGAACCAGATCCAGACGAATAGCGACACGATGAAGGTGAAGACCGTCGTTGCCAGTGAAATGTTCAGGATGTTGCGCCGGCCGTTGGGGCCATCGTCCCGCGTGAACAGCAGGAGAAGGACGCCCACCAGCGGCAGGAACGTGACCGTTGAAAGAATAGGCCAATCGGTCATCAGAGGGAACTCCCGAGCATCATCCAGGTAACGAGGGCTGCAATACCGAGCAGCATCGCGAAGGCATAGTGATAAAGGTAGCCGGTCTGCAGACGCACGACGCGGTTGGTGACATCGACGACGCGGGCGGCAATGCCGTTCGGGCCGATGGTATCGATGACCCCGACGTCACCCTTCTTCCACAGGAAGCGGCCAAGCGCCTTGGCGGAGCGGACGAAGAGGAAGTCGTAGAGCTCGTCGAAGTACCACTTGTTCAGCAGGAATTCGTAGAGCGGACGCTGCTGCTGAGCGAGCCTGCGCGGCGTCTCCGGCGACTTGATGTAGAAATACCAAGCGGTGACGAAACCGACGATCATCGCGATGAACGGGCTGAGCTCGACCCAGTGCGGAGCATGTTCCATCTCCTCGAGGATCTTGTTGTCCGGCAGCGTGAACAGCGCGTGCTTCCAGAATTCTTCATAATCGTGACCGACGAAGTAGTCGTGGAAGTACCAGCCTGCGAACACGGCGCCGATTGCCAGCAGATAAAGCGGGATCAGCATGACGTTTGGCGATTCATGCACATGGTGCATGACTTCGTGAGAGGCGCGCGGCTTGCCGAAGAAGGTCATGAAGATCAGACGCCAGGAGTAGAAGCTGGTGAATAGCGCAGCAATGACCAGCAGCGTGAAGGCGAAGCCCGAGGCCGGGTTATGCGACGTATAGGAAGCCGCGATGATCGCATCCTTCGAGAAGAAACCGGCGAAACCGATCGGCGAGAACGGGATGCCGACGCCGGTGATGGCCAGCGTACCGATGATCATCATCCAGTAGGTCTTCTTGATGTGCGTACGCAGTCCACCCATATGGCGCATGTCCTGCTCGCCATCGACGGCGTGAATGACCGAGCCGGCGCAAAGGAAGAGCAGAGCCTTGAAGAAGGCGTGCGTGAACAGATGGAAGATAGCAGCGCCATAGGCGCCGACGCCGAGGGCCACGAACATGTAGCCGAGCTGCGAACAGGTCGAGTAAGCGATGACGCGCTTGATGTCGTTCTGCACGAGGCCGACGGTCGCCGCGAAGAAGGCGGTGATCGCGCCGATGATGGTGACGAAAGTCAGCGCATCCTGCGACAGTTCGAAAATCGGCGACATGCGGGCGACGAGAAATACGCCTGCGGTGACCATGGTTGCGGCATGGATGAGCGCCGAAACCGGGGTCGGGCCTTCCATGGCGTCCGGAAGCCAGGTGTGCAGCAGGAACTGTGCCGACTTACCCATCGCGCCCATGAAGAGCAGCAGGCAGACCGCTGTCAGCGCGTGGCCACGATCAAGATGCATGCCGAGGAAGCTGAGGACGATATCGCCCGGCTGACCACCCTGCCCTGCGGCAAAGCTCTGGGCGTTGCCGAAGATGACGTCAAAATTGATCGAGCCGAAGAGGACGAACACACCGGCGATGCCGAGGACGAAGCCGAAGTCGCCGACGCGGTTGACGATGAAGGCCTTCATCGCAGCGGCCGACGCGGACGGCTTCTTGAACCAGAAGCCGATCAGCAGATAGGAGGCCAGACCGACGCCTTCCCAGCCGAAGAACATCTGGGCGAGGTTGTCGGAGGTCACCAGCATCAGCATGGCGAAGGTAAAGAGCGAGAGGTAGGCGAAGAAGCGCGGACGATGCGGATCGTGGTGCATGTATCCGACCGAGTAGACGTGAACGAGGGTCGAAACCGAGTTCACGACGATCAGCATCACGGAGGTCAGCGTGTCGACGCGCAGCGACCAGGAGACGTCGATGCCGCCGGACTGGATCCAGCGCAAGACTTCAACCTTGATCGGGCCGTCTGTATGGCCGAGCGCCACAGTGAAGAAAACGACCCACGACAGCACCGCGGCGATAATCATCAGGCCCGTGGTGACATATTCGGAAGCTTTGGCGCCGATCGCCCGACCGAAAAGGCCGGCGATGATCGCGCCGATCAGGGGAAGAAAGACGATAGCCTTATATAAGAACATAGCTGTATCAGCCCTTCATCACGTTGACGTCTTCGACCGCGATGGAACCGCGGTTACGGTAGAAGACGACGAGAATTGCAAGACCGATCGCGGCTTCTGCCGCGGCGACGGTCAAAATGAACAGAGCGAAGACCTGGCCGACAATGTCGTTGAGGAACGACGAGAAGGCGACCATGTTGATGTTGACCGCGAGCAATATGAGTTCGACGGACATCAGGATGATGATGACGTTCTTTCGGTTGAGAAAAATACCGAAGACGCCGAGCACGAAGAGGATGGCGCTAACCGTCAGGTAGTGGGAAAGTCCGATGACCATGTTCTTGTTCCTTTGATCCTCGTGCCTCGCCTCAGACGCCCTGCCCCGGCTTGACCTTGACCACCTCGACGGCGGTCGCGGGCGTGCGGGCGACCTGTTGGGAAATATTCTGGCGCTTGATGTGCGTGCGATGTTTCAGCGTCAGCACAATTGCGCCGATCATCGCGACCAGCAGAACGAGGCCGGCGATCTCGAAGAAGTAGACGTAGTTGGTATAGAGCACGTCGCCGAGGGCGGCGGTATTGGTGCGGGTCGTCACCGCCGGGATCGGCATGGCGACCGTCTTGGCGATCTCGGGAGAGATCACGCTGCCGCCGATGACAACGATGAGTTCGGCGGCGAGGATGACGCCGATCAATGCGCCGATCGGTGCATATTCCAGAATGCCGGCCCTGAGCTCCGAGAAGTCGATATCGAGCATCATGACGACGAAAAGGAAGAGAACCGCCACGGCGCCGACATAAACGACCAGCAGGATCATCGCCAGGAATTCAGCCCCCATCAGCAGGAAGAGGCCGGCCGCGTTAAAGAAAACCAGGATGAGGAACAGGACCGAATGGACCGGATTCCGCGCCGAGATGACCATGAACGCCGACGCCACAGCGACAAAGGCGAAGATGTAGAAAAAAAGAGCCTGCAGACCCATGTTGGTGCCTTTTTCGTCTTCCCCCGGGCAGCGAGGTGTTTCCCCTGCCCGATGGAGCTCGGTCGGACCTATATCCGACAAAGCCCCGGTCTAGATTCAACCGCGACGGCGACAATCCTGCCGCCCGTCACGGCATATTCAAAACTCCGCTCAGCGGTACGGCGAATCCAGCGCGATGTTGTGCGCGATTTCACGTTCCCAGCGGTCGCCATTGTCCAAAAGCCGCGCCTTGTCGAAGTAGAGTTCTTCGCGGGTTTCGGTGGCGAATTCGAAGTTCGGCCCTTCGACGATCGCGTCGACCGGGCAAGCCTCCTGGCAGAAGCCGCAATAAATGCACTTCACCATGTCGATATCGTAACGCACCGTACGGCGGGTGCCGTCATTGCGGCGCGGGCCGGCTTCGATGGTGATGGCCTGGGCAGGACAGATGGCTTCGCAGAGCTTGCAGGCGATGCAACGCTCTTCGCCGTTGGGATAACGGCGCAGCGCATGTTCGCCGCGGAAGCGCGGGCTGACCGGCCCCTTTTCGAAGGGGTAATTGATCGTTGCCTTCTGCTTGAAGAAGTAACGCATCGACAAAAAGAACGCGCCGACAAATTCCTTGAGGAACAGCGAGCTGACGGCGTTGGAAACTCCGGCCATCTTCAACCTCCAAATCTGCTTGAAGCGAGGATCGACATGATCATGCCCATCCCGTCAGCTTCAGCACGAATGCAACAATAACGACCATGGCAAGCGACAGCGGCAGGAAGACCTTCCAGCCAAGGCGCATGAGCTGGTCATAGCGGTAGCGCGGCACGAAAGCCTTGACCATCGCGAACATGAAGAACACCAGGCACGACTTCAGCAGGAACCAGATGATGCCGGGAACCCAGTTCAGGATCCAGATATCGACCGGTGGCAGCCAGCCGCCGAGGAAGAGGATCGTGGTGAGCGAGCACATCAGAACGACGGCCGCATATTCGCCGAGCATGAACATCATGTACGGCGAAGAACCGTATTCGACCATGAAGCCGGCAACCAGTTCCGATTCCGCTTCCGGAAGATCGAAAGGCGGGCGGTTGGTTTCAGCCAGTGCCGAAATGAAGAACACGATGAACATCGGGAACAGCGACAGCCAGTGCCAGTCGAGGAACGAAGCCGGCAGGCCGAGTTTGGTGCCGAGACCCGTCTGCTGCGAGAGCACGATGTCAGTCAGGTTCAGCGAACCGACGCAAAGCAGCACGGTGACGATGACGAGGCCGATCGAGACTTCGTAGGACACCATTTGCGCCGCCGAGCGGAGTGCGCCGAGAAACGGATACTTCGAGTTCGAAGCCCATCCGCCCATGATAATGCCGTACACTTCAAGCGACGAAATCGCCAGAATGTAGAGAATGCCGACGTTGATATCGGCGACAACCCAGTTCTGCGCCACCGGCACGACGGCCCAGGTGGACAGTGCAAGCACCACGGAAACCAGCGGCGCGAGCAGGAACACGGTCTTGTTGGCGCCGGCCGGGATGATCGGCTCCTTGAACATGAACTTCAGCAAGTCGGCGAAGGACTGAAACAGGCCGAAGGGACCGACGACGTTCGGGCCACGGCGCAGCTGAACCGCCGCCCAGATCTTGCGGTCCGCAAGCAGAATGTAGGCGATGAAAATCAGCAGGCAGACCAGGAGCAGCAAAGACTGGCCGATCATGATCAGCGCCGGCCAGAGATAGGTCGAAACGAATGAATCCATAGTCCTCTGCCCTTACTCTGCCGCAGCCTGGAAATTGTTGCGGGCCAATGCCGAGCACTCAGCCATGACAGCCGAGGCGCGCGCTATCGGGTTCGTCAAATAGAAGTCTTTGATCGGCGAAGCAAATGCCGATTTGCCCATCGCACCGGCTTTTTTCGCAAGTGCGGCAATTTGGGCGCTATCGGCTTCGGCAATCTCGTCGATACCGGCGAAATGCGGGAAGGCTGCATAGAGCTTTGCACGCAATTCTCTCAGCGAATCAAAGGGAAGCTTCTTTCCGAGCACGTCGGAAAGTGCACGAATGACAGCCCAGTCCTCACGGGCATCGCCCGGTGCGAAACCGGCGCGGTTGCTCATCTGGACGCGGCCTTCGGTGTTGACCCAGGTGCCCGACTTTTCGGTGTAGGCAGCAGCCGGGAGAATGACGTCGGCGCTCTGGGCGCCGTTGTCGCCATGCGAGCCGATATAAACAGTGAATTTCGCGCCCTTGCGGCTGAAGTCGAGCTCATCGGCGCCCAGCAGGAAGAGGACATCCATGGACGACAGCATGGCAGCCGCATCGACGCCCTTTTCACCCGGAACGAAGCCGAGATCGAGGCCGCCCACCCGTGACGCTGCCGTATGCAGTACGGCAAAACCGTTCCAGCCATCCTTGACGACGCCAACGGCAGCGGCAAGCTTGGCCGCATTTGCCAGCACCTGCGCGCCATCTTCGCGGATCAGCGCGCCCTGGCCGATGATGATCATCGGGTTCTGGGCGTTCTTCAGAACCTCGGCAAACTTGTGCGAGCCGCTGACGAGATCAGCGAGAGTGTCCGGACCAGCACCGAGATAATCATAGCTGTAGCGCAGGTCGGCATGTTCGCCGATCACGCCGATCGGGAACTTGCCGCGGCGCCAGCGCTTGCGGATGCGCGAATTCAGTACGGCTGCTTCGAAGCGCGGATTGGCGCCGACGATCAGCAGCGCGTCGGCAGCTTCGATGCCCTGAATGCTCGGGTTGAAGATGTAGCTTGCGCGGCCGAGCGACGGATCAAGCGCCGTCCCGTCCTGGCGACAGTCGAGGTTCTCGGAACCAAGCGACTTCAGAAGCTCGGACAAAGCATACATTTCTTCGACCGAAGCCAGATCGCCGGCGATGGCGCCGATCTTGTCGCCGCTGGTGGCAGCAACGGCCGACTTGATTGCGGCGAAAGCATCGCCCCAGGTAGCGGGCTGCAGGCGGCCGTCCTTGCGAACGTAGGGCTTATCGAGGCGCTGGGTCTTCAGACCATCCCAGATGAAGCGGGTCTTGTCCGAAATCCACTCTTCGTTGATCTGCTCGTTGACCCTAGGCAGCACGCGCATGACTTCGCGGCCACGGGTATCGACGCGGATCGCCGAGCCGAGCGCATCCATGACGTCGATCGATTCGGTCTTGTTCAGCTCCCACGGACGAGCCGTGAAGGCAAAGGGCTTCGAGGTCAGCGCTCCCACAGGGCAAAGGTCAACGACGTTGCCCTGCAGCTCGGAGGTCATCGCCCGCTCGAGGTAGGTGGTGATCTCGGCGTCTTCGCCGCGGCCAATCAGGCCGAGTTCGGAAATGCCGGCAACCTCAGTCGTGAAGCGGACGCAGCGCGTGCAGTGAATGCAACGGTTCATCACGGTCTTGACGAGCGGGCCGATGTACTTGTCTTCGACAGCGCGCTTGTCTTCCTGATAGCGCGAACTATCGATGCCGAAAGCCATAGCCTGGTCCTGCAGGTCGCATTCGCCGCCCTGGTCGCAGATCGGGCAATCCAGCGGGTGGTTGATCAGCAGGAATTCCATCACGCCTTCGCGGGCCTTCTTGACCATCGGCGTGTTGGTGAAGACTTCCGGAAGTTCGCCGTTGGGGCCGCCGCGAATGTCGCGCACGCCCATGGCGCAAGATGCCTGCGGCTTCGGCGGGCCACCCTTTACCTCGACGAGGCACATGCGGCAATTGCCGGCCACCGACAGTCTTTCATGGAAGCAGAAGCGCGGGACTTCGGCGCCGGCTTCCTCGCACGCCTGGATAAGCGTGTAGTGATCCGGAACTTCGATCTCTTTACCGTCAATCTTCAGTTTAGCCATCGTCCACTCAGTCCTATGTCACGTCTCCAGCCGAACCTGGCCGCAGACAATTTCATGATCGCAAACCGGATTGCCACCGGCGCGGCATGACCGCCGCGTGGCACCGGTTCGCTCCCAATAAGCTCTGCCGTATCTTGTCCCCGCAAGATCAGCGTCGCGATGAAAACACACGGGGCTTGCCCCGTGCCATCTCCATCGCCTTCATTCACTCTCCTCGGCAGCTCGATACAGCCAAGAAAAACTCAACTCCGGCCCTTGGCCAGCTGCGCCTTCGCCTGGCCAACCCAGTCGTCGCGCCGGATGCGGCCATCGAAACCAAACTCGGCGTCGATCCGCTCGATATCGGCGTCGCTCCAGGCGGCGATATCAACGAAACGCTTGATGTCGCGCCCGTTCAGCACCTGCTCGAGTTTCGGACCGATGCCCGAAATCTGCTTCAGATCGTCTGCCTGCACCACAGACTTGCGACCGCGCGCAGGAGCCGCCTTCGCGACCACCCTTGCCGGCGCTTCGACTTTAGCTGCGCTTTTCACAGGAGCCTTGCTCTTTGCGGAAGGCACGACAGCGGCAGCGGGTTTCGGAGCCACCTTCTTTGCAGCAGGAAGCTTCGGCTTTACAGCCACCGGCTTCGATACCGCAGATTTGGCAACGGGCGAGGCCTTAACCGACTTCGCATCCCCTGCCCCGTTTTTCGTCACCGCCGTCTTTTCGTCGGCGACGACATCATTCTTTCCGTCCGGCTCGGCTACATGCTTGTTCGCAGTCTCGGCCGCAGCCTGAAGCGCGCCGAAAAAGGCGCCGGCGATCTGAGATGCAACGCCGAAACCGACAGCCGCCGCAGCGGCAAACGCCGCCGCCGGATGCGCCATCAGCGGATGAATTGTCATGGCAGGTGAATTCCGCAGCATATCGGCAGCGATACGGCCGAGCTCGGCCGATGCATCATCGGCCGCTCCGCTGTCCTGCTTGATATCCGTGGTCTTCGCCATCATGATCCTTACTCGGCCGCTTCCAGAACCGCGCCGCGGCTCGTGGCGTTTGCGGTGTACTGGTCGATGCGCTTTTCGATCTCGGGACGGAAGTTGCGGATCAGGCCCTGTACCGGCCATGCAGCGGCGTCGCCGAGCGCACAGATGGTATGACCTTCGATCTGCTTCGTCACCTGGAACAGCATGTCGATTTCGCGCTTCTGCGCGTTGCCGCGTGCCATACGCTCAAGAACGCGCCACATCCAGCCCGTGCCTTCGCGGCAAGGCGTGCACTGACCGCAGCTTTCATGCTTGAAGAAGGCCGAGATGCGGGCAATCGCCTTGATGATGTCGGTCGACTTGTCCATGACGATCGCGGCAGCCGTACCGAAGGACGACTTGACTTCACGCAGGCCGTCGAAATCCATCGGGCAGTCGATGATATCGGCAGCCGGAACGACGGGGCAAGATGCGCCGCCGGGAATGACGGCAAGCAGGTTGTCCCAGCCGCCGCGAATACCGCCGCCATGCTTTTCGACCAGCTCACGGAACGTGATGCCCATGGTTTCCTCGACCGTGCACGGACGGTTGACGTGACCGGAGAGCATGAACAGCTTGGTGCCGACATTGTTCGGGCGTCCGAAGGACGAGAACCAGCCGGCGCCACGACGCAGGATCGTCGGGGCAACGGCGATGGATTCGACGTTGTTGACGGTGGTCGGGCAGCCATAGAGACCCATATTGGCCGGGAAAGGCGGCTTCAGGCGCGGCTGGCCCTTCTTGCCTTCCAGGCTTTCGAGGAGCGCAGTTTCCTCGCCGCAGATGTAAGCGCCGGCGCCGTGATGAACGTAAACGTCAAAATCCCAGCCGAGCTTGTTGTTTTTGCCCAGCAATCCGGCATCGTAGCACTCGTCGATCGCGGCCTGCAGAGCCTCACGCTCACGCATGTATTCGCCGCGAACGTAGATATAGGCAGCGTTTGCGCCCATGGCGAAACCGGCGATGACGCAGCCTTCGATCAGCGTATGCGGATCGTGGCGCATGATGTCGCGGTCCTTACAGGTGCCGGGCTCGGACTCGTCGGCATTGACGACGAGATAATGCGGGCGACCGTCGCTTTCCTTCGGCATGAAGGACCATTTGAGACCGGTCGGGAAGCCTGCACCGCCGCGACCACGAAGGCCGGAGGCCTTCATCTCGTTGATGATCCAGTCACGACCCTTTTCGAGGATTTGCTTCGTACCGTCCCAGTGGCCGCGCGACATGGCGCCCTTCAGGGACTTGTCCTTGAGGCCGTAGATATTGGTAAAGATGCGATCCTGATCTTGTAACATGCTTCACCTCTTACCGCGGCTTCTTGCCGAAGACCTTGATATATTCCGCTTCGCCACCCTTAGCGAGTGCCTCAGCCTGCCTGACCCAATCGTCGCGCTCGATCCGGCCCTTGAAATTCAGATAACCGTCGACCCAATGGCGCTCGGCCTCGTGCCAACCGGCAACCTGCGCGAAGGTGAAGATGCCGAGTTCATGCAAGATGGACTCGATCTTCGGACCAACGCCGGAAATCAGCTGCAGGTCGTCGGGCTGCGCGGGTCTTTCGATGCCGGCCGGGCGATCCTTGTCGTCAAGCGACGGCTTCTTGGCGGCATCGACCTTTTCCGGCGAAGCGCCGGCAATGGGTTGCTCAGCCGCGGCCTTTGCCTTGGAGGCAACGCTCTTTGCCTGGGCTTCATCCGACAGAAGCGACGTCAAGCCGCCTTCCGGAGCGGAGAACACGCGATCAATCTGAGGACCGGTCGGAACTTCACTGCCCTTGCCTGCGGCGAAAGCATCGATGATCTCTTCGAGACGTGCCGGCGTCAGATCCTCATAGGTATCCTTGCCGATCACCACCATCGGTGCGTTGACGCAGGCGCCCTGACACTCGACTTCTTCCCAGGAAAGCGTGCCGTCGGCATTGCGCTCGAAGGCGTGATCGTGGATCCGGCTCTTGCAAACCTTGATCAGCCCTTCGGCGCCGCGCAGCATGCAGGGCGTGGTGCCGCAAACCTGGACGTGAGCGCGTGTGCCGACCGGGTGAAGCTGGAACTGCGTATAGAAAGTCGCAACTTCGAGCGCACGGATATAAGCCATGTCAAGCATGTCGGCGATCTTCTCGATCGCCGGTCGCGTGACCCAGCCTTCCTGCTCCTGCGCCCGCATCATCAGCGGGATGATCGCGGACTGCTGACGGCCCTCGGGGTATTTCTTGATCGTCTTTTCAGCCCAGACCGCATTCTCCGCATTGAAGGCGAAGGCGGCAGGCTGGAATTGATCTTCGGCTAGTCGACGAACGGACATCTTTCACGCCTTATCTCAGTTTAAGGACCCACACCGCGTATTCGTCAGAGACGAAAATTCGCAGGCATAGGCCGACTGGTCTTTCTGCATAAACACAACAAACTTGCCGCCGTTCGGCACAGCGGCCTTGATCTGATACCCGCGGGAAAGAAGATCCGCGACGGTCGAATCCCCGCCCTGCGTCGTCTCTTTTCCGCCTTTCGCAGGGTTCGTGCTCGTTGCATTCGAACCCTGCAGGTTGATGCTCGGCAGGCTCGGCGTCTTGCTGGGCTGCTGTGCGGAGACCCCGCTCGCGACCAGAAGCGCCGGAATGATCACCTGCCAGGCTCGCATCAACGATCCACCTCACCGAACACGATATCGAGCGAACCAAGCACCGCCGCAACGTCAGCGAGCTGATGGCCGCGGCACATGAAATCCATGGCCTGCAGATGCGCATAGCCCGGCGCGCGGATCTTGCAGCGGTAAGGCTTGTTCGAGCCGTCCGACACCAGATAGACGCCGAACTCGCCCTTCGGCGCTTCGACGGCTGCGTAAACTTCGCCGGCCGGCACGTGATAGCCTTCAGTGTAAAGCTTGAAGTGGTGGATCAGCGCTTCCATCGAGCGCTTCATCTCACCGCGCTTCGGCGGAACGACCTTGCCATCGAGTGACGAGACCGGTCCCGTCTTGGCATCGCCGAGCAGGCGATTGACGCACTGCTTCATGATGCGAACGGATTCGCGCATCTCGATCATACGAATGAGATAGCGGTCGTAGCAGTCGCCGTTCTTGCCGATCGGAATGTCGAATTCGAGATCGGAATAGCATTCATAGGGCTGCGCCTTGCGCAGGTCCCAGGCAGCACCCGAGCCGCGAACCATGACGCCGGAGAAGCCCCAGGCCCAACAGTCTTCCAACGAGACCACGCCGATATCGACGTTACGCTGCTTGAAGATGCGGTTGCCGGTCAGGAGGTCATCGATATCGTCGAGCGCCTTCAGGAAGGGATCGCACCAGTCGCCGATGTCCTGCACAAGCTTCTCGGGCAGATCCTGGTGAACGCCGCCCGGACGAACATAGGCAGCATGCATACGCGAACCGGAGGCGCGCTCGTAGAACACCATCAGCTTTTCGCGCTCTTCGAAGCCCCAAAGCGGTGGCGTCAGCGCGCCGACGTCCATGGCCTGCGTCGTGACGTTCAGAAGATGCGACAGGATGCGGCCGATTTCCGAATAGAGTACGCGGATCAGCTGGCCGCGGATCGGGATGTCGATGCCGAGCAGCTTTTCGACCGCCAGCGCATAGGCATGTTCCTGGTTCATCGGCGCGACATAGTCGAGGCGATCGAAGTACGGAACGGCCTGAAGATAGGTCTTCGTCTCGATCAGCTTTTCCGTGCCGCGATGCAGCAGGCCGATATGCGGATCGACGCGTTCCACAATTTCGCCGTCCAATTCAAGGACAAGACGCAAGACGCCGTGCGCAGCCGGATGCTGCGGGCCGAAATTGATGTTGAAGTTGCGAACGTTATGTTCTGTCATGGCGGCGATGCTCGCGTTGTCAGATATTCAGAGAATGGCAGACTGAAACCCGCCACACGCCTTCAAATTATACCTTGGCCTTTTCGTCACCGGGCAGCACGTAGTCCGTGCCTTCCCAGGGAGACAGAAAGTCGAAATTGCGGAATTCCTGCTTCAGCTCCACCGGCTCATAGACGACGCGCTTGGCGGCATCGTCATAGCGGACTTCGACGAAACCTGTCGTCGGAAAATCCTTGCGCAGCGGATGGCCTTCGAAACCGTAGTCCGTCAGGATGCGACGAAGATCGGGATGACCGGTGAAGAGAACACCGTACATATCCCAGGTCTCGCGCTCGAACCAGTCGGCGCCGGGATAGATGCCACAGGCGGAAGGAACAGGCTGATCCTCGCCAACCGGAACCTTGATGCGAATGCGGAGATTCTTCTTGGGCGACAGCAGATGATAGACGACGTCGAAACGCTCGGCGCGCTGCGGCCAGTCGACGCCGCAGATATCCGTCATGTTGACGAAGCCGCACTTGGCGTCGTCACGCAGGAAGGTCAGCAGTGCGATAACGTTTTCGGTCGTCGTCGTCACATTCAGTTCGCCGTACTTGATCTCGCTAGACGAGATCAGGGCGCTGCGAACGTCCGTGAGGTAGGCGGCGAGCTCGTTCAGGGCTTCACTCATAATACCTTGTCCCCTGCCTTACCGTTCGATCGTGCCGGTGCGCCGGATCTTCTTCTGCAGCAGAAGCACGCCATAAAGCAGCGCTTCCGCCGTGGGAGGACAGCCCGGGATATAAATGTCGATGGGCACGACGCGATCGCATCCGCGCACGACAGAATAGGAATAGTGATAGTACCCGCCGCCGTTGGCGCAAGAGCCCATCGAAATGACGTAACGCGGCTCCGGCATCTGGTCGTAGACCTTGCGGAGCGCAGGCGCCATCTTGTTGGTCAGCGTGCCGGCAACGATCATGACGTCCGACTGGCGCGGCGAAGCACGCGGCGCAAAACCGAAACGTTCGACGTCGTACCGCGGCATGGAAACCTGCATCATCTCGACGGCGCAGCAGGCGAGACCGAAGGTCATCCACATCAGCGAGCCCGTACGGGCCCAGTTGATCAGCTCATCGGTGGAGGTGACCAGAAAACCCTTGTCGGCGAGCTCATTGTTGATCTCGCCGAAGAACGGGTCGTTGCTGCCAACCGGCCTGCCGGTTGCGGGATCGATGATCCCCTTCGGCTGCGGCGCAACGAGCGTCGTGTTGCTTGGGGCTACTCCCATTCCAGGGCTCCCTTCTTCCATTCATAGATAAAGCCGATGGTCAGCACCGCGAGGAACACCATCATCGACCAGAATCCGAACCAGCCGATCGCACCGAAGGATACGGCCCACGGGAAAAGGAAGGCGACTTCCAGGTCGAAGATGATGAAGAGAATCGATACCAGGTAGAAGCGGATATCGAACTTCATGCGGGCGTCATCGAATGCGTTGAAGCCGCATTCATAGGCCGAGAGCTTTTCGGAATCAGGCGCCTTGAAGGCGACGGCAAACGGCGTGATCAACAACGCCAGGCCAATCACCAAGGCAATACCAATGAAAATCGCTATCGGAATATAGGAACTGAGTAGTCCAGTCATCATGTCCATCCCTGCCTGCGATCAGCGCCGGGGCGGCGCATCTGAGCAAATGCCCAAGCAAGCGAAAGAGTGTTGCAACAAAGCCGTGGTTAGCGCAGCCGGAGCGCGGGCGCAAGCCTTTTGAATCTGTCGTTTGGAGTACTGTCGAGCGGTAGATATCAATATGTTGCGACGGCATCGCGACAAATCGGCGCAAAGGCCAAATGGCTCTTTCGCAAACGCAATAAATTGGTGTTTAATTGTAAAGGCTTGGAAAGAATGGCGCGAGTGACGGGGCTCGAACCCGCGACCTCCGGCGTGACAGGCCGGCACTCTAACCGACTGAGCTACACCCGCGCATTGTTTGGCATTTCAGCCGAGCGCAAGAACCGGAATTCTCCTTGAAAATGGCGCGAGTGACGGGGCTCGAACCCGCGACCTCCGGCGTGACAGGCCGGCACTCTAACCGACTGAGCTACACCCGCACTTCATTTCAAGTATTCCGGCTGCTTTCGCACCCATCAAAGCGGCCCTCGCCGTTCGATGAGCGGCTAACTACGGGGTTCGTGTTTGGGTGTCAAGCAGGTTTGAATACAAATCGATGACAGAATGCGAATTGTTTTGGACAACCCTGCCTGCAGTTTTCTGTCCTCCCGATTTGACATGGCAGGTTCCCACCGGACGCATTGCATAAGAGCCGGCGCGTCCCGTGGCTGCCCTGCCGGTTTGAGGACGGCATATGTGGACGACCACCGTCGAGGATGTGCAAAATTCAAAAAAATCAAAAAATCTTCACAAACACTCTTGCGGTTTGTCGTCGTTCCGCATAGATCACGGCCACCGAATGCGGCGGGGCAATGACCCGCTTCGCTGAAGGGCGATTAGCTCAGTTGGTAGAGCGCCTCGTTTACACCGAGGATGTCGGGAGTTCGAGTCTCTCATCGCCCACCATTTTCCCAAACTAAATCAAAGAGTGATCAGGCCACGCGAGACGAGGTCGTGTCCGAGGCGAATTACGCCCATGGATCGCTGTGATTACAGCTCAGTAATTGCCTACGATGACGATTCCGAGGAGTCCGACGGAAACCACGACAAGAGCCGCGATGATCATCAGCAACTCTTTCAACATGAATTTTTCCATTTTGCTGCCGTCCATGAGGTCTCCTCCCTCGCAAACAACTAGATGTTTTCCGGCTTCAAGCCGAATCACGACCTTATATTACTACAAGTTCAGATAATGATTTGCCGCAATATTGACCATACCGGCGCAAATCAACTTGAAATGATCAAGAAACAACGATTCGGGTATTTGTCAGGCAACGTGAATCTTTACAGGCCTTTCCCTCGGCGGCGGATCGACATACGCACCGGGCAAATTGACCGTTCCCGACAGCAACCTTTCGGCGATCTGCTTTGCAGCCGCGCGCGCGCCGTCGCTGGAACAGAAATTGCCCCGAACATGTACGGCAGCGGCAAGCAATCTGACGAACGCATCGCGAAGCTCTGCTGACGGCGGCGCTGGGTGGCGCCAGAATCGGTCGAGAGGAGCATGGTCGCTCAGCCCCTCGATATCGTAAACAGCCGTTCCCAGCGCTTTCACGGGCTTGCCGACATTCAGCGCGGAAAGCGCTGCAGTGGAGTTGACCGTCACCATCCCTTGGCTGGCAACAATCAGCCGGTCAAGATTGCCGCCGTCCAGGAAATGGACACGAGGCGACAATCCCAATCCGTCGCTGATGCGCCCGATGTAAGCCTTCCAATCCACAAGCCCGTTATCGAGAGGATGCAGCTTGACGACAAGTTCCGTGCCGGCAGCCGCATTTTCTGCAAAGGAGCGGAGAATCAGCCTGATGGCGTCCTGCTGGCAATGGAACGGCGAGTGCGAACGCAGCTGGAAATCGGTCTGAAGCTGGAGCGGATAAACGAAGAATCGCGTGCCGCCCGTAGTCAGCTTCTCGATCAGGCCTTCAGCCTCGCGAGCACGCCTGCCGCTGGCCGGCAGTCTGCGCAACCATCCGGCATACTCCATCAGGGGATGGTAGAGCCCGTGGCGCCGATAGCCGGGATAGAGAAACCATAGAAAGGCGACGGGAAGATAGTATGCGAGATCATAGAGCGCTTCCGCGCGAAAGGTCTGGCTGAAGCGGCGCTTCCAATCCGGCTCCGGCAGACCGGACGCGGCCTTGATTATATAGGCCGGATCCGCCGGGAAGTGGGAGTTGGAAGACAGTCCGTCCCGCTCGAGCGTCACCCAATCCGGTCGCAAATAACCCATCTCGACGACGTTGACGCGGACACCTCGACGTTTCGCCTCTTCGATGGCAACGAGATGATAGGGCCGCTCCTCGCCATGCAGAATCATATCTGTGACGCCGTCGGCTTCGATTCGTCGCCCGATGTAGCTACGCCAACCGGCAAAATTGCCGCGATAATTGATTGCATCGCCCGCGCGCCAAGAAATCCAGTCACCGGCGTTCAGATTGATGCGGATGCACCGAGTTCCTGCCGCCTTCAACTCCTTGGCCGTCTCGACGAAGAGCGGTGACGATGGCCCCTGCAGGAAAAGGAATACCTTTGGGGAATCACCGGCCTCCCCCCGCCCTTCAGCCATTATTCCGGAACCTCGGTACTTAGGCCCGCATAGCGCAGCATAGCGCCGATGAAATTCCAGGGCGCTTCTTCCTGCGGCGGCTTGGGCTTTTGCGAATGCGCCCGGGCCCGCCCCAGTGGAACGATGACATAATCCGTCCGCGGATCCGGGAACGGATCGGCAAATGCCTTCAGCAGGGGCGCATGATCGCCGTAAAACAGCAACCAGACCGGGCGATCCAATCTGTCGAGGTGATGTGCGAGATTGCCCAGCGCGTGATCGGCACGCATCAGCAGTTCGCTGTAGATATCCACCGGATTATCCAGATCGCCGCAACGACCCGGTTCCCAGGGACCGTGATTCGCCATGGATGCAACGAAGATGAAATTCTTGTCCGTACCGTCCTCGTCGATGGCGCGAATCACGCTTTTCGTCAGCGAGAGATCGCTGACATATGGGCCATCGCGCTCCGGATTGTGATCGAACTCGTCGAGCATCATCATCCGGTCGAAGCCAAGTTGCGGCAGAGCCTTGTGACGCAGGAAGAATGTCTTGTCGTAGGGATGGATGAACTGGGTCTTCCAGCCAGCTTTCTTCAACCGCGCCGGCCAGACCACATCCTTGTAGTGGCTGGCGCGCAGATAGGGATAGCTTGCGTCGATATGGACATTCTCTGGCAACAGCCCGCTTAGCACCGCAAATTCGGTCCGCAGTGTATAGCCGCCTTCGAAGACATTGGTCATCCGGCCCCATTGGGCTGCCTGCTCCCGCAGCCGATCGAGGTTCGGAAGCTTGAGGCTCTCGACGCCGAAATGCCGGAGGTCGATAAAGGATTCGGATTGCCATACGACGATCAGCGGCTCGTCGTCGCCATGCTCCCAAAGTTCATGCAAAGCAGAGATAAAACGCCCCGAGAGATCAGAGACGATCGCTTCGCGTTTCACGCCGACCCAGATGACGAAATGGAAAACCACCGAGGAGAACGCTCCGAATCGGACGGTGTCCATTTTGACATCGACCCGGCCGAGATATTTCTGCGTGAAATGGCAGACCGGCTCGCTGACAACCCTGCTGAACAGAGCAAGCCATGGCGAAATGGCCACGGCGATCATCAGAAGAACCCAGAAAATGCGATTGTGAAGCGGCAGGATCGACGGCTCCCAATACATATAGAGGCCGCTCAGGCCGAATACGTAGGCGAAGGCGATGATCCAAAAGAAGATATTCAGCGAGGTCGCGTAAAAGATCTCCTTGTACTTGAAGACGTCGACCACGAGCGCGATGTCGGAAAAGACCAGGGGCTCCCGGATAAACTCGAATTTTGCTCGCGAAATTCCGGTGAAGATAACGAAAAAACTGATGACTGCCTGGCAGCTATAAATCGGGCGCCAGGAGATCGCAAAGAAGGCCGCATAGATCAATGCAATCACGGGAAGCTTGACGCCCCAGTCGCAAAGACGGCGCCGCCAGGTTCTCTCCGTACGATTCTGCGCGTTGATCGCCGCCGGCATTGCGAAAATGTCGGTCATAAACACGACGACACAGGAAATCGCGAAGCAGGAAAGCGTCAAAAGAAATGGAAAATCATGAAGTTTCAAGACTGCGCCATCCAATGCCTACGGACCGTGACAGCGTTTCTGAGCCTGCTGGAGACAGGTCACCGATTCACTGACTTGCCTTTACCTGCCAATTTTCTTGCCGGAAGCCCGGCATCGCCCACCGTACAACCTCAATCACTATTGGGTCTTACTTACCATGATACGAGCCGTCGTCTGCCCCCTCGGCCGGGTCAGGCTGTCTTTTTCCTGTTATCTTTCGCGTTTTTCGCGAAAACCACCACATCAGCGGCGGCTTAATCAACGGGCCGAAGTAGGCAAGCATCGCGAGAGAAAATCCGAAATGGACCTTTGCCCTCCCCCGATCCACACCGCCAACGATCTTTGCAGCCACCCTCTCTGCTTCCCACGGCTTGACGGAGCCCATCAGGATTTCAGCCTCGACTGGCCGCATGGCGATCTCGTGCCGGTATTGCGGCGTCAGCGTATCGGGCGGGAAACAGATAGACACCTGGATGCCGTGGACACCAGCCTCCGCTCTCAAGGCTTCTGCGAAACCGCTCAATGCGGATTTCGAGGCACAATAGGCGGTATAGCCAAAAATACCGATCAAGGCGGCGCCGGAGGAGATCATCATGATCCTGCCCTCGCCACGGCTTTTCATTCCCTTGTAGACCGCGCGCACAACATTTGCCGTTCCGAGCAGATTGATCGACACCTGCTCGTCAAAGACGGAAGGCGGCATCGCATCGAAAGCAACAGGTTCGACGACACCAGCGGAGGCAACGAGAATATCGCAAGGCCCGAATGACGCTTCGCAGGTTTCAATCGCCGACGAGGTCTGAGCAGCGGAGGTAACATCGACGGATATGGTCTGAATCCGCGACCTGTCGCTACCTGGCAGCTCTGCAATCTCGGTTTGCGCCTCTTCCAGACGCCCCGGATGGCGCGCGAGGAGAGACACCTGCTCCCCTCTGCTTGCGTAGATTTTCGCTATCGCCAGACCTATCCCGCTCGAGCCCCCGGTGACGATAACGTGCATGAAATCCCCAACCTGATGCTATGGCTTGCCACCCGAAGTCTGCGTCATCGGCAACAACTGCATCATCTTTTCCATGTCAAGCGAGGCCAGTCCGAAATTCCTGTCCTCCAAGCTCTTCAGTTTCGCGGCCGTCAAGGCGACAGCCCGGCGGATCTGCTCTTCGGTGTGATCGCAGGTGATGAAGAAGCGGAGACGCGCCATACCTTCTGGCACCGCCGGATGGATGATCGGCAGCACATTGATGCCTTCAGCCAGCAGATCATTGGAAAGCTGAGCGGCACGAAGCGAATCACCGACGATAACCGGCACGACGGAGCGGCCGATGCTGATACCGGTATCCAGACCAGCCTCTTTTGCACATTCGAGGAACAGCTGCCCGTTGCGGCTGAGGCGCTGTGTCCGTTCCGGCTCGGACTGAAGAATATCGAGGCCGGCGATGGCGGCGGCTGCAAGAACGGGAGAAAGACCGACGCTGTAGACGAAACCACCTGCCTCGGCTTTCAGGATATCGACAAGCGCGCTGCTGCCGGCGATATAGCCGCCGCAGCTTGACGTCGTCTTTGACAGCGTACCCATCCAGATATCGACATCGCGCGGATCGAGCCCGAAATGTTCGAACGTGCCGCGACCCGTCTTGCCGAGGATACCGAGCGCATGCGCTTCGTCGACCATCAGCCAGAAACCGTAGCGGGCCTTCAACTCAAGCAGGGCCGGCAGGTCGGCCACATCACCATCCATCGAATAGATGCCTTCGACGATCACGAGGATACGTCGGAAATCCGATGACAGCGTCTTCAGGATGCTCTCGAGATTCTCCACGTCGTTGTGCTTGAAAAGCCGCCGCACGGCGCCTGAAAGCTTGATGCCAGCCAATGCGCTGTTGTGGATGAACTCATCGTGGATCACCAGATCCTGAGGCCCCATGAGGCAGCCGATCGCCGCCACATTGGTCAGGTAGCCGCTGACGAAACAAACTGCAGCCTCGACGCCATAGACTTCCGCAAGCTTCTTCTCGAGCTCGACATGCCCCGGTCGTTCGCCTGCGACGAGGCGACTGGCCGAGGCGGAAATCCCGAAGCGATCGATCGCCTCCTTGGCGCTCGCCATCACATGCGGGTCGGTATTGGTAGCCAGATAGTCATAGGAGGCAAAGTTGACGAATTCGCGCCCGCCAATTCGCGTCGTCGCACCCGCAGCGACGTCGTGCGAGCGATAGAAGGGATTGGCGACGCCAAGCATTTCGCCCGCTATCCGCTGGGTTGCGACGCGCTTATATTCGGGCAGGTCCTCGAAGCGGATCGCCTGACGCTGCTGCGGCAGAGATTGCCGGTTCAGTCGCTCGGCGCGATTTCGCCCGGAGGATTGGCCGACGCGGCGCATTTCTTCGAGCAGGCTGCTTTTGCTCTGCTCGGCCGGGCTGCCGCCATTGGCGTCTTGCGTGGTCACTGGATGGCCCTTTTTTCCTGTTCGGCAGTGTGGCTGCGGGTCAGGCGTTCGACCACCTGATCCTCGATTGCCGGAGGAGCCTCCGCACCATCGCCACCGCGGTTCATGACGCGGTCGCGTAGACGGCTAACCACGTCGCTCACGGTCGTGCCCTCACCTACACCGCTCAAGGGAATATCGAAACCGGTCTTCTGCTGGAAGCTCATGCCGAGTTCCATGGCCATCAGGCTGTCGAGACCGATGTCCTTCAGCACCTTGTCGGGTGTCACGGTATCTTCGGTCACCCGAAGGATCGCAGCGATCTCGGCGGCGACCAGCGCGTGAAGAGCGGCTTGTGCCTCCTCCTCCGACTTGCCCTTGATCAGCTCCACAAGATCGATGCTATCGCCTTCGTTCAGCGACTGATGGCTTCCGGCATGACGCATCAGCGGCTCGAACAGGGATCGGCCCGATATCGGCAGCAAGCGAACGGCATTCCAATCGATTTCGCCGATCATGACGGCGGCCGCATCGACGGCCCCCTTGTCGGCCAATATATAACGCTCGACCTGCTCCAAGGCGTCACGGGCTTTCAATGCAGCCTTGCCGATACGCTTGGAGAGCAGTTCGTTGACTTCGCTGTTCCGGGCAAGGAAGCCCTTGTCCGCAATCGCGCCGAAGCCGACAGCAAGCGCAGGCTTGCCGGCTGCGCGCCGCGCACGCGCCAAGCCTTCCAGATAGCCGTTTGCCACGACATAGTTTGCCTGCCCGGGATTGCCGAGCATGGTCGTTGCCGACGAAAACAGCAGGAAGAGTTCCAGGTGGTCTTTCTGCGTCAAGCGATCGAGGATTTCGGCACCTCGTATCTTGACGTCAAGAACCGGCCGGTTGCGCTCCGGCGTCAGATTGGCAAGCAGCGCATCGTCCAGGACCATGGCGGCATGGATGACGCCCTTAAGTCCGCCTTCGGCACGAATGGAAGCAAGCAGCGTCTCGACAGCGGCCTCGTTGGTAACGTCGCAGGCGTGCAGAGTCGTCACGACGCCTTTCTTCGACCAATCGCTCATCGCCTTCTTGGTTTCGGCATCGGCTTCACCTCGGCGCGAGCTTAGCGCGATTCGCCGCGCGCCCTTAGAGACGAGCCAATCGGCTGCGGTCAGCCCGAAGCCGCCGATACCGCCGACGACGAGGAAAACGCCCTTGGAATCAAAGCGCAGGGACTTGGCCGGCGCAGGCAGGACGCTATCGACCTCGGGAACCGGGGGGCGTACGACGATCTTGCCGATATGACCGGCATTCTGCATGAGCCGGAACGCATTGCCGATCTCGTCATATGCGAAGGCGCGATACGGCAGCGGGGTCAGCTTTTCATCCGCAAAGAGCTGACCGATTTCGGCGAAGATTCGGCGCGTCAGATCGGGAACATTGACCAGCAGCTGATCGGCGTCGATGCCGAAGTAGCTGACATTGCGCCGGAACGGCCGCAAGCCGATCTTGCGATCGGAATAATAGTCTCGTTTGCCGAGTTCCAGGAATCGCCCAAAGGGTTTGACCAGCTCGATGCTGCGCTCCATCGCTTCGGAGAAAAGCGAATTGAGAACGAGATCGACGCCTTCGCCGCCCGTCAGCCTGCGCACGCCGCTGACGAAATCCAGAGATCGGGAATCGAGCACACGCTCCGCCCCGAGCAGTTCGAGGAAACGCCGCTTCTCGACCGTGCCGGCCGTGGCAATCACCTTGGCGCCCTTGAGCTTGGCGATCTGAAGTGCGGCCAGGCCAACGCCACCTGCTGCCCCATGGATCAGGATCGTTTCGCCCGGCTGAATGCGGCCAAGTTCCACCATCGCGTAATAGGCTGTCAGGAACGCGACCGGCACCGTCGCCGCAGCAACGGTTTTCATCTTTTCCGGCAGTCTGGTTACACCGTCGCGGCGGACACGAACATGGGTCGAGAAGGCCGCAGGCCCAATCCCCATAACCTTGTCTCCGACCCGCAGATCTTCGACGCCATCTCCGACGGCAAACACCCGGCCGGCAAATTCCATACCGATGGTGGCGCCGGCAAAGCCGTCTTCCAATGCCTCTTCCGGTAGAAGGCCCATCGCCCACATGACGTCGCGGAAATTGAGGCCTGTCGCCTCAACGGCAATGACGACTTCGTCTTCTTCCGGCGCAGGGAGCTTTGTCTCCTCCCAAGCCATGCTGTCCAGACGACCACCTACATGCTGCCGGATCGTCGCGGCCGTGAAGTCGTGCCGGTTCGCGTCGGTGGCGATGAACGGGCCGGCGGTGGCGCGGATTTCACGCACCTCTCCCGTCGAGCGCTCCAAAACCCACTCTCTGTTGTCGGTCTCCGCCCGCAAAATGGTTTCGACCGCCGTCAGGGCACGTCTGTCATCCGCATCGGCATCCAACAGGTGCAGGTCGAAAGCGTCGTATTCGTTTTGAAGGACGCGCGCAAAAGCCCACAGACCCGCATTGGCGACGTCAACAGATCCATCGACCAGGGGCGAGCCTCCCGGGGAGACCACGACCAATTTGCGCCTCATGCCGTCGCTGCTTTGCGATAGGATATTCGCCAGTTCGGTGAATATCGAAAGCCGGGACAGGGAGAGTTCAGTCGGGTCGAGATCCCGCTTCGAATTCGCGACATAGACGATCCTATGCGGATGCCGACCAAGCGCCTCCAGAGCATCGACAGCCTCTGCGTGCGACGAGCCAACTTCGATTACGGCAATTCGCTTGTCCAGGCCAACCATGCCCTTCCTGCCCTGTTCAGACAGGACCAGAAGCGGTTCCGAAATTTCAGCGGGGCTGATCGCTTCCGGCCGCGGCTCCGCAACTGCTGACGCAGCAATCAGGCTGCCTTCCGGGAAGGTCAATTCACGAACCTGCGCCTTGGCGAAGCCCAGTGCCGCAAGGAGATCCTCTACTTGCTCCACTGTGCCCAGCCGACCCACCGGAAACTCCGGCGACTGGCTGTCCTCGAACCACCCTTCAGACAGACCGAAGACGAAATCATTGAAGGCGCTCGGCGCTCGGTCGGCCAGAAACAGCTGGCCGCCGCGTGCCACGAGCTTCCGGACGATCGTCTTGATGCCATCATCGTGCAGCAAGAGATGCCGGCTCTGGTCCCCTGATGCAACGAGGACATCTGCAACGGCGGATTCCGTTAGCTTTCCCGGCTCCGTCACAACGACATTAGGATCGCGTTCGAAAGCTATCTCGAGCGCACGGCGCGCCTGCTCGCGCGGCTCGATGATGATAAGACTAGAACCCGCTTGCCCCGCAATGGCCGCCAGCCGGCGGCTGAACGCCGGCGATACCGAACCTATTTCAACAATGTGTCTCACGGCTCCCGGATTCACCTCGATGGAGGCAGTCACCGCTTCGCCGAGAAGCGCAAGCCGTCTTTCGCTCAATGGGGATTGAACAAGAACATGCTCCAATGTCGCGCCGGCCGGCATGGTCAGTGCGGCGGCCGCGGGCTGTTGTCCAAGCCGGTGGCGCCGCGTGGCCGCCAATCGCTCAAGCGTCTCACAATAGGCATTGTTGACGAGAACGGCCTCAGCCACCCGGCCAGCGTCCTCGCGATAGATATCCTGCAGAAGCTCGGCAACCGGCGGCAGTGTCGGCTCCAGCGGTATCTTCCATTCGCTATCGGTCGCCGATGCTATGCCGGCATCTTCGAGAATATAGAGGCAATTGACGAGGAAGGACTGGAATTCCGGCTCCCCGGGGAGATCGGAAAACGACACCACGCCGTCGCGTCCACCAACTGCCAAAGCAATATCATGGCAAGCCCGGTAAATCGCCGCGTCGAACAGAAGGGTTGCGTTACTGGAGGAATGATCTCCGCCGGGAACCGCAGCGTCAGCCAGCCGCATATCCGCATTCAATCGGCGTGCAAAAGTGGCTGAGGGTACAGCTTCATAGTGAAATGCAACGGAATCGAGCGTCGCACGCCGGCGCAGTTGCGTTCGGCGGAAACGGCAATCCTCGAGAACGGCAATGCGATCGCCGTTTGCGTCGAGCAAGCTGAAGCGTGCCTTGATCGAATTGGCGCTGAAGCGATCGATGTCGATGACAGCTTTTACGACCGCTCTGCCCTTGCCGAAAACTCTGATCGTGCCGAAATGAACGGGGATATAAGGCGCGCCGGTTTCATCGCCGGAAAGCTGGTCGAACAGAGCGACAAGCCCGTGAAACGCAGCATCAACCGACATCGGATTGAGGTTGTACGCACAGAAAAGATGCGAAGGCCGAGCCGCCGGCTTGAGATCAACCTCGATTGCGCTGTGACCATAAGCAACAGCCTTCGACAGGAGCCGGAAGCTGGGACCGTAGTGCAGACCGAATCGCTCCGCCGTCTCATAAGTCGTCTCGGAAGTCAGGACGGATTTCCGTTCCTTGCTTCGCAATTCGGAGCCGGAGCCTGCCGCTTCGTCCTCAACCGGCTTGCGGCAGCGGGCGACGGCGTGAACGGTCCAGTCATCATGACTTAGACGCTCGCGTGACCGGATCTCGATATCTCCGGTTTCCGGCGATAGGATCGTCGAAAGTTCCACCATGCGGTCCTGACGCAGCTCAAGCGGTCGGACGATCTCAAGATTGCCGATCTCCACATCATCCGCACCGTAATATTGCTGCGCTGCCGTAATCGCGATCTCGATAAAACCGCTACCCGGCAGGATTGCCTTGCCGTCGACCACGTGCTCGGCAAGATCCGCGAACAGCTGGGCATCAATATGGTTCTTCCAGCTTGAACCATTCGGATCGGTTCGCCAGCCGAGTAAGCTATATGAACTCTTGCCGTCGCGGCCAAAGATATCGATCTCATCACTTGTCGGCTGAGTACGCAGTTCGACCAGTTCAAACGGAAGCGGCGGCAACTTGACGAAAGCGTTGCGGCCAGCACTGCCACGCCCCCGCAGCGCCGGGGCGCCATTGGCAACGGCGCGCGCAAACGACTGCGAAACCGGATCATGACCCCCAATCGGAACTTCGCGGAGCAGAGTCGAGATGGAGACAACCTGTATCGAGGCCTGCTTTGCGATTTCCGTGACGTAGTTGGACAGGATCGGACGGGGTGAAATCTCGATGAAGAGATTGCATCCCATCGCCATCGCTGCCTGACAGCCGGCCTTGAACAGTACTGGGTCGCGTACATTGCGCCACCAATATTGCGCGTCGAGCAGGCGCCCGTCCCGCAGTTCGCCCGTCACGGTCGAAATGAAGGTCCCTGCCCCGCCGTCCGGCGCCACATCGGGCAGATCCGCAAGGAAGGCATCCTTGGCGCGGTCAATGATCGGATGATGGAACGGATAGTTGATGTCGAGGATATGGGCAACGATGTGGGCTTTCCGCGCCGCATCCCTGAAGGCCTCAACCTCTCCAACCGGACCGGAAATCGTCACGGAGTTTGGAGCATTGATCGCCGCAATGCAGATATTGTCGAGTCCATGCGATTTTGCAAAGGCGAGCGCCGCATCCTCGTTGAGCACCACGGCGGCCATCTTGCCTTCGCCGGCAAGGAGATCCTGATGCAGCGAGCGCTTGGCGACGATAGCAACAGCCTCGGCTGCCGTCAGCGCCTTGGCGGCGTAAGCAGCAGCAATTTCGCCGACGGAGTGACCGAAAAAGGCGTCCGGCCTGACGCCCATGGCCCACAAACAGTCTGAGAGCGAAGCCTGAACCGCAAACAGCAAGGGTTGGGCAATCTTGGTGTCAGCCAGCCGAGCCGAGAGATCCGGTGCAACCAGAATATCCGTCAGTTTCTCACCGAGGTAATATTCGAACAGGGCGCTGAAAGACTGGAAACACTGACGGAAATGGCGATTTTCCTGATAGGCGCCGACGCCCATGCCTGCCCATTGCGACCCGTTACCGGAAAAGACGAAGGCGATCTTTGTAGCCTGCATCGGCGCTTCGCCGACTTCCCCAGCCGAGTTCCGACCGTCGAGGTGCGCATCGATCGCCTCAAGTACGGCAGCACTATCCGTTGCACGGACTGCGAAGCGATGCCGCATCGGCTCGCGATTGGCAGCAGCGGATGCAACGATTTGGCGAGCCTCCTTGGGCTCCATATGTCCGAGACAGGCCTTATAGCCTTCGAGCAGCTTCGAGAGCGCCGACGCCGTATGGGCACTCACGGCAAAGACGACCCCGTCGCCGCGATTTTGCGGCTCGGGCGGCGCAACCGGATCCGGATCGCTGATGACGACATGGGCGTTCGTGCCGCCGAAGCCGAAAGAGTTGATGCCGGCAAACCGCGGCTGCCTTGCAGGAAGAAGTTCGATCGCAGACGTGTTGATCCGAACATTCAGTCCTTCGAAGTCGATATTTTCATTTGGCCGATCGAAATGCAGCGACGCCGGCAGGAAATTGTTTTCCAGCGCAATCATCGCTTTCAGCAAGCCGAAAAGCCCGGAGGCCGGTTCGGTATGTCCGATATTCGTCTTGATCGAGCCGACCGGAACCGGCGCGCGGCGCTTGCGTCCGATGATTTCGCCGATCGCCCAGATTTCGGCGGGGTCACCGACCTTCGTTCCCGTCCCATGGCCTTCCACAAAGGCTATGCGGTTGACGTCGATATTGCGGCCTTCATAGATCGAACGCAGCAAAGCGGCCTGCGCGTCGCGCGATGGCAGGGAAATGCCGTTGGTACGACCGGAGGAGTTGACACCGACGGCATGGATCCTGGCATAGCTGCGATCCTTTTCCCGCAGCGCCACGTCGGTCCGGCGCAGCAGGATCGCCGCGCCGCCTTCGGCACGGACATAGCCGCGGCCGTTATCATCGTAAGCACGACAAAGCCCTTCTGGAGAGAGCATTCGCGCCTGCGCAAAACCGACGAAAGACATTGGATGAAGCAGGACATTAATGCCGCCAACGATGGCAGTATCGATCTCACCGCATTCCAGCGCCCGTACGGCTTGATCCAGCGCAACCAGGGACGAAGAACAGGCCGTATCGATCGTCATGCTCGGGCCTCGCAACCCGAATATATGAGAGATACGGTTGGAAACGATGGATAGAGTGTTGCCCGTCATGAAATACGGGCTGCCGGATGCAGGATCCTCGGTTGTCAGATTACCGTATTCGAGCGACGACGCTCCAATATAGACGCCGACCTTCTGCCCTTCGAATCCGTCGATCGGCAGATTGGCATCCTCCAAAGCGCGCCATATGACGTTGAGAAGGATGCGCTGCTGCGGATCCATCTGCATGGCTTCGCGCTGCGAAAGGCCGAAAACTGCCGGATCGAACGCATAGACATCATCGATGACGCCTGCAGCGTAGCTATAGGTTTTTCCTGAAACGCCGACCGCCGGATGCCAGAAACGCGCCAGATCCCAGCGGTCCTCAGGTATGCGGCCTACCGTGCTGCGCCCTTCCTTGAGCAGAAGCTGCAGCTCTTCGATCGAACCCGCCCCGGGGGCAACGCTTGCGCGTCCGATAATCTCAACTGTCATGATCTCTCGGCAAAAATGTCTACAAAAAGCTGAGCAATTTCACTACCAACGTCCACGCTGCGGTAATCTAGGACCATCATCAAAAGATCCAGACTTGCAACCACTATGCGGCACGGCAACAACCAGTGCAACATATCATTTCCATGACCTGAACACGCAGCAGCAAAAGCCAAACTGCACGTTCCTAGTAAAACTAGCTGCTATGCGCAACAATTGAAGGCGATTTCCACATCGCCAACAAGGTCTGATCCGCTCCAGTCGTACAGATACCGACGCCCAAAATTCACTACCCAAGGCGGTGACAACCTTGGAAAGCGCCTCGATCTCCCCATCCCGAACTATTGGTTCAGAAGCGCAGCCGTCCCGGCTCCCTGGGCTGCGATACCCAGCGGAGTACCAACGATCGTTAGGAATTTGCGGAGATCGACCGAGGGATGGCGCGACACATAGATGACGTCGCGGCTCTTGATCGGGAAGGTCTGCCCGACGATCAAGCTGTCCGGATTGGACATGTCGAAGCGGTAGACAATCGGATAACGTCCCTTGGCGTCCGTCGCCATTCCCTTACGCAACAGCCCCTGGAACCGGGCCGGACCAAGCAGGCTCTTTACGATATCGGGCTCTTCGTATCGGAACAGGAAGAAACCCTTGGCATTGCTGGAGTCGTCGATAGCGCCATGCCCCAGGGCAACGGCCTCGAGAAGATTGAGGTCGTTGGCCCCGAATTCGATACGTCCGTCTCCGCGAACGGAACCGAGCAGCGTGAAGGTCCTCGGATCACGCACGAGGAAAATCTGATCGCCCGGCTGGACATAAATGTCTTCGGAGGGGTGCTCTATGATCGACTTAAGCAGAACCGTACCGGTTCTGTTGCCGCGAACCAGCGTGACATAGGTTTCGTAGGGCTGGGTCGAAGGGCCACCGGCTTTAGCGATAACTTCCGTGATCTTTTCCTTGGTCAGATCCAACGAAACCATAGACGGCTTGCCAACAGCGCCGGAAACGGTGACGGTTCGCGACGGCGTTCCCATGCTGGTTACGATGACATCGGGCTCGACAGCCTTGCTGGCCAGAGCCGCGAGAATGCCCTTCCGGGCTTCATCCAATGTTTTGCCAGCGAATCGAACCGACCCGGCATAGGGGATCGCGGCCTTTCCATCCGGCTGCACGACTATATCCAAAGATACCTGTTTGGATTGCGACGTCGAAAACAAGCCATCCGAGCCCGCTTCGAAAATTGTCACCTTCAGAGCATCGCCAACACCGATGACAACCGGTCCGACGCCACCGCCAATGCCAAAACGACGGCTAAGCGTTGAAGAAACATAGTCCGAAACCAGGCGCGCGCTACGGCTGTCGATGTCGACGATATCGAAGACGGCGGCATTCTGGCGACCAAGTTCGGCGCTGGACTGCCCCGCATCCTTATTGATTGCGCCAGCAAGCGGCCCTTCGCTCGAAACGGCATTGCATCCAGCCAGAGCCACGCAGCAAAGTACAGCGCCAATACGAATCAACTGAACAACCTCAAATTTATTAGCTGTCGCCATTACCGGATGGCTTGGGCTGACATCGTATGCCTTAAAATTCAACGACGCTTTGAAAAGCATAACGGGCGCCCGCCAACAAGCCCATAACACTGGGAATGCAATCAAAAATACCAGGTGCGGTCATCGGAACACACTTGTGGCCCGATAATTACCCGACCATACCGGTGTATAGGGGCCAAATGCGCGCAAGGCAATTTATCGGGCTACTCTTTGGTGAATTTAGATTAAAATTCTTGGAAAGATGGTAAACCGTCGTTAATCAATAGCATCGACAAGGACCCCGCCAGAGCAATGACATTGAATTTCATGGATTCGCCCTCACCCCGCTTTTCATCCACTTACCAATGCCTGTAGAAGACTAAAACTCTCAACCTCTATTCACTCCAAAGCAGCAGACCATAAGAGTTCGAACTGCCGGATCTAGGCTTTCATCATCACAATCACCGGGTAGCGACGAGAAAATCGGGTTGATGCCCCTTTCTAATGGATAGAGGTCATCTCCGTGCGAAAGCGACATCTATAAATTGAAGCTGGATGGCAGGGGTTCATAAAATACGCCATTTTGCTAGGAACTGTATTTTCAAGGCTTGCTTTGGATGGTGGTTCACCCCGAAGTCAGTCTGACAAACTCCTCCAATGCGGTTAGACACCGATGGAACTGAAGGTCATTTGAATGCTCGGCTTTTCAAAACGCTTAAAAAAGAAATCGTCGAAAAATCCCTTGGAAATATTCGACCAGTACGAGCAAAGTACACCAAGCCACCAGAATGCCATCAACGCGCTTCCGGGATGGAACTGCGCCTTTCCGCCGGAACTCAATCTCGAGGCCGGGACGCTGCCTCTTTACGCTGATGACCGAATAGCTTGGGCCCTGCAGACTTTCGGCTCGATCGAAGGCAAAGCGATCTTGGAAGTCGGGCCGCTTGAGGGGATGCATACGTACATGCTGAACCAACGGGGAGCAGCAAGAATCGATGCGATCGAAGCGAACCGGCTCTGTTTCCTGAGATGTCTTATCACAAAGCAGGTTTTGAAGATCGACAACGCCTCCTTTATGCTCGGTGACATCCAGTCGTGGCTGGCGGAGCGAGACGAAGTCTACGACCTCACCATCGCATCCGGCGTTCTCTACCATATGGCGGATCCAGGGGAGTTTCTGCGACTGCTGGCAAAGCGATCCAATGCGGTCTTCATCTGGACGCATTTCGTCCTGGAGGAAGCGATGCCGAAGGACGACCTGCGGTGGCTTCCGTTTAGTGGCAATGTCGAGACCAGGACGGTTGACGGCGCTTCAGTGCGCTATTACGAGCGCAGCTATCATCACGCGAATGCCAATGCATCCTTTTGCGGCGGTATGAAGGATCGTCATTTTTGGATGCACAGGGACGATATATTGGCACTTTTACGCGCGTTTGGTTTCAGTCACATTGACATTCGCGATGAAGACCTGAACCACCCGGGTGGCCCGAGCTTTTCGCTTCTCGCGCGCAAGGCAGTTAGCGAATCCTGAGGAAATCTCAGCGCTGGCTTTCAATATCGAGGCGTTGAGCGGTGTGGCGGACAATTTGATGCGTTTAGATACTCGAACCGGATATGGCTCGCAGCAGGTGGAGGCACCGGAGGTCATAGGTGCTATTTAACCTTGAGCATGATCATGGCGACCTGATTGAGGGCTACCTTATCCCCGATGGCTTTTCAGACAAGCCGCAGATCAGGGTGTCCGACGCCAGCGGCGAGTTGATGATACTGCCATGCGACCAGATCAAGCAGGCTGTCATCGATTCTGGACGACACGAAGACGGTCGCGTCGGTTTCAAGCTCGATCCAGCGATCATTCCCGACCTGGCGGATCGTACCTCGCTCACAATCCACGACGCCAAGTCGGGATTGTTGATCTATCGGCGGCCTCAGGTATTGCAGCCAATCCCCCTGAAAGTCGTGCGACTCGAAACGCAACTGTTGCCGATGGTCAAGTTTGACCATCATTGTGGCCGCCATTTCCAATACGAGATTTCATCCGTGGAGCGCTTCGGCCACGAGACGACACTTCAGGCGTTTCATCTTAACGCCATACAGTCGATCTACATTAGCGGCCGCCTGCTGATGCGCAATTATGAGGAATTTCTGGATAAGGGGTTCAAGGCGATCGCTCTGCTCACCGACCCGTACTACGAACTGGCCTTGCGAATATTTCTTCTCAAACGGATGGCGAAAACCCAGATCTCGTTCTTCGGCGATCGCGACAAGATCATCCTGGCACCGGCGGCCGAGCATTTTGCAGAGGTCAATCTCGACGACGAGACGTCCTTGAAGACGGTGCTGAAGAAGGCGCCACAGAATGTCCGCACAGTGCTAGTCTCGCCCGTCACCCGCCAGTTGGCGACGACGATACCGGAGCAAACCGTGACGCGCACGGATGTCGCCACAGCAATCGATCTTCTCTCGCGCTTTGCCATCGTTGGCCGTGACACCGACAGCCTCCACTTCCAGCGTGCCGTCAGCGAAATGCTCGGAATTTCAGTCGACGACTTCCCGCTGCCCTCAAGACACAGCACCCTTGAAGACGTTGCGACACGGCTCCGTTCATTGCATATTGCCGAGCTCATGCTCGAAGAAGATTTGATTTTCGATCATTACGTACGCGAAGCGATGAAGCCAAGCGGATCTGCACTGCGGGAAACGATTGCAAGCTGACATGCCCAAACCAGTCATCGAAGACGCAATAGTCCAGGAACAGCTGCGGGTAAGGCCGGCTCGGCACATCCTGCCGTCGTTGTTCCGGCGCAGGATGCCCAGTCAACGCAATCGCAACGATCTGGAAGAGATCGAATATGTGCCGGTGCATGATGGACAGGAGCCGGAAGCCAAAGCCGGCGGCAAGCCGCCGCTCAGACTGATTGGCTTTCTCTTCCTCGTTATCCTGCCTTTCGTGGCGAGCTCGATCTATTATGCCTTCATTGCTTCGGATCAATATGTGGCCGAAGCGCGCTTTGCCGTCCGAGCCGTATCAGGGACCACGGACAGCAGTGACAACAGCGATGCTGCCGCTGGCGGAGGTGCCAGCGCCCTCAACATGCGTTCCGCTTCGCAGGATGCTTATGTCGTTACCAGCTTTATCCATTCGACAGAGATCTTGAAACGGATCGGCGCGAAACTCGATTACCGTTCGATGTTCACAAAGCAGGATGCGGATTTTCTGACGCGTTTCAGTGCTTCGCAATCCGACGAAGAATTCCTGAAATACTGGAACGACCACGTCACCGCCTACATTGACGTCACCTCCGGCATCATAACCCTGAAAGTCAGGACCTTTGCCCCGGACGACTCCGTAAAACTGGCAGATGCGATCATCGACGAAAGCGAAAAGCTGATCAACGAGCTCTCCGAGCGGGCGCGCAATGACATCGTCCGGAGCATGAAGGCGGATGTCGAAAAGAGCGGTAAAGCCTATGGCGACACCTTGGTCGCGCTCAATCAATTTCAGAATGCGTCAGGGCTGCTCAGTCCGCAGACGCAGGCCAAGAATAGCGGAACGCTTCTGACCGGCCTGCTGGCCCAGAAGATGGAATTTGAAACCCGCTTGTTCGTCATGCGGCAATCCAATGCCGAGAACTCTCCGACCTATCAACAGCTGAACCTCGCCAAAGATAGCTTGGACGCGCAAATCGAGAAGATGAAAACCGAACTGACAGGCCCGGAGAATGAAAGCCTCGCCAAGGCTTTGCTCGAATATTCCAGGCTCGACACGGATCGTCTCATTGCGCAAAAACTGTATGAAAGTTCGCAAAAGAACTATGATGCCGTCCTGGCCGAAGCACTGCGCAAGACGCTCTATCTTGCTGTGTTCGTCAAACCTGTGCTGCCGGAGGAGTCGATTTTCCCTCGCCGCGTCAGTACGCCGTTGATCATATTGCTTGCGCTGATCGTGACATGGGCGACGCTTTCCCTTATCTGGGCATCCGTCGAAGACCATCGGATATGAGTGAACGCACGTCATGATCCGCTTCAACAACGTCTCGAAATTCTTCAAGACACAAGCTGGCAAAAAGGTCATTCTTGATCGCGTCAGTTGCGAATTCCAGTCGGGCTATTCCTATGGCCTGCTGGGCGTGAACGGCGCGGGAAAATCGACGACCATACGCATGATCGCCGGAACGATGCTGCCCAATTCGGGCAAGATCGCCAAGGACGTACGGGTATCCTGGCCGCTGGGCTTGAGCAGCGGCTTCAATCCTCTAATGACAGGAAGAGCCAACGTTCATTTCGTTGCGCGCGCCTATGGAGAGGATGTGAGGCGGGTCTCGCGCTTCGTCGAAGAGTTTGCGGAACTGGGCGATTATCTTGATGCTCCCGTCCGCACCTACTCTTCCGGGATGGGTGCTCGCCTGGCGTTCGGCCTTTCAATGGCCATAGAATTCGAATGCTATCTGGTGGATGAGGTTCTTGCCGTCGGCGATGCCCGCTTTCAGGAGCGTTGCCGCATTGCGTTCGAAAACAGACGCAAGACTTCCGATATCATTATGGTTTCCCATAGTATGGGCATGATCAGTACGCATTGTGACAAGGGCATGCTGCTTGTCGACGGCAGGCTTATCGTTTTCGATGAGGTGGAACAGGCGATCGAAGCCTACTATAGACTGAACCGATAGAACACGAGGGATTGCCGGCAAGGCTCTATATGGCTCACGATACCGAAAACGCGCCAAAAACGATTGAGCTCAGCGCAACGGAGCACAGCCGCAGTGTGGCTGCCAATCTGTCCGTGACGGCGCGGAAGCTGCGCTTTTCGACGTCGAGGCGGAGCCAGTTGTTCAAGGCGGTCGGTCTGCGACCACGGCCGATGCAACAAATCATCGGCCGTTCTATCCTCGCATCGATCATTCTGCTGCTGGTCATCCCCAATGTCGCTTCGGTTTGCTACTTCACCTTCATGGCATCCGATCAATACCAGTCGGAAACCCGCTTTACCGTGCGGTCTTCGACGCCGGCGCTCGGCGGCGGGCAACTCGCCAAAGTCACCGGTTTGCCGGCGGCACAGATCGTCCAGGACACGTTGATCGTTACCAATTTCATCAAGAGCAAGGACATGGTCGCGGCCCTGCAAGGCAAGGTCGATTTCCAGAAGCTGTATGGCGATTCGTCCATCGATCCGGTCGCGAGGCTCAAAAGCGACGCGAGTTCGGAAAAACTGCTGAAATACTGGGAGGATATGATCTCCGTCAAAGTCGATGCCAATAGCGGTATCGTCACGGTCAAGGTCCGCGCTTTTTCGGCGGTCGACGCCCAGAAAGTCCTGCAGGAAGTCGTCAAAGCCTCGGAAGGCGTGGTCAACGACGTCAACAACCGCATCTGGCACGATGTCATTGCGACGGCTCAGACCAACCTGGAGAATTCCAAGAGCCAGCTGCAGAAGGCTCGAGACCATCTTCTGGCGGCGCGCAACCAGACGGGTGTCCTCAGCGTAGAAGGATCGTCGACGGTCCTGACAAACCTGATCTCAACGGTGCGGAAAGAGCAAATCGATCTCCAGCAAAGGTATAATGCGCAACTCGGAACCGTATCGGCGAACGCGCCGCAAATGCGCGTCCTCAAGCGGGAAATCGACAGCAAGCAGGCACAACTGGACCAGCTGAACAGCCAGATCGCCGGACAGAACAAATCCGAACAGAACCTTGCCGACGTATCTGTCGACATGTCTCAGCGCGAACTTGAGCAGACCCTTGCGGAACAGCAGTTCGCCATAAGCATGAAGACGCTGGAGCAGGTTCGATTCGTCAGCAAGCAGCAGCTGCTCTATCTCGATACATTCCTTGCCCCCGACCTGCCGGATGAAGCGGAATATCCGCAGCGGCTGCTCTGGATGTCGGGAATATTTGGCGCGACACTGTTGATTTGGGGGGCGGCTTTCGGCGCTCTCGCAAATCTTCGAAATCGCTTCGCCTAGCGCAGCATGGTGGGGCCCATGCAAGTTCTGCGCGATGTCCTCTATCGATTGCTTCCCAGGCCGCAGCCTTCGGGGACGATGGCAAGAGATCGTCAAGGCGCGGCAAAGCGGCTGCTTATTCTCTCTCGATACCCGAATCCCACAGTCAGCTACTATCTCGATGAGCGGGCCAAACTCGCCGAATTGCCTGTCATCATGAAGAGCCTCGACGACTCCCTTGATGCGATCGACAGCGACGGCCTCTTCGTCGTCATCTGTCGCTACATAAAGCCGCCGCAGCTGCGCTGGCTAGAAGAAAGGCGCGAAAGTCTTGCCGGTGTGGCTTACTTTGTCGACGACGACATCAGGGCCGTCGTGACGGGTAGAGAAGCAAGCTGGCTCTACAAATTCCGGCTTATGACGCTGGCTGTTCGTCCCTTGCCGCGGGTCAATCGTTTGTTGACCCATATATGGGTCTCTACCGAAGCTCTGTCTCGCACGCTTGCCACTGCCGGCCAAGAGATCGATATCCTGAACCCTTTGCCGGCGCACCCCGCCAATGTGCCCGTAAATACCGTGATCGAAGACGTGACGCCGCTCAAGATGGTGTATCACGCGACCGGCGTTCATCGTCACGAACATGAATTCCTCATGCCGATCGTCAAGGCCGCGATGGAGCGGCATGACAACCTGCTTTTCGAGGTCTTCGCTAGTGGCGCCCTTGCGCGTTGCTGGAATCGGCTGGGTATCGATCCCGCAAGAATAACGATCGTCGCTCCGCTCTCGTGGCCGGCCTATCTTGCCAGGACGACGCATGAGAATGCCGATATAGCCCTCGTCCCCCTGCTTCCGGGAAAGACGAATGCGAGCCGTGCCGATACCAAGCGTGTCGATATCACCCGACTGCAAGCCGCAGCCATCTTCTCGCAATGCCCGACATTCGCGCGCTGCGCGGTCGCCGGAGAATTGCATATCAGCAATACTGTCGAAGATTGGTCGGCTGCGATCGATCAACTGGTGAATGATCGTGAGTGCCGTCTTGCCGCCCGCGACGCCACGCGATACTCGATTGACAGGATGCGAGAGCAAGCGACGCCGACATTTCCCGGCGTTCGATTCTATCCGGCAGTGACACAACATGACGTCGCCATTCTCTAAACAACGCGCTACAGGCACGTGAATAGAAACAAATTGATGACATTGAAGATCTTACCAAACGCCGATCTTGAGCCTGAAAACATAACCGGCGCCGATCCCAATTTATGGAAGTCGCAAGGCGATGATCCCGCCTTTGAAATCAGGTTCTCGCCTGTCAGAAAGAGGTTGCTCGTCCTTCACATAGCCGCAACCGATGAGCCGATAGATCCCAAGTTCTACATCAATCGCGGCCACGGTTTTCATGAGAGGGATGCCGTCTCTCTGCCGGAAGCACGCCGTTTCATCATCACGGCGGATATTGGCGCGGTAGGCACTATTTGCGCGCTCCGAGCCGATCCGGCCAGCTTCCCGACGACATTCAGCTTCGACGTCAGAGCCTTTTCCTCCGCCAAATCGGCCGAGAAATATATAACTCACCTCCTCGACAAGGGAGACCGAGCCGAGCGCGTCGATCTTGGCAAGCTGCCGCGGCACTGGACCAAAATACCGAAGCTCAGATTCGGAAAGCGGGCCGCCAGCCTGACGATCCAATATGCGGATGCCAATTATCGGCTTGCGGCTGATCTTGTCGCTTCGCCCGTATCGGCGACGGCGGGAACCTGGCTCAGCGTTATCGTTCCCGTTTACAATGCGCCAGCTCGGTATCTGGACGATCTCGTCAGATCCTTCGAAATGCAGGCGGAACAAGGCACCGAGCTCATCCTGAGCGATGACGGCTCGACGTCTGCGGAAACGCGTCAGTGGTATAAGTCGAGACAGGCGAAGGACAATATTCGCTTCGTGTTGAACGAACACAATGGTGGCATCGCAGCGGCCACCAACTCCGGGCTATTCCAGGCCCGCGGTCAATGGATTGCCTTTCTCGACCACGATGATGTCGTTGCCCCGCATGCCTTCAAGCTCATCCGGCATACGCTGGAGCAAAACCCGGGCGCCAATTTCCTCTACACCGACGAGCTCGTTGTCGACGACACGTTGAAGCCGACCGGCGTCATGCTCAAGCCAGCCTATGATTCCGTTCTGCTGAGCGGCGTCAACTACATCAATCATTTCTCCATCTATCGCCACGATCGCCTTCGGGAGATCGGCTACCTTCGGACCGGCTATGACGGCTCGCAGGACTACGATCTGCTGCTGCGTTATCTGGAAGGGCTTCCGGAACACAGCATCCTGCATCTGCCCTATCCGGCCTACTGGTGGCGTCGAAATGGCAAGACCTACTCGCGTAAATTCATGGACGCCGCGACCACGAATGCGAGAAAGGCGCTGACGGAGAGATTCGGACGGCAACAGCAGGCAATTCAGGTCGAGGGAACGCTGACCAAGACCTTGCATCGCGTCGTCTTCGAACCGCCTCGCGAGTGGCCCAAAATCTCGATCGTCATTCCCAGCAAGGACAATTTCGATCTGATCTCGCGCATCCTTCATGATCTCTTTGAAAAGACGGATTATCCGACTTTCGAAGTTCTGGTCGTGGACAATGGTTCGACGGATCCGGCGGTGCTCAATCTCTACGAGCGGTATCGCCGATCACATCAGAATTTTTCCGCCGCTGTCGCCTCCGAAGCCTTCAACTTCTCACGCTCCGTCAATCGCGGCCTGAGCACGGCGACGGGCGAACATTACCTG